>OKRF01000009.1:0-7601 GCA_900290315.1 Candidatus Sulfopaludibacter sp. SbA3 | reverse complement strand
AGTTTTCCCGCGTGATCACCGTCAGCACATTGCGGCGCAGGCGTTTGATGCCCGCATACCGCTTGGCCGCCTGGCGCATCGTGGCCAGCGTCCGTACGAAGTTGTTCGGCACCCCGCGAATCGCGTCGTGGGTCTTCGCCAGGCCGTCCAGCGAGAAATTCAAATCGATCGAAGTCTCCGGACACAGTTCCAGCATCCGATCCATGACGGGGAAGATCTTCTCCGGCAACAGGCCATTGGTTGGCAGGTTCACGTTGCGCACGCCGTTGCGGCGGACAAACATGCCGACGATTTCCGCCAACTCGTCGCGCAGGAACGGCTCGCCGCCCGAAAGCCAGAGCTTGCGGAACGGCGGCGCGGTCTGGGCGATCCGCTCGATTTGCCCAGTGGTCAGATCGTCTTTGCTATTGAGCTTGTCGAAATAAAAGCAGGTGCGGCACAGCGAATTGCATCGCGACGTAACGAACAGGAACAGCGAGTTGAACTGCCGCTTGCGCACCCGGTCCTGCAAAATCGGAAAGTACCCTCGCACCCCGCTCATGCATTTATTGGAACATAGTGGACAGACGCGAAGGAGACAGGGTCGAAAAACCGGCACAGCGACTGGGTAACGCCGGCGATCTTGTCGCCGGTCGGCCAGCGCAACCGGCGGCGAGGCCGCCGGCGCTCGTTCTTCATGAAGTTTCGGTCGCGGTAGGGATGCCGGTTACCCGGCACCCCCCGCACGTATCCGTGCAAGCGCTCCTAACGCACACGGTTCTTACCTTGGATGTTCTGACGCATAGCGCACCTCCGGGTACGGATGCAGGATCTCGACTTCCGGGATCGAGTGCCCGAGCTTCTCCTCAAACCGCTCCCAGCTCCAGCGATGCTTTTGGCTCCGCCGTCGAAGCTGCCATAACCAACTTTGTCGAAAAATGATCGGATCTCCAAGTCCACGACATAGTTCCCTTTCTTGCCAGTCATCCCTGCCGCCAGCGCATCCAGCGCGTCGTGCTGGCTTCGCTCCGGCCGGAATCCGTACGAAAAATCTACAAAGTCCTCTTCCCAGATCTGGTTGTGAACCTGAACCACCGCGCCTTGCACAATTTTGTCTTCCAGCGCCGCGATCCCCAATGGCCGTTTCCGACCATCCTCTTTGTTGATCTAGACTCTCCGTGACGCTCTCGCTCGATGGGCTCCACCATGGACCCGTCCATGGAGGTCTACTAACCGCTCCTCCAGTCCGTTTCCATATTCTTGCCACGTCACTCCGTCCACTCCCGCCGTCTTCCTCTTCAGGTGGTAGTAGCTGCTGCGGAGCAGTTCGACGTCCACGTGGTGCAGCAGCGCCGTGAACCGTATCTTCCCGTTCCCTTTGGCTGCTTGTCGTACACGGTCCAGCCCACTTGGCCCGCTCTCGGCTCGGTGTCCGTTGCGGGTTAGGCTCTGCCCTGTTCTCCTTGGTCAGAAGCCTTCCCTCCGCGATCTCCTTCGGCCCTCCCATGCCTTCGTTCGACCGCTTCATCGCTACTATGCCTCTGTGCGACTCCCTATCACCGTGCATGTGGGATCCGCTCCTTACCGCCCACGGATGGCAACAGGGTCTCTCGGTTCTCGTGCCTGAAGTTTCCATGCATGCCTGGGGTCTACGACTCCGCAGAGCCTGTGACGCACTCGCGATCTCCCGCGCGCCGCAGTATTGCCTTCCGGTTCGCCCGACACCGTCGGCGTCTCTGGTCTTGGCTATTTCGGAGCTCATCTACTTCAGGGATACCCAGCCTCCATGTGCCCCTTCCCAACGCTTCAAGTGCAGCCTTACGGCTGCCCTCACATGCCTCGGGGTCAGGATGGTTCGCTACTCCTTTCCTGCCTGACTCTTTCATTCACTGCTTCACGCCGGTTTATCCCGACGCTATCCGGGCGGAACGCCCATCCTCTTTCATTCACTGCTTCACGCCGGTTTATCCCGACGCTATCCGGGCGGAACGCCCATCCCGACAGACGACGGAAAACGATCGTCTGTCCTACTCCGGGAAGTAGCCCTCGCGGGCTCGAACCTTGCGATTGTGCGTCTCCTGCAACGCGACTTCAATGGTCCGCCACGTATGGCCTTCCACGCTGGGTGGCTGGAACGCCAGCAGATAGCCATGCATCAGATCCTGCGACACCGTCTCGAACACCTTGCGGATTTCGGCGGGAACACTGATCGTGAAGGCCACGCCGCCGGTTGCTTTGGAAAGAGTCGAAAGCTGCTTCAGTAGCGCGGGGGTCTTCATGGCGTCGCCCTGCGCGATGGTGTAGATGGGAATGCCGGCGTTCTTGGCGCGCTGCATGGCAATCTCGTTGGTGAGCACGCTGAGGTTGTCCGAGCCATCGGTGAACACCACAATCACCTTCTTGCCGCTGCGCGACGCCAGATCGTGATTCACCCGAACCAGTGCATCGTAGAGCGCGGTCGCGCCGTAGGCCCGCGTGCGCAGCACCGCCCGTTCGGCGGCGGTCTTATCGTTGGTGAAAGGCTGCAGTTCATTCACCGTATCGGCGAAGCTGTACACAGCGACCGAATCGATGGGCCGCAATTCGCCGATCAGTTTGAGCGCGGCGCTCTTGAGTGACGGCAACGCGCCGTGCATACTGCCGGTGGTGTCGAACAACAGAGCGACAGACACGCTGGAGGCGCGGTTTTCAAACGCTACCGAAGGCACGGGTTTGCCGTTCTCCAGAATGGTGAATGCCCGCGCGGGCAGGTCATCCACATAGCGGCCGCGGTCGTCGGTGACCGTGGCGTACACCTCCACCAGCCGGGCGCTGGTGCGGAACACCGCCTCGGTAGCGACAGGGCCATTGACCTCCGCCGCTGCCGCCGCGGGTTCGTGTACGCCGGCCGACGCGACGAGGGCATTGGGTTCGGGGGATGTGGGACCGAGGCGGGCGACATCCTTCATCTCGTCCGCCAACTCCGCGAATCCGCCGCATAGGTACGACCCCGGTGCAGCCGACGCCCTCATCAGCTCGGTAGGGAAGAAAACGGGAGGCTGCTTGCCTTCCACTTCTTTTATGAAACGATGCTTGCTCAGCAGGGCGGGGTCGGCCGCAACCATCAGGTTGTCCGGGTCCAGAAGCGCGGCGTACACCTGGCCGCTCAGCGCCGCCGCGGCATGCGCCTCGTCCAGCCGCGGCACACTCTGCAGTTCCTTCACTCGCTCAAAGGCCGCCCGGCGCGCGCCGCTCAAGCGCAGCAACCGTACCGGCACCGCTTCATCCAGATCTCCACCCACGCGCAGCAAGGAGCGCAGAATTCCTATCGCCTTCGCGGCGTGATCGCTCGCTGTTAAACTCCGGCACGCCTGCCGGAACGCGCTCGCGGCCGCCGCGCCATCCAACGCGCCCGAGCGCCTTCCCAGCACCAGTAACTCCACCAGCGAATGCCACTCCGCCATCACGCTATTGCGCACCCCCGGTTTCAGCGCGGAGACACTATCTGCGAAGGCCTGCATTTCCCGCAACTCCGCCGCTCCCACCCCCGGCAGGGATTGGAGGTAAGGCAGCAGCGAACTCCATTCCGCGTAGTGCTGCACCAGCAGGAACGTTTCGGCTTCGTCCAGCGGCGCCCGGCGTTCCCGCTCCAGCCGGGCCAGCGGCACCAACGCTTCCAGGTTCCGGACACCCGTGAGCGCATCGTCATCCGGCGCCGCCGACGCCGTCCAAGCCGCCTTTCCGCCGGGGTAATGTACGTGGCCCGCCGTATCCAGCCGTATCCAGCGGCAGATTCTGGAAAAATCCAGGCCGCCACGTTCCCACTTTGCGATCCTGCCCCAGGTACACCTCGCCGGAATCCCGATACCACGCGTAGAAGAACTGCGCTCTCTTGGCCGTCTGCGTGAAGAATCGCTGGTGCGCCGCATCGGCGTGCGCCAGCGCGAAGTAGAACGCCGCCAGGCTGCCGTGATCCTTGTCCAGGACTTTGCGCAGGAACGCCGGCGGATCGTGCGGATTGGCGCCCGCCAGGTCGGCCCAACCCGGCTCTGCGGCCGCGCCGCCCGGCACGGTCACCACACCTTGCGAAACCGCCAACGCGTCGCCGTAATTCGCCAGCAGGGCGGAGTCCAGCAGCACCAGGTTGCGCAGTCCCACTCCTTTTACCGCCGCCACGGCCGCTTCGGGATCCATGGCGCTCAGTCCCGCGTATGCCCGGGCCATGCGGAAGTCGCGGGCGAAGGCTTCCGCGATCCCTCCCGGAAATGGCGGCAGATCCTTCATGAGCGCGCTCCACGCGGCGCCTCCCACCAGGCGCGCATTCTCCACCGGGATTTCGAAAGCATAGCTGCGGTGCGCCAGCAGCGCCTGGCGCATAGCGATCTCGTCGATCCCGAAGGCCGCGGGCATCTGCTGGCGCAGCGCATCGGCCGGCCGGTCGCCCGGTTCCACCAGCGTATCGCCTTCCAGTTCCACCATCCTCCAGCCCAACAGCGGGAGCACCCTGGCGGCATTGACGGGCGTGATGGTCACTACGGTGGACGTGCCGCGTTTTTCGCCGGTGCGCATTAACTCCGCCACCGCCGCCATGTACGCCTGCAAGCTCTCGGCATACTTGGGAAGCCGCACGCCGTTCAGAAACGACGTCTCATGCTCGATCGCGCGGCAATACAGTTCGAAAAAGTTGCCGTAGGAAGGAGTGCCCTTCAGTTGCGCCATGATCGCGAAAGCCTTCAACCCGCCCGGAACCCACGCCTCGCCGCCGGGAGCCAGGTTGCGATCCGCCGAATCCAGCGCTGGCGCCAGCTCGCCCGCGGGCGCTCTGCCCAGGTTGTCGATCCGCTTTCGGACGTCCGCTGCATCCGGCGCTTTGGGCGCCAGTTCCAGGTACTTTTGCAGGTGCACGGCGGCCGCCGGGTAATCGCCCTTGGCCTCCAGCAGGATGCCGAACACCCTTTCCGAATCGGGATACTGGTGGGTGGGATCCGCGCGGACCGCTTCCGCGGCGCTCGCCAGCGCGCCCTCCAGATCTTTCAACTGGAACCGCACGATGGCGTTGTCGCTGTACGCTTCCGGGTGGCTGTGAAAGGGATCGGCTTTGAAGACCCCATCGGCCGCTTCAGCGGCTGCNNACCCGTCGCGCTCGCAGCCCGGATTCTTCTGGTTTTGGCAAACCATCGCCAGCGTGTTCCAACCCTCGGCGAATCTGGGAGCAACCTGCACGGCGCTGCGCAGGAACCGTTCGGCGTCCGCCCAGTTCTTCGCCTGCATCGCCTTGGCGGCTTTGCCCCACGCTGCTTCGGCGCTCGACGGCACGGCGATGGCGGAAAGGTCGGCGAACTGCTGCGTGCCCTGCTTGTAGAGCGTAAGCGCCGGCAGATCGGGATTGCCCGTCCAGCCAAGGTCTGAGAGATTGATGGAGTTCGATTCGTACCCCGCCAGTTTGGCGCGCAGCCGGCATGGCACGTCGCTGGGCCGCACCCCTTGGGTCCAGTTGGATTCCTGCAACTGGCCGCCGCGCACGTCGTCCTGCGTGTTCGCCATGTTCGCGGGGATATCGTTATCCAGCACGTGCCAGATGTAGAAGCCTTTGGAATCGGTCGCTGCCTTCTTGACCGGCGGCGCGCCCGCGCAGACCCGCTCGATGGTAACGCTCCCCGGCGGCGCCGACCCGTCCTGCATCACCACTTTCCCGCGCAGAACCAGAATCTCCGCCTGGACCGGGAGCAGCCAGACACACAGCGCAAAGAGAACTCTCGAAGCAACCATAAGCGATATCGCGAGTATATCGAACTACAATCGCTGGGTTCGAAACTGCGAGGGCGTAACGCCGTACGCCGCCTTGAAGGATCGGCACAGATGGGAATGGCTGGCGAATCCGCAGGCGAGCGCCACCTCCGTCAAATCGACGTTCTGGCGCAGCAGCATTGTGGCGGCCTGCTGCACGCGAAGATGCCGCCGATAGGCGCCAATCGACGTGCCGAAGTGGCGGCGAAACTCCTTGGCAAGGTGAACCGGATGCCTGCCCACCTTGGCTGCAATGCCTTCCAGTGAAGCGTTCTGGTCCAACGCGTCGCGAATGAGGTCCCGCGCGGCGCGGACCCACGGCGGGGGCGCTGCAACCCGGCCGTCGCGTTCTCCTCGCGCAAAAGCAGCCACCAATTCCATCAGGATGCCCTCCAGCGCCAGCGGCGCAAATTCATCCTGGTTTCGCCTCTCCGCCAGCACACGGGAAGCGAGTTGCGGAATGGCGGGAGAGTGCAGGTAGCGAGCGGTATCGAGCGAGATTCCGTGGTTCTGCAGATACTCGAGCGAGGAAGCCTGAGGCGTAAAGACAATCTTGCGTGCGCCGGCGGCGCCGAAACGCTGCGAATGCGTCGCATAGGCCGGGTAGAAGAGCATGCGACCCGCGCCATGCTCGGTTTCCGAAGCTTGAATGCGTTCGCTGTATACACCGCCCACCACCACAATGAGCGAGGGTTCCTCGTGGTGGTGCGGAGCCATGGCGCCGCCGGGCGTGTACTGGGTAACCCGCAGACTGAGCATCGGCCCCACTTTTCTTTGCCCAGTCTAGCCGAAACGCTCATCCCGTGCAAATACGCTTGATCTGTGTGAGAAAAACCCGGAATCGGCGCGTACACTTCGGTTATGGCAAAACGAAATACCTGGACGTGGCGGCTCGGCGGGCTGGTGGCAGCCGCTTGCTGTGTAACGTTCTACTGCATGGCGCAGACTGCAAACTTCGACCGCGACCCGTGGCTAAAGGACTACGCGAGTTTGAAACAGGCTCTGGAGAAGCGGTATTCCAATCTGGCGTGGTTCGCATCGCCCGAGGGGGGCGTGGACTTGCCCGCGCTCGACCGGCGAACCCTGGCGGCGCTCCAATCGGCGCGCAGCGATGAGGATGCGCGGAGCGCGCTGCTCAACTTCGTAACCAGCTTTCACGATGGCCATTTTTCGCAACTGGCGGCGCTGGCGCCCCCGTTGGCCGTCACGAGCCCCCGGCCCGACAATCCCGTTTATTCCCGGCAGGACGCGGCGGGCGGCTGCGCAGCTCTGGGCTACGCGTTGGACGGGAGCACGGCTTTCTCCACGCCGTTCGAATCGATGCCCGGTTTTCATCTACTCTCCGACGGGGCCGCCCAACCGTTTCGCGCCGGCATCTTCACATACAGCGGCAAGCCTGCCCGCCTCGGAATCGTGCGGATACCCGTTTTTGAAAACACCCATCCAGCTCTTTGCGTGCAAGCCTGGGGACGGGACGAAGTCTGGAATCCGCAGGGCAAATTCATCCGCGGCGCCCTCAGGCGTGCGGTGGAGCAACTCTGGTATGAGGCACTGGCCGACCTGCTGCGAAAGTTCAAAACGGATGGCGTGGCAGCGGTGNNGATTCGGGCGATATCGCTGCCCGCCTGTTTACCGCCGCCGCGCTCCACTCTTCGCCACTGTGGATGAGCCAGGACCAGACGGTCTCCGCGCCGTACTTCGACGAGCAATTGACAGACCTGCGCGAGGTGTTGACGTCCGATTCCGCAAGCAAGGGAATGGTCGAGCAATCCATCGCGACGTTTGCCGGGCAGAAAGAGAAGTTGGCGGAGGCCTGTCCGATGGATTGGGTGTGGCGGCAGCGTCGCGCCTGGACC
>OKRF01000124.1 GCA_900290315.1 Candidatus Sulfopaludibacter sp. SbA3 | reverse complement strand
AAGCACATAACAACCTGGGCCGCGCCATGGCCCAGTCCGGCCAGTTGCCGGATGCCATTGCGGAGTTCCAGGCCGCCATCCGCATCCGCCCGGATTACTGGAGCGGGCACAGCAATCTGGGGAACGCGCTCTCGCAAATACCCGGACGGCTTGCCGACGCCATCGCAGAATATCAAACGGCGCTGCGCATTCGCCCGGATTCCGCGGTGGCGCACAATAACCTGGGATACGCCCTCTCGCAAATCCCCGGCCGCCTGCCCGATGCCGTGGCCGAATACCGGCAAGCTTTGCAACTGGACGCGGGTTTCGCGGATGCGCATTACAACCTGGCCGCGGCCCTTTTGCGGATGTCCGGGCACGACCCGGAGGCGCTCGCCGAATTCGAGGCGGTGCTGCGGCTGAAGCCGAGCCCGCGCCTCCAGCAGATCGTGGAGCGTCTGCGCGCGCGGATTCGGTAGCGCCGGCGGTCTTGCCGCCGGTTTCGATTGCGACGACAACAGTAAATTCCCAAACTTTTTTGATCCTTTTCTCTTGCCTTTAGCGATATCTCCGGAATATACTCTCCCAACAGTGGACCAAATCGGGCCTCGCCGCCCGACGTCTCTGCGGGAGGGGTTAGTACATGCGCCATCTGCGTTCGATGTGTTTCGCGTGCCTGGCGGTTATCGTTACCACAGGGCTGGCTCTTGCCCAGGCAGTCAATGGCACCATTGTCGGAACCGTCACGGACGCTTCCGGCGGCGCTATTGTGAATGCCAAGGTCACGCTCACCGAGACCAACACCAAAGTCGCTCACAGCAAATTGACTAATGCATCGGGTTACTACGATTTTCCAGAGATGCCCCCCGGAACCTACCAGGTCGATGTCGAAATGCCCGGCTTCAAGCGGGAAGTCCGGGGTGGCGTCATTCTCGAGGCCAACACCAGTCCGCGCGTGGACATGCAAATGGTCCCGGGCGAGCTGAACCAGACCATCGAAGTGACCGCGGCTCCAGCAGCGCTGCAGACGGAACGCGCGGATACCGGCCGATCGATGGATATGCAGCTCGTCGAAGAGCTCCCGCTCGGCGTGAATCGCAACTTCCAAAGCCTGTTGGACCTGGTGCCGGGCACGATGGAAGAGACCTTCCAGCACTCCCAGGCTTTCAACGCATCCAGTTCGCTGCAAACCAATGTGAACGGCCAGCCGCGCATGGGCAATAACTATCAGATTGAAGGCATCGATAACAACGAAAAAACGGGCCTGCTCCAGATCTTGATTTCGCCGGCGGAGGCTATCCAGACGGTGAGTGTTTCCACCACCAACCACGATCCGGAACTGGGGCGATCTACCGGAGCCGTGGTCAACGTCATGATCAAGTCCGGAACAAACGCTTTTCACGGCGCGGGATGGGAGTTCCTGCAGAACAGCGCGTTCGATGCGCGTTCGTTCTTCAACCCTTCGGTCGGGCACCTGGCCTATAACTATTTCGGCGGCAATCTGGGTGGGCCCATCAAGCGAAACAAGGTGTTCTTCTTCGCCAATTATCTGCGCACCCTGGACCACGAGGCGAACACCAACCAGGAAAACATTCCGGACGACGCGTTCCGCACCGGCAATCTCAGTGGAGATCCCGGACATACGGTTTACGATCCTTTGACCGGCCTGCAGGATGGATCGGGACAAAACCGGACTCCGTTTTAAGCCGCATCAATCCGGTTTCATTGAAGATGCTCTCCTATCTGCCGCCGACGAATGAGGCTTTCTTACCTACTTCCCAGACCAACGACTATTTTGCTCTGCTTCCCGCGCGGAAGCACAACAACCAGATCGATTCCAAGATCGATTGGAACCTGTCGGACAAGGACCGCATCAGCGGCCGCTTCAGTTTTGCCCGCCCGGTGTCCTTTCAGGCGCCGATTTTCGGGGACGCCGGCGGCCCCGCTCAGGGCGCCTTCGAAGACTCCAGCGCTCAGAAGACCTATAGCACCGGACTCAATTGGAACCGCACGGTCACCCCGACTCTGCTCACGGAGGTCCGCCTGGGCGTGGCGCACTACCATAACGACGCCTTCCAGAGCGATTACGGAAAGGACGATTCCACCGCTATCGGCGTCCCGGGCGTCAACCTGGGACCGTTCACCAGCGGCTTTGTGGGAATCAGCATCGGCGATTACTCCAGTCCCCTCTTTGGATACTCCGCCAGTCTGCCATGGGATCGCGCGGAAGCCAATATCGATATGGTCAACTCCTGGACTAAGATCGCCCATAACCACACGATTAAGTGGGGCGCGGACATCCGCCGCATCCGGGATGACCTGTTACAGGACCAGACATTCAGTCCCCGTGGCGTAATCACCTTCAGTACGCAACAAACTTCCAAACAGACGTGCACGACGGTGCCGGTGAGCGGTCCGCCGTCTGGATGCACGGGCTCGTCGCAGGGGTTGGCGAACGATTTTGCCAGCTTCCTGCTCGACGTTCCCAGCCAGGTGGCGCGCGATGTCAATACTTACTTCCCGGCGTTGCGAACTACGCAGGTCTTCCTTTACGGAGCGGACAATTGGCAGGTATCGCCGAAAATGACCGTCAACCTGGGTCTGCGCTGGGAATTCTACCAGCCGCCGACTCCGCACTTCCCGGGCGGGTTCTCCAACTACGACCCCACTAACAACACCCTGGTGCTCGCCGGTATCGGCGGCAATCCCATGAACATGGGGGTGGTGGCCCGATATAGGTATTTCGCGCCCCGGCTGGGCGTGGCCTATCGCTTGACGCCCAAGACGGTAGTCCGCGCCGGTATGGGCGTCAGCTACACGCCATTCCCCGACAATACGTGGGGGTATAACTTCCCGGTCCGATCGAACAATCAGTATGTCGCCCCGAGCGGGTCTGATAACTATGCCGCGGCCCAATTGCCCGGCGGCCTGGCTCCGACTTTCCAGAACGGGTTCCCGGCTCCGGATCCCGTGGTGGTGCCGGCGACCGGCATCATTACCAATCCGAATCCGACTACCTCGGAGATCGTCATCCGGAAGGATTATCGCAACGGCTACATCGAGACGTGGAACTTCGCCATCCAGCAGCAACTGCCCTGGAGCTTCAACATCGACGTGGCATATGTAGGCAGCCACGGCGTAGATACTCCGGCGCAGAACAACCTCAACGCCGGCCTGATCATTGGTGCGGGCACGGCCGGTGAGCCTTACTTCGTCAAATACGGGCAGACGGCGGCAGTTACTATGTACTTTCAGGGTTTCTCTTCGACTTATAACTCCCTACAGGTAAAATTCGACCGGAATTTCCGCTCGGGATTCCGCATGACGACGGCATTTACCTGGCAGAAGGCGATGGATTTCGAGACCGGCGACGACGGCGGACTCTATTTCTATGCAGGACAGGGCCTGCAGCGGAACTATGCTCCTGCGGACTTCGACCGTACCCTCAATTACATCCAAAGCTATCTCTATGAGCTGCCGTTCGGCAAGGGCAAGCCGCTGTTGTCGCATGGCATCGGCGAGAAGCTCTTCGGCGGCTGGCAGTTGTCGGGGATTTTCACGTTCCGCACCGGAAGGCCGCTTTCGTTCACGGGCAGCAACAGTCTGAACCTGGGCAGCGGCGGCAATGCGACACTGGACCAAATTGCTCCCGTCACGGTCCTGGGCGGGATCAACGCCGGGAACCCGTGGTTCAGCACCAGCAGCTTCGCCAAAGCTCCCACCAACGTGCAAGGGACTACCGGCCGCAATATCTTCAGCGGTCCGAACTTGTGGGGCACCAGTGCGGGCCTCTCGCGGTGGATCCAGATGAATGAGCGGATGCGGCTGCAGCTTCGCCTGGAGACTTTCAACACCACCAATACGCCGCAGTTCAGCAATCCCAATACAGGTTTCGGCTCTAACTTCGGCTTCATCACGGGAACGATCGGTTCCGGCGTGGGAGTCAACGGCACCGGCGGTGGACGCTCCGTTCAGTTAGGCGCGAAATTTACGTTCTAGAGAATTCCCCCGCGTCGGCCGCACTGATTGGTAACGCCGGCGGTCTTGCCGCCGGTTCCGTAAAGCCGGCGGTCTTGCCGCCGGTTCTTTATGTACTGGCAAAGAAGACTGCCCCATTGGACGCCCGAACACTGCCCAGTTTTCGTAACTTGGCGGATCGCTCCGAGTTGCCCCCAGTGGTTAGACCGGCCGGAGATTGCCGACATAGCGGCTTAAGCACTGTATTACGGCGAAGACGTTCGCCGCTCGTACGATCTGCTCGCGTGGGTGGTGATGCCCAATCACGTTCACGTGTTGCTGAAGTCGATCCAGCCACTTTCCGAGGTCATGCGATGGCTGAAAACTGCGACGGCCAGTCGCGCCAATGCACTGCTTGGCAGGGCAGGCCCATTCTGGCAGCGGGAGTATTACGACAGGTGGATGCGATCGGAGAAGGAACTCTTGGCCACGATTGCGTATGTCGAAGCCAATCCAGTGCGAAAAGGGCTGGCGGCTTGTGCCGAAGAGTGGCGGTGGTCGAGCGCTTATGAGGCACCAGTGGTGAGAGGGTAAGCCGCAGCAAGACAGCACAACCGGCGGCAAAGACCGCCGGCGTTACCGGACCGGCGGCAAGACCGCCGGCGTTACCTCTAAGTAGTCCAGCCCGGCAACTTCACTCCCGTCGGGCTGGCCTTCGATGCGAATTTCGTCGCCAGGACGCAGGGCGATTCCCGCGATCGTACGGCGCGTGGACGACGTGGAATCCAGCCGCATCGTCGGCAGCCGCAGGTCCGCCGCCCATTCGTCCACCATCTGCTTGCCCACATATACCCGATAGTGCGCCACGCCGTTGGACTGGTCGAAGTACTCCACGTGCAAGGTGTACCAGCCGGGCTCGCCGGTGAACTTCATGGACGCCGAACACGTCCCCGCACCCGCCGGGCACCCCACGGCCTTCCCACCGGACGCATCTTCCGCCGGCATCACGTTGCGGACCGTGTAGCCGGCGAGAGTCATCGCCTCCGCTTCGTAGCGTCCCGGCTCATGCCCCACTCTGCCCTTGGCATCTGGGATCTTCGAAGCCTTCTGGAACCACACGTTCACCGCGTCGCGCCATACAATCGCCTGACCCGCCTGATACTCCAGTTGCGCCAGCACCGCCTTGTAGCGCTGCTCGTCCACCAGCCCCTTCAGCGATTTCCATTGGCGCGCGTATCGTGCCACCGCGTCCGCGCCTTCGTAGTGCGAATCGTAAATGTACTGCACCACCGTCTTACCGGAGTGCAGCTTGTAGTTATACGGCACGTGATGCAGAAACAGCAGCAGATCGTCCGGACAGGCCGCCAGCGATTCGTACCCTTGCGCCACCGCCGGCCGATACTGCCCGATGTAGCCCGTGCCCGTAGCGGCGGTGCGATCCATCCCGACACCCGTTTCGTCCGCGCGATGCCACTGGCCCCAGCCGTTGCGCTCGGATGCCTCCACGTTCACGCCATAATGATTCCCCGTGATATCGGTGAGGGTCTGCAGTCCCAGCGGCCCGGTGTAATTCTCATAGGTCCGCCAACTGCTGAGTTGCATGGTGACGATCGTTTCATCCACCTTGGGATTCGTCCCGAACGTGAGCCTGGTCCACTCCTCGGCGATATGCCGCGCGGAAAGATCGGGATTCCAGGCCAGCCGGCCGTAGCTATATAGATTGGCCTGCGAGAGGTGATTGCCGCTCCAGTTGTCGTCCAGCCCGATGTTGACCACGCCCACGAAACCGCCCACGGGACGCGCGAACGTCTTGCCGGCCACCAGCGCCTTCACCGGCGTGGCAGCGTTGCCGTTGGCGTGCATGTCGAAATCCAGCACTTCCTTCCACATCGGCGCCAGAAACACCATGTGCTTGGATTGTCCGAAGTACTCCTGGGTGACTTGCAGCTCGATGGCCTCGTTGGTTTTCTCGAGAGCGCCAAACAGTGGCGATGCCGGTTCGCGCACTTGAAAATCGATCGGACCGTTCTTGATCTGCACGATCACGTTGTCGTCGAACTTGCCATCCAGGTCGTGGAAATTGTCGTAGGCGGCGCGGCCCCGGTCGTTCTTCGGGTTGTTCCAATCCATGTGATGGTCGTAGACGAAGCCGCGATAGAACAGCAGCCCGCCGTGCGCCGCCAGAGCGCGCGCCACCACGTTGGCCGCTTCGGCGTGTGTCCTGCCGTAGGTGGAGGGCCCCACGCGGCCTTCCGAATCGGCCTTCAGCACAATCCCTGCCAGGTCCGGCACGGCGCGGTACAACTCATCCACTTTGGACTTCCACCAATCGCCCACTTTAGGATCCACCGGGTCGAACGTATCCAATCCGCCGACGCTCTTGGGACTTCCGAAGTCCACCGCAATCGCCACGTGCACTCCCCATGGGCGGAAGGCATCGGCGATGCGCGCGATCTGCGGAATCAACTCCGGCGACAGAATGCGGATGTCGGCATTCACGTTGTTTATCGCGCAGGCGTTGAGGCCCAGCGACGCCAGCAAGCGGCCGTAATCGCCCACGCGTTTGAGGTCCGTCCGCGCGTGGCCAGCTTCCCAGAAGATGGAATCGCCGCCGTAGCCCCGTTCGATTGTGCCTGCCAGCCTGTCCCACTGATTCACCCAGCGAGCCGGCGCGTACGGAGACTCGCGCTCGTCCAGCGCGGCGATGGGCTCGCCAAGCGCAATCTTGCGTAGTAGCGCGAAGGCGCCGTAGAGCACACCACGCTCGTCGGCGCCGGCGATCGCGATATAGTGCAAGCGGCCCGCCGTCACGGTCTTCAGCCAATATCCGTCCGCCGCCAGAGTGGCGCTCAAATGCCAGTCTGGCGCCACCCGCCCGAGTTGCGCCAACGTTCCCAGCACGATCGCGCCTTCCTGCGGGAGTCCGGTCTCGGCGCGCAGAGTGCGGCCTGTCATGCCGCGCAGCCCGCGAATCAGTTCCTGCTGCGCGCTGATCTCGAGCGGCGACTCCTCGGCCACCACGGCCACCGCGGGCAACGCGGGTACCGTTTCCAGCGGAGCGTATCGCAGCCAGGCGTCATACCCCGTCTCAGCGTGCAGCGCAGCGGCCGCCGTGAGAAGCAACCAAATCTTCATCGGCATACTACGAATTCACTCCCGAGGCCAGATAGCCTCCATCCACCGCAATGCACTGCCCGGTGAGGAAACTGGCGGCGTCCGACGCCAGCATCACCGCTACTCCCACCAGTTCCTCGGGTTTGCCGAAGCGCCGCATGGGGGTGCGCATCAGAATCTCTTTGCCGCGCGCCGTCCCCATCACCAGGTGCCCGTTCATCTCCGTGGGAAAAACGCCCGGTGCGATGGCGTTGACGGAGATATGGCTGGCCGCCCATTCGCACGCCAGACTGCGCGTGAGCGAGAGGATTGCCGTCTTCGCCGCACAATACGCCGCCACCTGGTGGAACGAGAGGTACGAACCCAGCGACGCAATGTTGATGATCCGCCCCCTGCCGCTCGCCGCCAGCGCACCGTGAAACGATTGGCACGCACGCAGAACGCCCGTGAGGTTGGTATCCAGAAGTGCCGACCATTTTTCTTCGGAGACGCTCACCGTGGGCTCTTTGAAAGTGTAGCCCGCGGCGTTGATCAGAATGTCCACGCGGCCGAAGGCAGCCGTCACGGCATCGCGCAGTGCGTCCAGCGAGCTTCGCCTGGTAGCGTCCGCCGCGTGGCGCAGCGTGCGCCGGCCGGCGGCTTCAATTTCGCTCGCCGCAGCGTCAATTTCGCTGGCGCGCCGCCCCACCGGAACTACGTTGGCGCCGTGTTGCGCCAGCCCAACGGCCAGCGCGCGGCCAATTCCGCTCGTGCCTCCGAGCACCACGGCCACGCGATCCTGAAGATTGAGACAGTCCGTCATAAGTCGATGAAGACCGCGCCATCCTCCACCGTCAGTTCGATGCCCGCGGCTTGCGCGGCCTCCTGCAGCGCGGCCTGCAGCATGACCACCGGGTCGCGGCTCACCGCCAGGCGCCGCATCAACCCTTCGCCCTTCTTCGGACCCGCGGACAGCACCACTTTCAAGCCCCGCCGCTTGCAACGCACCGGTGTGCCATCCGCCAGTTTGACGTTCATCGGTTTCAGGAATGCGTCCATGTAATGCACGCCGATTCCCGATTTGTCACCGGTGAACTCCGGCAGTTTCTCCGCCGCCGCCGGGTTGAGGTCACAGAGTTTGGTTTTCATATCGCTCCGCCAGGTGCTGATCCATCGCCGCGCGGAATGCGCGGATGTGGTCCGGGGTGCTGCCGCAGCACGCGCCCAGAATCGCGATTCCCGCGTCTAACAGCGCCGCCACGCCCTGCACCATCTGCTCCGGCGTTTCGTCGTAGACTACCTGCATGTTCACCAGCTTGGGCTGGCCGGCATTGGGTTGCACCATCACCGGAAGCTGCGTGACCCTCTTGTAGCGCATCGCCGCCTGCCGCGCCCGCTCCATTTCCATGCCGGTACCGCAGTTCAACGCCACGATGTCCGCCCCGTGCTCTTCCATGAATTTGGCAGCCCGCTCCGGATCGATCCCCATCATGGTGCGGAATGTCGAACCATCCAGCGTCACGTCGTAAGCCATCGAGCCGATCACGCACGCCGCGCCGGCCTGTTTCGCGGCACGGATTCCAAGCAGCAGCTCTTCCAATCCGGTCTGGGTTTCGATGATGATGGCGTCCGCGCCGGCATCCACCAGCGCCTGCGCCTGCTCTTCGAATGCCGTGCGCACCTGCTCTTCGGTGAAGTCTCCGTACGGCTCCATCAGTCCGCCAAATGGGCCGATATCGCCGATACAATAGCCGCCCTGCTCGCCGAACGCCTGGCGCACAATCGCCGCCGCAGCCTGATTGATCTCCACCGCCTTGCCGGCGTTGCCATGCCGGTTCAGCATGATGCGCGACCCGCCAAACGTATTGGTCAGGATGCAGTCCGACCCGGCTTCGGCATAGCGCCGCTGAATGGCCAGCACTCTTTCCGGGTGCGTGAGGTTCCACGCCTCACCGCAGTTGCCCTGCTCCAGGCCGGCCAGCATCAACTGCGTCCCCATGGCTCCATCGCCCAACTGCGGGCGTTCCTTGATCGCTTCCAGCAAGGGTTTCTTCATCGATTCTCGTTCCTGTGTAATGCGTAATGGATCGTCTCCAGCGCCAGCCCCCACTTGTGCTCGCGGCTGGCCGGGTCGCAATAGCAGCCCGCGCCCGCGGCCGGGCGGCGCCACGCGAGCACTTCATCGAGCGGCTGCCCCAAGAGCGGCTTCTCGCGGCCGATGCTGTCCATCAACTGCACACTTCATCGAGCGGCTGCCCCAAGAGCGGCTTCTCGCGGCCGATGCTGTCCATCAACTGATCCGCGTTGGCCAGGTACTGGCACATTTGCGTATGGCCGGTATCGCCCGGCGTGGGCGAGCAGCGCTGCTCGCGGATGGGGTAGCCCTCGTCGCGCGGCCCCAGCCTCACGACATAATCGAACGCCAGCGGCCGGCCCAGATTCGTGCAGGTGGTCCCGTCGTATCGGAAGCGCGCTTCAATGGTACCGTCCGCGTGCTCTTCCATAGTGAGGCGCTCGGCCGCCCAGCGCTTCAGCGCTTTGCCATTCACCGAATACGCGGGACGCTCCATGGGGGAGACCACCGGCAATTCGGAAACGCCCCGCCGCGCGCGGCGATACGGCACGCGGCGATACTGGCACGGGCTGAAGGAGCAGTTTTCGCACGGCACCAAATCTGTCAACCGCCGCACGCGGTCCACGTGCCGGGTCAGACCGAACACCGCCAGCAACGATTTCTTGGGCAATAGCGCACCGGACGACAGCACCTGGAGAGGACCAGGCATCGCGTGCCCGATCGATTCCAGCAGCCGCCCCTGCTCTCCGATGTCCCATCCCGCATAGCCGGGGCTGTAATGCGGCAGAACGGCCATCTGGCGTTCTTCCGCCCAGCCGCACAGCCGCGCTCCCGAAGTGGTGGTCAGATGCTCCACCACCGCGGAACCGAACACTTCCAGAAAGAAATATTCGTCGGGCTTTTCGTCGCGCCAAAGCTGCTGCGCGAACTCTTCGGCCTCCGGACCGGCACTCACCGCGACCAGCACGGCACTATGCGCGTGAGCCTCCTCAAGCGTCATGTGCAGACGTTTGCTGCTGAACGGCACACCGTCCAACCGCACCGTTCCGTCCGCCAACTCCAGGCTTTCGATCTCCCTGGTATACACCCAGGGACGCCCATGCGAGGCGTACCACTGGCGCGCCCATTCGGCCAATTCGTTGGCGCGGCCGGTGGGCATGAAATCGCGCGGATAGCCCAGCAGCCGCATGTACTCCGCGGCGTGGACATCCACCTCGGGGCGAAGCGTCATTGCAGCACCACCTGGCGGAACTGGCAGCCATCCACAAAGAAGTCGAAGAAATCGGGATGCGTCTCCAGCCGGCAATGCTCCACGCGGCGCACCAGGTCTTCCATTTCCTGACGCTTCGCCGGCGAGAGCAGCGCCATGGACGCGCCTTCGATGGCCGCATTGCCCACCTGCACGATACGCGATTTCGCGATGCCCGGAATCAGGCCGATCCGCGCAGCGGCATCTACATCCAGATGCCGGCCGAATCCGCCCGCCAGGTAGAACACGTCCACCTGGTCAAACCCGATGCCGTAATTGCTGAACACCGTCTGCAGTCCGGCCACGTTCGCACCTTTGGCCTGCGCCAGTTCGTTGACGTCGCTCTCCACGAAGTAGACGTTGTTGGCCTCATCGAGCACCATGCGCTCTACATCATGTTCGAAGCGGCCGCGATCGTTCATCCGGCCCGTACGCATCAACTCGCTCATCAGCGACACCAGGCCCGACCCGCAGATTCCCAGCGGCGCTCCGCCGCCGATCACGTCCAACTGGAACCCGCCCTCGTCATCGATCCGCACGTCTTCAATGGCGCCATCCAGAGCCGGCATGCCGCAGGCGATGGCGCCACCTTCAAATGCCGGCCCAGCGGGACAGGACGCCGCCAGGATGCGATGCCGGTTGCCCATGATCAGCTCCGTATTGGTGCCAATGTCCATGATGGCGACTACGCGGTCCTCGTGCGCCAGGTCTACCGCCAGCATGCAGGCGGCCGCATCCGCGCCCACGTGGCCACTGATCACGGGAGCGCCGTAGACTTCCGCGTCGGGATGAATGGGCAGCAGGCAGCGCCGGCCGGACTCCGTCAGACTGGTAGTGGCGCGTTTTCCCGCCGCCATTTCGATCTCGGTGATGGATTGGTATGGGCTTTGTCCAATGGAGTAGACGTTCTGCCGGAAGAAGAGGTCACGCATGGTGGAGTTGCCCACCACCACCATTTCGCGGATGGCCTTGGGATCCACCGGCAGCTCCTCGATGGCGTGACTCAGATAGCCCGCCAGCGTGCGCCGCAACAGCTTGCCGGGATGCAGCGTGTCGTAGTGGATGCGCGCCATCACATCACTGCCGCCGAAGCGCTGCGGGTTCTCGAAGGAGGCGTCCGCTACCAGTTCGCCGGTTTCCAGATTGAGCAGGCGCAGCACCACCGTGGTGGTGCCCAGATCCATCGCCAGCCCGAAGCCCGGCCGCGGCACATGCGCCTCAAAAAGAGGAAGTCCCACGGCCTGCCGCTCGATCCGCATATGGCCGCGCCGCATGGTGTGGCAGCGGACCCGCCCATCTCCCTGAATGCTGGTGCGGCAAGACAGCCGGAACGCGCCGCTCAGGTGCCGCTCGCGATCGGTGGACTCCGAGAGATACTCCATCCCCCCGGTCACTTCCACCATGCACTCGCGGCACTTCCCCTGCTTGTGGCAGGAAGTGGGCACATGAATCCCCACGCTCTCGGCGCAATCGAAAATCGTGACGCCGGGAGCCGCTTCCACGTTGCATCCGTTGATGGTAAGTAATGCCGCCACGGGATTCTAGAACTTTGTTCACCGCAGAGACGCAGAGGCGCGGAGGAAGACGCGGAGAAGGCCAAGAACTATACGCATTTGCCTTTCTCCGCGTCTCCGCGCCTCCGCGGTGAATTAGAAGCTTCTCTTTTCCAATTCCGCCTTCACCGCTGCCGCCACCTCTTCGGCGGAGCCTTCGCGCTCTTCTTCCTCGCTCCACTTCCATTGGGCCAGGTAGTCATCGGACCCTTGCAGGCCACGCTGGCCGGCCAGTTGATCGATCCGCTCCATGAATCTGGCGGACAGGGGCAGCGTGACTTCGTCGAGGTCGTCCTCAGCTTTGATCTGAGACGGAACTTCCTGCCAGTACAGAATCTTGTAGGTTGCCATTTTCGTTGTCCCTCGCCGCTACCAGACGCAGGAACAGGTCCACCGCGGCCGATGCGTTCGCGCCGTAGCCATCGGCGCCTATCTCGTCGGCAAACATCTGGCTGATGGGAGCGCCCCCCACCGCCATCTTGATATCGGAACGCCCGGCGGCCTGAAAGCCGTCGATCACGGTCTTCATATATGTCATGGTGGTGGTCAAAAGCGCGCTCATCCCGATGATATCGGGCTGGTGCTTGTTGGCCGCCGTCATAAACTTCTCCAGGCTCTGGTCCACCCCGATGTCGTACACTTCGAAGCCTGCTCCCTCCGCCATCATGCACACCAGGTTCTTGCCGATATCGTGCAGATCGCCGCGCACCGTCCCCATGAGCAGCACCCCCACCCGCTTGGTGACGCTGTCCTTGGCGGTGAGCAGCGGCTTGAGAACAGCCATCCCCGCCTTCATGGCGCGCGCCGCGATCAATACTTCCGGCACGTACAGCACATTGTGCTTGAAGTCTTCGCCCACTACGCTCATGCCGGCGATCAGTCCCTGGTTGAGAATCTCCTGGACCGCACGCCCCTCCGCCAGGGCGTCCTTGGTCATCTGCTCCACTTCCTTGGCATTGCCCTCGTATAGAAACTGATTCATCAGGGCGTAATCAACCATTCCTGACCCCTTGCGCCACCAGCCGGCTGGCGTTGAACTCTTCCAGCGCCTCCAGCATGGCTACGATATTTTCGCGCGGCATTCCGGGACTGGTGCCGCCGCCCACCGAGAGAATCATGCCCTCACCGCCCGCGCCTTCCAGCACGTCTAGCGTGGCTTCCTTCACTTCATCGGGCGTGCCGCGCACCGCAATCTCCAGCGGATTTACATTCCCCATCAGGCACATGCGATCGCCCACGCGGCGCTTCACTTCGCGAATGTCTTTCTGCTTGCCCCAATTCAGCACGTGGAAGCCGGCGTCGGGCAGATGGTCCAGGCACGCGTCCACTTCGGCATCGTTATGGTACACCTTCACCCACTCCTCGGGGAAAGCGTCGCAGATGCGTTTCAGGTAAGGATGCGCGAACTCCATGTAGTGCTCCTCGTTGATGAACCCGACGATGTCATCGAGGATGAAAATGCTTTCCACCGTGTCGCCCATCACCTTGTGCTGCGCCTTGAGCCAGTCGATCACCACGCGGGTGCACAGATCGATCAGCTTGTGCGCGCCTTCCGGATCTTCCACCAGGTGTCGTGCCCCGAACAAATCCGGCGGTGCACAAGGGACCGCGCGAAGTCACCATGGGCAGAATGTAGCCCGCGTCCAGAATCCTCTGCCGCTGCATGCCGATGCGATGCAGCGTCAATGCCGCGAAAGCGTCGGCCTCCACTTCGTACTCCGGAAACTGATCGATGTCTTCCAGCCGGTACAGGGTGTGGTATTCGCTCGGCGTGTTGTCCTGCCAGAATTTGATCTTGGCGCCCAGCACCGAAGGCTCCGCTGCCATCCCATATTCCATCCACCACGAAGGAACGAAGATAATGTCGGGAAACTCCTGCATGATCTTGAGATTCGCCTGGAACCAGACCTCCGGGTCCAGATAGTAGTCCAGGTGCTTGATCCCTAAATAACCGGGCATCCAGGGGCTGTCGATGATCAGCGCCATCGGAACCTTGTCCAGCTTTTCCAGCCGTGCAGCCCGCTTGAAGATTTCCCACTGTTGTGGCAGCATTACAATTCCTTGATCAGCCAGTTTGTCATATTCAGCAGTCAATGGACAGCGCCCGTCCTTTTCGGCCGCCGTCTATTTAGTTTTATGGTACAACAATACTGAAACGCAACCTATCCCCGAAAATCAGCCGCACGCGCTGGTCTCCCGGCTGTACTCCACCTACCCATGATACCGATGTCGTCCCCACCGCTGCTCTGGGCACCCGAAGTTCCGCGTACGGGTCATTCGGTGATTACGTGCAGGGCGCGATCGATGAAACCCAGACACTGCGATGGTACGCCGATGCTCTGAACGCCGCCTGCGCGCACGATAATCGCCGCCGCCGGCAAGAAGGGACGGCCGGCTCTCAAGCACTGCCTGGAAGCCAAGCCCTTTGAACCGCAAGCCGAAATCCTGCTGCCCACCAGCGACGCCATGCTGGCCTGCATCGCTTCAGGTCTGTTGACCCATCCCGAAATGGTCGGCTGGCCCGCGCCCTGGTGGCCGGCAAGTTGTTCCCCTTCGACATCAACGATGGCTACCGCCTCAAGCACAATGTCGATATCGCCGCCGGCCTGGTGAATCCGCTGGAGTGGCTCAACGTCCTCGTGCTTCTGCGCAGCCACGGTGATGACGGGCCGCGGCCGAACCTAACTCGATGGCTTAAGTTTTTGGCTCAAACTTATTTCGCCGCAAGCCGTATGGTCCCATCACCCATACCAATATGGCAGAATAGGCTGTATGAAGAAGACGCTCAACGTCGACGACGAGCTTCTCACTGAAGCGAAGGCGGCTTGTGGCGCGACAACGGACACGGAAACCGTGCGTTTGGGACTCGAGGCCCTGATACGCCATGCGGCTTACGAGCGCCTTCGAGGTCTTCTGGGATCGGAGCCTCACGCGCAAGACGTGCCGCGACGGCGGGGAAACCGACTGTAAGACGCAGAGTGGCCTGATGGTCTTGGTGGACACTTCCGTTTGGATTCGATCCCTCGCCGGGCGGGCGCCCTATACGGCTGAATTAGATTCACTCTTGGGCCGCGATGAGGTGGCTGGGCACGAGTTGGTCTACGGGGAACTTCTCATTGGAGACCGGGGAGGCCGCGGCAGACTGCTGGCAGCCTATGAACGGATCCATCAAGCGGCCTCCATCCCTCATCGCGATGTCGTCGCATTCGCGCGCGCCCGCAGGTTGTATGGCCGGGGGCTCGGCTGGATTGACGTTCACCTCCTGGCATCCGCCGTGGTGGAGCGATTGCACCTGTGGACGGCCGACTCGCGCTTCGCCACGGTGGCCAGGGAACTCCGCGTCAGCTATCGGTAACGCCGGCGGTCTTGCGGCCGGTTGCGCTGGCTGACCCGCGACAAGATCTCTGGCGTTACCCGTGCTCTCTACTTCGCCGTGAACTTGGTCCACGGGTGCGCGTCCATGTCCTTCAGGACCGGCTTGAACCAGGCGTATTCGGGATGCTTCGCCAGGTGCTCCGCCGCCTTGAAGTGCAGGCCGCAGGCGTGGCCCAGAGCGGCGCTCAGGGTCATCTTCTCCGCCCCGGCGGCGTCGGTGATCTTGTTCTGCACGGCTCCGACCGGCGCGTAAGGACCTTGCCACGTGGGCATCCCGCGCGGTGAAAGATCGACGTGTCCGCACAGCGTCCGCTCGCTGGCGTTGACCTTGTTCTCGTAAGTATCGAAATGGTCGCTCAGGAATTTCTCACCGGCCGCCACATCGATCCTGCCCTTGTTCTGATCCATCAACTGCAGCCAGCGGGCGTGCCTGGCATTGTCGCTATTGCTCTTGTCGCTGAGGTCGAAGGTGGTCTCCTCGCGCGCCAGTTTCGGGTCCGCCGGAAAATTGGAACCCACGAAAAACCCGCTCTGGGTGCGCTGCAGAACCACGTTCTTCAATCCCAGTTCCAGGCTGGCCACTTCGTTGTTCTTGCGATCGGCCACCAGCCAGTTGTTGGCGTAGCCGCCATTGTTGCCATCCTTCATCAAGCGCGCGAAATCGTCAATGGAGGCGGAATATTGCATCGCCTTGCGAGCCCGCACAAACTCCGGAACGCCGCTGGTATCGAACCCGCTGAACTCGCTGATGGTCGTTTCGGTGATGATGATGCCCGCGGAGTTGACCCCGAAATCGTCGCCGCTGTGGATCAGTCCCGGCATCCCGTCCATGATCATGCGGTTGCCTTTGGCGGGCGCGATATCGAACACGATGTTCCAGCGTTCCCCCGAGGAGTAGCTGGTCCAATTGTTATGGCCGATCACCACGCGGCCGTCCTTGGTATACGCACCGGTCGCGGCAAAGGCGCTGCAATGCTCGGCCACCGCCGGGTTGGAAACCACCTTGCCGTGATTCTTGTCGTACCACTTGTCGTAGTACGGCAATTCCAGCCAGGCGTTCAGCGCCACCACGTCCCAAATATCCATCTTGACGCCGCGCGCGGCCAGCCCTTCCACAATGCCGTTCAGTTCCTCGCGATACTCCTGCTCCACGTGCGGCCACAGCACCTCCTGGGCGGCCGTGCGGAAGAACTCCCAATCCTTCTTCTCGTCGTGTGCCATCTCCGTGGAGATGGCTTTGAGATTGTCCTGAATCTCCGGCGCCAGCAGGTATCCATGTTGGAAACCGATCTGGCCCGGTGTGCCTTCCAGGTGGACCTGAATCCAGCCATTGCGCTCGCTCGCGCGGGTGGCCTTCTTCAGACGCGGGTCGGCTTGTGGATTCTTGGAGACCAGCGTAAACGCCAGACCCAGAAGCAGCAGCATGGAGAGAACAGCGGTACGTCGCATTGCCGCTATTATAGTAGGGAATCGATGGCCGATGTCTCACAGCTTAAGAAACTGACCGCACATGTAAAAGCGGCGGGTTGAGCGGCCAAGCTCAGTCCAAAGGTCTTGGACCAGGTTTTGGCTACCGTGCCCCGCTGGGCCGATGAAAATGTGCTGCTAGGGTTTGACACTGCCGACGATGCCGGAGTGTACAAGCTGACGGCGGAGCTTGCCCTGGTGCAGACCGTGGATTTCTTCACCCCCATCGTCGACGACCCGTACACCTTCGGCGCCATCGCCGCCGCCAATTCGCTCAGCGACGTGTACGCTATGGGCGGCCGGCCCATCTCCTCGCTCTCCATCCTGGCCTGGCCGGCCAAGGGCGATACGGAAGATCTCTCCGCCATCCTCAAAGGCGGCGCAGAGAAGATGCGCGAAGCGGGTTGCTCCATCCTGGGCGGCCACAGCGTATCGAACGACGAAATCATGTTCGGCTACGCCGTGACGGGCCTGGTCCATCCGGCGCGCTACAAACCCAACGCCGGAGCGCGGGCCGGCGATGCCCTGGTCTTCACCAAGAGTGTCGGCACGGGCGTCATCGCGACGGCGTTGAAGCGCGGCATCGCGGCGGACGAACACGTCGCGGCATCCATGCGCCAGATGCTCACCCTGAATCGCGCAGCCTGCGAAGCCATGCTCCTGTTCGACGTGCACGGCTGCACCGATGTCACCGGCTTCGGCCTCATCGGGCATGCGCGCGAGATGGCCCTCGCCAGCCGCGTTACGCTCGAGATCGCTGTGGATGCCGTGCGCTTCCTCGCCGGCGCGGTAGAGTACGCGCGGCAGGGCGCCGTACCCGGCGGCCTGAAGAACAATCGTGAGTTCGCCTCCTGCGCGGTGGAATCGCGGCGCGAGCTGCCGCGCGAGATCGAAGATCTGCTCTACGATCCGCAAACCTCCGGAGGACTGCTGATCTCGCTGCCCCCCGATCAGGCGGAACCATTGGAACAAGCGCTGCCCGGCGCGTACCGCATCGGACGTGCGGTCACCCGCCAGGAGAAAGCCATCGTACTCATATGACGCAAAACCCCATTATTGTGGCCCTCGACGTGGAATCGGCTGACGAGGCCCGTGCGCTGGTGGCGCGGCTCGGCAGCCAGGTCAACTTCTACAAGGTCGGCATGGAACTGTACGCGGCGGCCGGCATGGAATTCGTGCGCGAACTCATCGCACAACGCAAAGACGTCTTCCTCGACCTCAAGTTCTACGACATTCCCGAAACCGTGCGGCGCGCCGTAGCGCAAGTGGCGCGGACCGGAGTACGCTTCCTTACCATTCACGCCGTGGCCTCGGCCATGCGCGCGGCGGTCGAAGGGCGCGGCAGCTCCGCCCTGAAACTCCTGGGAGTCACCGTGCTCACCAGCTTCGGACCAGAGGATATGGAAGATCTGAACTTCCAGGGCACCGTTTCCGAGCTGGTGGAGCGGCGCGCGCGCAAGGCCATGGAACTGGGCATGGACGGCATCGTGACCTCGCCGCAGGAAGTTTCGGCGGTGCGCCGCATCGCCGGGCCGAAGGCCATCCTGGTGACCCCGGGGATCCGCTCGGCCGGCATCGACAAGGGAGACCAGAAGCGCGTGGCGACCCCCGCCGACGCCATGGCAGCGGGCGCCGACTACCTGGTGATAGGCCGGCAGATCACCCGCGCGGCCGACCCTGCGGCGGAGGCCGGCCGCGTCCTCGCGGAGATCTGCGTCGCAGGATGAAACTTCCGGCCACACTGCGCGCCCTCCAATACCGCAACTTTCAACTGTTCTTCAGCGGCCAGCTCATTTCTCTGATCGGCACCTGGATGCAGAACGTAGCCCAGGCCTGGCTGGTCTACCGCATGACCGGCAGTTCGGTGCTGCTGGGGGCGGTCGGGTTTGCCGGACAAATTCCCGCGTTTCTGTTTTCGCCCGTGGCCGGAATCGTGGCCGATCGCTACCGCCGCCACCGCGTCGTGATCGCCACCCAGACCTCCGCCATGCTGCTGGCCTTCGTGCTGGCAGCCGTGGTGCTCAGCGGCGTGGTGCAAATCTGGCACATCTTTGTGCTGGCGGCTCTGCTGGGTGTGGTCAACGCGTTCGACATCCCGGCGCGCCAGTCCTTCATGGTGGAGATGGTCGGGCGCAACGACCTCATGAACGCCATCGCGCTGAACTCATCGATGTTCAATGCGTCCCGCGTGGTCGGCCCGGCCATCGCCGGTATTCTGGTGGCCAGTATCGGCGAAGGCTGGTGCTTCTTCGCCAACGCCGTCAGCTACATCGCGGTGATCGTCGGGCTGCTGATGATGAAACTGCCGCAAGAGCAGCGCGAAAAGCCCGAAGGGTCGCCCCTTTCTCACGTCATCGAGGGCTTCCGCTGGGTCATTCACCAAACGCCTGTGCATGCCATTCTGATGCTGCTGGGCGTGGTGAGCCTGACGGGCATGCCTTACTCGGTGCTGATGCCCATCTTCGCCGACCGCATTCTGCATGGTGGCGCGAAGGCCCTCGGCACGCTGATGGGAGCCACCGGAATCGGCGCTCTATCGGGGGCGCTGATCATGGCCAGCCGCAGCACCCTGCGAGGCCTCGGCTCCTGGGTGGCGATTTCAGCTACCAGCTTCGGCGCCTGCCTCATCGCGTTCGCCTTCTCGCGTCTCTATTGGCTGTCTATCGTCCTGCTGGTGCCAGTGGGCTTCGCCATGATGATCGAAATGGGCTCTTCGAATACCTTGATCCAGAGTATGGTGCCCGACCGGCTGCGCGGCCGCGTGATGTCGGTCTATTCCATGATGTTCATGGGGATGGCGCCTATCGGCTCGCTCCTGGCTGGTGCCGCGGCAGAC
>OKRF01000023.1:17804-23558 GCA_900290315.1 Candidatus Sulfopaludibacter sp. SbA3 | reverse complement strand
CCCGCCGCGGCGGCCGGTTTCGGAGGAGCCGCTTTGACGGCATCGGCGGCTGGTTTTGCCGGTGGCTTCGGCGCCTCTCCCCCTGTGGGCAGAGGTGCGTCCGAGCCCCCCGGCTTTTGCTCGTCAGCCATTCAATCTCCTCTTTGAAGACTCCTACACTTATCACTTGCGGTAGACAAGTGTCAAATTGTGCAACACATTAAGGGTGGAGTGCAAGAGGTCTCGCAGGGTGCACTGCGTCGACGCCCCAGTCGGACGGGAAATCTGCGACGTTAAACGTCAGTAACCGGCGGACTCCGTGAACGATGAGTAGCGCTGCCTATCGGGTATCGTGAGTATGCTTGCCCACAACTTCAAAGCGGTCGACCAGTTCGATCCAGCAGTCCAAGACCTCGGGTGCTTCGTTGAGCAGTGGGAACTGACTTCGAAGGGTGCGGATGGCTGCAGCCGCCGTTGCAGTCGACCAGCCGAAGCCGTTCGCCGACACAGGACGTGTGGCAACGGCCCAGAACTCCACCAAAACCTGGGTACTGATGAATACGGTCTTATTTCCAGCAAGCAGGCGTTCGATTGCCGCTTCCGCAACGGCATGCTCAGGACTCTGGGCGTCTGCCAACCGTAGCAGCACGTTCGTGTCGATGAGCCACTCCATCAATCGTAGAGATTCTCCCGACGCCATGCCTCGCCGGGGACAGCAGGCCCCCTTCGCTTCGGCAATTGGGCCACCCAATCACGGAACGTGCGAGCCCGTTCACTGGGCGATACTGTCTCGGCGTTGGGCTGCACTTCGGGAATCAGGCGGAAAACCTCCCCGTCATGCTCCAACCGGAACCTCGCATGCGGACCGACACCTAGGACGCCTGCAGGGATCTCCAGTTCGCCGCTGGCATTGGTTTCCAGTATCGTCGGCTCTGCCATAATTTCCACCTACAGGCTAGCATAGAGTGGATGGCAGTCCGACGGGCTGCTGCACTCCCACACCGGAAGCGAGAAGGCGCCCGCTCCGAAATCTCGACCGTTCAACCCCCGATACGCGCCAATCGCCTGCCAACCCTCGGCAGCCTGGCAGAGTGTGCTGTATTATAAGGACTTCCGCGATGTCCGACACCGCCAAACAGTTGCGCAGGGCCTGGAAAGCCGTACACCGGCGCGTCCGCGAGTGGCGCATGATTGCCCGCGGCCTAGCATCCAAGGACCATCCTGTTCTGGCCCACATCATTCCCATGCGCCGCTGCAATCTGGCGTGCGAGTATTGCAACGAATACGACGACCACTCCAAGCCTGTGCCGCTCGCCACCATCCGCCAGCGGCTGGATCACCTGGCGGATCTCGGCACCAACGTCATCACCATCTCCGGTGGCGAGCCACTGCTGCATCCGGACCTGGACGACGTCATCGCGCACATCCGCCGCCGCGGCATGATCGCGGGCATGATCACCAACGGCTACCTGTTGACCGCCGAGCGCGTCAAGCGGCTCAACCGCGCCGGGCTCGACCACCTGCAGATCTCCATCGACAACGTGATGCCCGACGAGGTCTCGAAAAAGAGCCTCAAAGTACTGGACAAGAAGCTGCAATTGCTCGCCGAGCACGCCGATTTTCACGTGAACATCAACTCGGTGGTGGGCGGCGGAATTCGCCATCCCCAAGACGCCCTGGTGATCGGCAAGCGCGCCCTGGAACTGGGCTTCACCTCCACAGTCGGAATCATCCACGATGGCGGCGGCCAGTTGCAGCCGCTGCGGGATGAAGAGCGGGAAGTGTACATGGCCATGCGGTCCATGGAAAAGAGCAGTTACGCACGCATCAATGGTTTCCAGGACAACATCGCGCACGGAAAGGAAAATGACTGGCGCTGCCGGGCCGGATCCCGCTACCTCTACGTGTGCGAAGACGGGCTGGTGCACTATTGTTCGCAGCAGCGCGGCTATCCCGGCAAGCCGCTGCTGAGCTATACCACCGGCGACGTCCGCCGCGAGTATCGCACCGCCAAAGGCTGCGCCCCCCGCTGCACGGTGGCTTGCGTTCACCAGGTCTCGACTATCGACTTCTGGCGCGGGCCGCAGGATCTGCAATCGCACCTGCAGGAACAGCACCCGTCGGGTTTAGTGCAGCTTCGGTAACGCCGGCGATCTTGTCGCCGGTGGCCTCACCCGATCGAAAGCTCCTGAATCATGCGATCCAGCTTCTGCTGCTCACTCTCTTCCTGCTTCTCCAACTCCTGCGCCTCTTTGCGCAGTTCCTCCAGGCGATTCTCCTGCTGATTGAGTTGGCCGGTATAGCGCTGCAGCAGTGCCTTCTCCTCCGGGCTCCCCTTGAGCGCTTTCATATTCTCGCGGAGGCGCTGCTGATCGTCGAAGATCTCGCTCATCTCCGAATCGCAAGCCTCTTTGCGGCTGCTCACGCCGGAGACCACGTCCTTCTGCGTCAGAATCTTGCGCAGCGCTTCTTCCACCGTATGGTCGATCGATTTCTGCCGCACGAACAGTTCCACCTGATCGCGCGTGACGGTGCCGATCTGGAAGGTCTGCTGCAGCGGGCGCGCTTCATCCACCACAAACGTGGCAGTCTGTTTGGGCTCCACGGGAACGCGGAAGCGCATCCAGTCAGCCGTGGTCTCCACCGGCCGCGTCTCGCTGCGCAACTGGTATCCGTTACGCACGGGATGCTCGATGATCACGCTGCGCGGCGATGTGTCTTCATTGCGCATGGTGTAAGTGCGCCGCTCACGCACTTCGTGCTCCTGGGTCATCACTCCGCGAGCGATCCGCACGCGCGTCACCTGCTGCTGCTCGCTACCTATCTTGGAACTGACGATCAGTGCCAGGTCTGTAGCGAAAGACACCAGCCGCTTTTCGCCGGGACGGATCGGCTCGAAGACGCCTTCGCCGGCGAACGTCTCCTCTTCCATCACGCTGAAGCTGCCGCCATCGAGCGTCAGTCCGGTGGAGTTGGTGTTCGAGCGTCAGTCCGGTGGAGTTGGTGAGCCACAGCGCACGCTGCGCCCGTGGCAGGCCGATCCGGTCGTTCCAGATGGAAACCTTCTCCGCGCCGATGCTGGATTGCACGATTGGCACCAGCGCCGAGCGGTTCTTGAGAATCGTGATGGGGTCTTTCAGCTTGTACTCGAACAGGTCGCCCAATTCCTGCGCCGTCGCGGCAGGCGGTTGATAAATTCCGCCTCCAATGCCGCCGCCAGAGCCGGTTCCGACTCCGCCGCCGCGGCCCGACCCTCGACCGCCCAATGCTGCGCCAGTGCCCAACGCCGCGCCGCTGCCCACTGCGCGGCCAGTCACGTTGCTGGAAGCCATGGATGTGTTCAAAGGCAAACTCTCGGCATTTACAGTGACCGAGTCCGCCACATTCCCCACCTGCAGCCGCACATCCTGCCGCCGCGTCTGCGCCGCCGAAACATTCACGCCATTCAGCGTTGCCACATTGAATCCCTGCGACTGCACCTCCAGCCGCGCATTCCCTTCGGGCAACGACGCGAATTCATAAAAGCCGTTGGCGTCGGCCTGTGCCTGCCCCACCAGTGCGCCATTGGCGTCGAACGCCTTCACCAGCGCCGCGGGAATGGCCGCGCCGCTCGGATCGGTCACCGTGCCCGCCAGCCGTGCCCCACCTGGTATCAGCGTCGCCTCGTGCGTTTGCGGCGCCACGGTGACATCCATCGGCATCGGCACCACCGGACGCCGCGTGTAGTAGGGCTGCGAGAGATTTTGAATGAACGATTGCGGCGCGCCCGCCACCAGCGAAAGCTGCACGTTCTCCCAATCCTGCCCCACGGTGTTATCCACGATGGCCCACCCCTGCAGCAGCGGCTGGTGGCCGCCCTTGGGGATTGAGCACGATCCGGTAGGTGGACTTCCAGACCGGCACCTCGCTGATGTAGCTCACGAAGATCGAGCGTTCGCCCGTGCCCTCTGTCGCAATCACCATGCGGCGCACATCGGCCTCGCGCCCCGCCGCCACGATGTCCAGGACGCGGTCCACCTTTCCCGCCAGTCCCTTGGTCCCTTGTCCAGCAACTTCACCGAAAAACCCGGCGACACCTCGGTGGTCTTCAACTCGCCGCTATCGGTGATCAAAGATACATAGTCCACCTCCAGCGTCGCGCCGCCGCCCATGCGCGTTTTCCGCTCCACGCTCAGCAGGCGGCCGGTGGCCACGCTGTTTCCGTTGCGGATCTCCAGCCGCGCCCCGCGCAGGCCGCTCAGGAACCCGGTCAAGGTGGTCTTCTCATCCAGCGAAAGACGCAGATCGCCCAATTGCCGGTCCACGGGCGCCGCCGAACCGTACTCGACTCCGGTAATTCGCCCACCGTCCAGATCCAGCACAGTGAGCGATTTCAGCACATCGTTGAGCTGCCCGGAAGTAAACGGAATGGAGACATCCTGCTTGTCCCGCACCTTACCCACGTGTTCGAAATAGCCCACACCGTTCTTGTATAAGACCACTCGTTTTACGGGAAGCTTGCTGGCGTCCTGCGCCATGGCGCCGAGCGGCGCCAGCAGCGCGCACAGGAGAAAACCGGCTGGAATTCCAGACATAAGTCTCCTTTGTGATGCAACTGACGTGCCAGACGGAGTCCGTGTTACCGTGAGATTTGATGTCCCTTCCCAGCACCACCAGCCTCTCTAACTGGCAGCCTGATTCGTGGCGGCAGTTCCCTGCATTGCAGCAGCCCGAGTATCCCGACCCCGTCGCAGTCGACCGCGTCCTCGCCGAATTGCGCCAGCTTCCGCCCCTCGTCGTCAGTTGGGAAATCGTGCAACTGCGGCAGCAGCTCGCCGAAGCGGCCGTGGGCAAGCGATTCGTGTTACAGGGCGGCGATTGCGCCGAGCGTCTGGTGGATTGCAAGCCTCCCCGCATCACCAACATGCTCAAGCTGCTGCTGCAGATGAGCCTGGTGCTGGTGGTGGGCGCCAAGAAGCCGGTGATCCGCATCGGCCGATTCGCCGGGCAGTACGCCAAGCCGCGCTCCGCCAATGAAGAAACACGCGACGGCCTGACGCTGCCCTCTTACCGCGGCGATATCATCAACCGGTCGGAGTTTACACTGGAAGCACGCACGCCGGATCCGGAACTGCTGCTGCGCGGCTACGAACGCGCAGCCCTCACGCTCAACTTCGTCCGCGCCCTGATCAAGGGCGGATTTGCCGACCTGCACCACCCCGAATATTTCGATCTGGACTGGGCCCAGCATTCACCCCTCGCCGAGGATTACCGGCGCATCATGGACACCATCGGCGATTCGCTCAGCTTCATGGAGAACATTCTGGGGATTCGCGCCGGCGAGACCGACCGCATCGATTTCTACACCGCCCACGAGGCCCTGCACCTGGGGTACGAATCGGCCCAGACGCGCCTCGTACCGCGCCGGTCGGGTTACTTCAATCTCTCCACCCATTTTCCATGGGCCGGCCTGCGCACCAATCAGCCCGAGGGCGCCCACATCGAATATCTCCGCGGCATCGAAAACCCCATCGGCATCAAGGTGGGCGGCGACACCACTCGCGACGACGTGGCACGCTGGCTGGACACGCTGGATCCCCAGCGCAGTCCCGGCCGGCTAACCCTGATCCATCGGCTCGGCCGTCACCGCATCGCCGAAACGCTGCCCCACCTCATCGCCACCGTGCGCGCGGAAGGCGGCAAGCCGGTGTGGATCTGCGATGCCATGCACGGCAACACGCACACCACTTCGATGGGCGTGAAGACCCGCCACTTCGACGACATCTACTCCGAAGG
>OKRF01000023.1:16878-17799 GCA_900290315.1 Candidatus Sulfopaludibacter sp. SbA3 | reverse complement strand
CCCGCCACTTCGACGACATCTACTCCGAAGTGGAACAGGCTTTCGATATCCACCGGGCTATGGGCCAGGAACTGGGCGGGGTGCACATCGAACTGACGGGCGAGAACGTTACCGAGTGCATCGGCGGCGCCCGCGGCCAGGGCGAAGAGGACCTGTCCCGCGCTTACGAATCGGAAGTCGACCCCCGCCTGAACGGCGAGCAATCCATCGAGCTGGCCTTTCTCATCGCCCGCAAAATGAAGAGCGACGGACACTAGCGCCGTCTCTCATTTACCCTGTTGCATGGCGTTGTCGTGTATCGGTGATTTGGAACTTCAGCGACACGGTGTTAAAGAGGAGAACGCCCCGCTTCCCGCGGAATCAGTTTGCGGCTAAGCCGCGCTGTGTTACCGAATCTTTGGTTTCAAAATTGCAATCATATGTGATATAGTTTTCCCCTGACTTAGGGAGGGTGACCTATGTCCACGGTTCGAGAGATTGTGCATGACCGCGACCTGTATCAAGTTGGTGAAAATGATACCGTCGCCCATGTAGCGCAGCGGATGGCCGATCTGCATGTGGGAGCGATCCTGGTGCTCAACGGGGAGACCTTGCGGGGGATCTTCAGTGAACGAGACCTCATGAAGCGGGTCGTTCTGGAGCATCTGGACCCCAAGACGACGCCGGTGCGCGACGTCATGAGCACGAACGTAGTTTCGGTCGACGAACTGGCCAACCTGGAAGAGGCTATGGAATTAATGCAGAGTCACAGTTGCCGGCATCTGCCGGTCACACGGGGCTCGCATGTGGTAGGCTTCCTTTCCATGCGAGACCTGATGAACTTCGAACTGGCGCGTAAGACGGAAGAGCTCCACCACATGCGGGCGTACATCCACGGCACGTGAGCACCGGAATCATTGTCTTCGGGCACGGCTCGCGCAC
>OKRF01000023.1:10737-16868 GCA_900290315.1 Candidatus Sulfopaludibacter sp. SbA3 | reverse complement strand
GGGCGTACATCCACGGCACGTGAGCACCGGAATCATTGTCTTCGGGCACGGCTCGCGCATCGAATCGGCCAACGAATCGGTACGCGAAGCCGCGCGGGAACTGGCGCGCGCCGGCGGGCTGGAGCACGTCGAGCCGGCTTTCCTGGAACTGGGCGAACCGGATCTGGAAGCGGCTGTCGCCCGGCTGGCGGCACAGGGAGTGTGCCAGATCAGGGTCATTCCATACTTCCTGACGCTGGGTACTCACCTGGAACGCGACTTGCCTCGGATCGTCAAGGCTATCTCCCTTGCCAACAATGGGTTAGAGATCGAGGTAACGGCGCCGCTAGACGGCCATCCGGGTCTGATTGCGGCGTTGCTGTCGCGAGCGATGTTGAGCCCCCCACGCTCAGATAAAACTTGACAACCTCACACTAAACCTTGATAATGGTCTTGTACTAAACAGCCGCCCTCCGGCGGCACTGCCATTATCCAAACATGAAGGAAAACTGAGGGAGGCATTCGAAACAACATGGGAAAAATTATCGGTATCGATCTGGGTACAACCAATTCCTGCGTGGCCGTGATGGAGGCTGGACAGCCGACAGTCATCGCTAACCAGGAAGGGGCCCGCACCACGCCATCGGTTGTGGCATTTACCAAGAGCGGCGAGCGGCTGGCCGGTCAGGTAGCCAAGCGCCAGGCTATCACCAACCCGGAGAACACGGTTTTCTCGATCAAGCGGTTCATGGGACGCCGCTATGACGAAGTCAACGAAGAGATGAAGATGGTCCCTTATAAGGTCATCCGCGGCGACAATGGCGACGCCCGTGTGGATATCCAGGGCAAAAAGTATTCCCCACCCGAGATTTCGGCCATGATCCTGACCAAGTTGAAGGAGGCGGCGGAGTCCTACCTGGGCGAAAAAGTGACCCAGGCGGTGATCACCGTTCCGGCCTACTTCAATGACGCGCAGCGGCAGGCCACCAAGGACGCCGGCAAGATCGCCGGGTTGGAGGTGATGCGCATCATCAACGAGCCGACGGCCGCGGCCCTGGCCTATGGGCTGGACAAGAAAACCAACGAAACCATCGCGGTGTACGATTTCGGTGGAGGTACATTCGATATCTCCATCCTGGAAGTGGGCGATGGCGTGGTGGAAGTGAAATCCACCAACGGCGACACGCACCTGGGCGGCGATAACATCGACCAGCGCATCATCGACTGGATTGTGAGCGAGTTCAAACGCGAAAACGGCATCGACCTTTCCAAGGACCAGATGGCGCTGCAGCGGCTGAAGGAAGCCGCCGAAAAGGCCAAGATGGAACTTTCCACACTGCTGGAAACCGAAGTCAATCTGCCCTTCGTGACTGCCGATGCCACTGGTCCCAAGCATTTGCAGATGAAGCTGACGCGGGCGCGTTTTGAGCAGATGGTGGAAGACATTCTGCAGCGCTCCATGGGCCCCTGCAAGCAGGCCATGAGCGATGCCGGAGTGACGCCCTCGCAGATCAACGAAGTGGTACTGGTGGGCGGCCAGACCCGCATGCCGCGCATCCAGGCGCTGGTTCGCGAACTGTTCAGCAAGGAACCCCACAAGGGCGTGAATCCCGATGAAGTGGTGGCTGTGGGAGCGGCGGTGCAGGGTGGCGTGCTCGGAGGCGAGGTCAAAGACGTACTCTTGCTGGACGTGACTCCCCTTTCCCTCGGCATCGAGACGATGGGCGGCGTGTTCACCAAGCTGATCGAGCGCAACACCACCATCCCCACCCGCAAGAGCGAGGTATTCTCCACCGCGGCGGACAATCAGAGCTCGGTGGAAATCAAGGTCTACCAGGGCGAGCGCGCCATGGCACGTGACAATCGCCTGCTGGGCGTGTTCCAACTGGGCAACATCCCGCCCGCTCCGCGCGGAATTCCGCAGATCGAAGTGACCTTCGATATCGATGCCAACGGCATCCTGAACGTGACCGCCAAGGATCGCGGCACCAACAACGAACAGAAGATCACCATTACGTCGTCTTCCGGCCTCTCCAAAGAAGAGGTGGACAAGATGGCGAAGGATGCCGAATCGCATGCCGCCGACGATCGCAAACAGCGCGACACAATCGAGGCCCGCAATCGCGCCGATGCCATGGTCTACAACGTGGAAAAGACGTTGAAGGAGCACCGCAGCAAAGTCAGCGACACCGAGGCCAAGGAAATTGAAGCGGCCCTCGAAGAGACCAGGAAGGCCATGGCGGAGAACGAACCCGACCGCATCAATTCGGCAGTGGACCGGCTGACCACGGCCAGCCACAAGCTGGCGGAAGCGATGTACAAATCTACGGCGCAGCCTGGCGGCGGTCCCGGTGGGACTCCCGGCAGCGACGGCGGATCGGCTCCGGGAGGCGACCCCGGCAAGAAGGGCGGCAAAGACAACGTAGTCGACGCCGAATTCGTAGACGTAGACGACAAGAAATAGTCGTCATGCGGAGGGGGGGTGGCGGTGCGAACCCCCACCCCTGACCCGCATCCCGATCCCAGGAACCCATATGTCTCCTCCCAAGCACGAGTACTACGAGACGCTCGGGGTGGCCCGAAAAGCCTCCACGGACGATATTCGCAAGGCCTACCGGAAACTCGCGCGCAAATACCATCCCGATCTCAACCCCGGCGACAAATCGTCAGAAGAGCGCTTCAAGAATGTCCAGGAAGCCTATGACATCTTGAGCGACCCAAAGAAGCGGCAAATGTACGACCAGTTCGGCTTCTATTCGGAGAACGGGTTTGCGGGCGGCGGGCAGGGCGGCGCGGGGCCGCAAACTTCGCACCCGGGCATGGATTTCAGCGGCTTCGATTTCTCCGATTTCATGGCCGGAAGCGGAGCGGGCGGTGGGCGGCAGAAAGGCCAGCGCGGTAGCGCCGAAGCAGGGGGCGGCTTTCGCGACATCTTTTCGCAGTTTTTCGGCGGCCGGGGCGAGGCCCAGCAACAACCCGCGGAAAAGGGCGGCGACCTCGAATACGTGATGCATATCGATTTCTGGCAGGCCATCAAAGGAACGCAGGCTCGCCTGGAGATCACGCGCTACGAAGTTTGCGACACCTGCCACGGCTCCGGTACCAGCGGCGGCGGAGAGGTGACCTGTCCGCAATGCAAAGGAAGCGGCAACGTCTCACAGATGGCCGGCGCCATGAAGTTCAACCTGACCTGTCCGCGCTGCGGCGGCGCCGGAAAGCTGCGTAACTCCTGCCCCACCTGCGGGGGCGAAGGTCGCATGCCGCGCACCGAATCGGTGGACGTCCGCATACCACCCGGTGCACGCTCCGGGTCCCGCCTGCGTGTACCGGGCAAAGGCAACGCGGGCACGCAGGGGGCGCCTCCCGGAGATCTCTATATCACCACCCAGGTGGAGGAGCACCCGTTCTTCAAGCGCGAGGGCGACAACATCGAAATCCAGGTGCCCATCGCCGTTTGGGAAGCGGCACTGGGCGCCAAGATCGAAGTGCCTACCATCGATGGCCGGACGCTGCTCAAGATTCCGCAGGGTACCAGGAACGGGCAGCGGTTTCGCCTGCGCGAAAAGGGCGTCATGAACTCGCGCACGAATGTCCGCGGCGACCAGATTGTGGAAGTGGGGATCGAAGCTCCCGATCCGCGCGACGAGCGCACGCGCGAGCTGTTGCGCGAGCTATCCAAGGTGCAACCGGAAGACCCGCGGGCGAACATCTGGGAGAAGGTTTAGGGAGAGATCGCTATTATGGCCAAGGCCAAATCCAAAGCAGCTTACATGATCTCTGCCGTCGCGGAGCAGTACGCCATCCATCCGCAGACGCTGCGCCTGTATGAACGCGAAGGCCTGCTGAAGCCCTCCCGCAGCGAAGGCAACACCCGGCTGTTTACAGATGACGACCTGGAGCGGCTGGAGGTGATCCTCCACCTGACGCGCGACTTGGGAGTGAACCTTGCAGGCGTCGAAATCATTCTGAATATGCGCGAAAAGATGGGCGAGATGCAGTTGCAGATTCAGGAGTTCATCACCACGCTGAATCGCGAACTGGCGGCGCGCACGGCGCGTCCGCCGGCGTCCCCGGAACGAAACTCACTCATTCCGGTAATCAACCTGCGGCCACCCGCGCCACCCGCCCGNNCGGTCCTGTACGTCCAGGCCAAGACAATCCACAAAATATCCCGATCTCTTTCGCTGGCAGCCACTGCTACATGAAAAAACGGTAACGCCGGCGGTCTCGCCGCCGGTTGCACTGGCCGGCCAACGACGAGATCGCCGGCATTACCCAGTCGCTCGACCGGTTTTTCGACCCCGCGTTCGAGTTCAAAGACGTCGTGGCCTCTTCAACCCCTGCCCGAATAGCGGGCACATCAGGGGAAGTCTCCGGCAAGCGGTTGTAAAGTCCCAGGACGATAGATCGGAAACCAGAATCGAACTCAGCCAGCTCACCACCAGTCCGGGTGCGCCATCGTCCACGTGCACCCCGGCGCCGGAGCGAGCCAGTCCATTCCGGAATCGCCGATCGGGGCACCAGGAGGGGCGTCGGGGGCCAGCATGGGACGCGCGGGGTCCGCGGGACGCTCCAGGAAGCGCTTGATATCGGCAGCGAGCAGGGTGTGCTGCGCCAGTTCGGCTTCCGCCGCGGGAGTTTCGGACTTGAGACGAGCGGCCAGTTTCGCGAGCTTCAGTGAGGCGATGGCCCGGACCTGTCCGTTGGAAGCGCCGGTGGCGAGCCACATCACGCGGTCCACGAAGACGCGTTCTTCGGCGCGCCGCACTTCCAATTCATACGGCGTAGCTGCGGGCGCGTCGAAGACGGCCCTGGCGAGGCGGTCGATCACTTCCTCCAGCCCCGGCAGCGTGGGATCCACGGCATGCTGCGCTACCATGCGGGCGGCACGATCCAGTTCCAAGGTAAATCCAATCGTAGTGTCGGTGGCCACAATGGCGGGGCTGAGCGGATCGAAGCCATCGCCAGTGGTCCGCGGGAACAGTTCGCGATGCCGGCCGAACCCCGGTGGCCGTGGCGGAATGGCGTCCAGCACCTGTTTCGGAATCGTAAGCTCGCTGGGCTTCAACGTCGCTGCCAGAGCGTCGAGGGCTTTGCGCTGGTTGACGGCCGTTTCCCATTTCGTCGCCGTGCGGCCATCGCCGCGCATGCCATAGATGTAGTCGATGCCGCCCACCATGCTGGCGGCCGCTTCCACGGTGTAGCGGTGATACATAAAGATAGGCACCAGCGGCTCTTCGATGGTGGCCATGGGGGCGCCGGTGCGGATGGTGTGTTCGCCGATGCGGTTGAGCGCCGCCCGGCGGATCTTCATGATGCGGTTCAACTCGTCGGCCTGGTTGACGCCGTTGGACCATTGGTCCACCTTCGGATGCGCATTCAGGTCCTGATTCGTCAGGTAGCGCAGGTCCTTGGCCCAGGCGTCGTCCAGAATGCGCCCCAGGGCAGCGGGCTCATCGCCGTGCGGCAGTTGGCGATAGCCGTAGTTGATGGCCACCTTGTCCCACTCGCCAATGCGCGCCGGGTAAGCGTGCGAGAGATCGATGGTGCCGTCGGCCTTCAACTCCTCCTGCGGGTGCGGATAGTCCATCACCGAGATCCAGCCTTGTGTGCTGTCGTAGTAGTTGTGTCCCAGGCCTAGAGTGTGGCCCACTTCGTGGGCGGCAAGCTGGCGAATGCGTGCCAGCGCGGTCTGATATAGGATGTCGGGTTTCTCGTTGCCCGTAATATAAGGTGACAGCAGCCCTTCGAAAATCAGATAGTCCTGGCGGTCGCGCAGGGAGCCGAGCGTGACGGTGGCTTTGATGATTTCGCCGGTCCGCGGATCGCTGACCGTGCCACCGGTGCTCCAGCCACGAGTGGAGCGGTGGACCCAGTTGATCATGTTGTAGCGGATGTCCATGGGGTCGGCGCCATCGGGCAGCACAGCGACCTTGAAGGCATTGGTGAAGCCGGCGGCTTCAAAGGCCTGGCTCCACCAACTGGCGCCTTCCACCAGGGCTTTTCGGATGTCCTCCGGTGCGCCGGGGTCGACCCAGTATTCGATAGGCTTGATAGGGTCGCTCATGGCGGCGTTGGGGTTCTTCTTCTCCAGGCGGTGGCGGCGTATGTAGCGCACCACCATGGGCTCGCCGATGGGCACGCTGTAATCC
>OKRF01000023.1:0-10727 GCA_900290315.1 Candidatus Sulfopaludibacter sp. SbA3 | reverse complement strand
AAGCGTGACCGCCTCGGCGGAAGGCGTTACGCTGGCGACCGTGCCGGAGAACAGACCGCCCCCGAATCCGCCGCCGCGTCCACCACGCCCGCCGGCCGCTGCCGCGCCGGGGACGGTGACAATGATCGCGGGCGGCCCTCCTGCTGGTCCGCCACCGCCGCCTCCGCGGCCGCCGGCGGCCTCATTAGTGAAGGTGAGGGTCACTTCGATCTCGCTGTTCCTGGGGAAGGCCTTGGTGCGCGGCAGATAGACCGCGCTGCGCGTGCGATCCACGCGATAGACGGCCGCGCCAGTGCCGCCGAGTGCGTTACCCGCGCCCAGGCCGTCGCGCACGAAGAAATCGGTGGCGTCCACCAGCACGCGGCCATTACTTTCGGCGCCCACGGCGAAGCCCCAAAGTATGGACTTGGCGAAGGAATCTTCCACGGAGCGGCGTTCCGCCGGATTGGCGCTGGAGGAGCGGAACGATTCGTTGCCCTGCACCATCATGACGCGCGGGCCCATGCGCTGGAAGGAGACCACGCGGCCCTGCCCTTCCTGGCCGCGATCGAGCCCGATATCGTTGGAGCCGAGTCCGGCAGCCAAACCCCCGGCGTACAGGAAGTCGGAATCGAAGCGCGAAATCTCCAGCCACAGGTTGCCGGTCCGCTCGTCCCAGTAGAGCGGGAAGTAGCCGTCGATTTTCTGCATGCCGGCAACGCGTTCCTCAATAGTGGGGACCCGGCCGCCGGCCTGTGGGGCGCCTCCCTGGCCTCCGGCTCCGCGGCCGCCCTGCTGCGCGTGCACGGCAAAAGAGAGAAGTGCTATGGAAAGAGTGATGTGTCTCAGCATCCTGGATGTTCCTTTAGCGTTCCATTGTACAGCGGGCGCTTCGGCGGCAGATCCGAGTCGGGCAGACGAGTCCCCTGTATCGTAAACGAATAGGTGTTATGGAACAAGTCACCTGTAAGGTGGACAATCAGGGACGGATCACGCTTCCAGTGGAATGGCGTAAGGCATGCCGGGTTGATCCGGGCAGCGAGGTTTTCGTAGTCATCACCGCGAACCGTCTGGAGGTGCAAACGGTGGAGCAGTCCTTGGATGAGGCCCGAAGGATCGCCGCCAAATACCGGAAAGGCAAGCCAGCAGTCGAGATGCTACGGGCGCAGCGGCAACGGGGTGCCGGTCAAAAGCTGAAAGAAGCGGAACACCATGGCCAAGGTCTTAGATAGTTCCGCGGTCCTGGCGTTCCTGTACGATGAACCTGGTGGGGAGAAAGTAAGGGCGGATTTGCCAGAGGGGATTCTGAGCGCGGTCAATGCCGCCGAGGTGCTCGCGGTTCTGGTCCGCAAAGGAGCGCCGCTGGAGGAGGCGGAACTGGCACTGAAAAAGACCCAGGTGAAGGTCCTGGATTTCTCTCTTGCCGCAGCCGCGAAAACGGCCGGTCTCTTGTCGCCCCAATTCCGCAGCCGCGGACTTTCTCCCGGTGACCGGGCCTGCATGGCCACTGCGTTATTGCTTGAAGTGCCGGCAGTAACGGCCGAACGCAACTGGGCCGGTCTCCGTGTGCCCGGCCTGCAGGTCGAACTCATCCGCGGTTAAGTCTGTCCAGCGTGGCCTTCGTTACAATGGAGATTCCTCATGGCAGCCCGCGGTCTTTTTATCACCTTTGAAGGCATGGATGGCTCCGGCAAGACCACCCAGATGCATCGCCTGGCGGCGCGCCTGCGCGCGCTAGGCAGGATTGTGCTGGAGACCGTCGAGCCCGGCGGGCCGCCGATTTCGCAGAAAATCCGCCGCATTCTGCTGGACTCGGCCAATCAGGAATTGAGTCCCACCACGGAGATTCTGCTCTACTTCGCGTCGCGCGCGCAGAATGTCGATGAATGGATTATGCCTGCGACCGAGCGTGGCGAGATCGTGCTCTCCGATCGCTTCACCGATTCGTCGCTGGTCTATCAAGGCTGCGGACGGGGATTGGGCGCGGATGCAGTGATGGCCCTCGACAAGATCGCCTGCCGCGGATTGAAGCCGAACCTCACCCTATTGGTNNCGAGCCGCATTGCGAGACGCGCATGGATGACCAGTCCATCGAGTTCCATCGCAAGGTGTACGACGCTTACCACGCGCTGGCCGAGGCCGAACCCCAACGGGTCAAACTGGTGAACGGCCGCACCGATATCGATTCCATCGAAGCCGAAGTCTGGAAGATTGTGAGCGCTTATGTTTGAAGGCTTCTGGGGCAATCAGGCGGTCACGCAAGCGTTGGAGCAGATGATTTCACAGGGGCGCCTGGCGCAGACGCTGCTGTTCTCCGGCCCAGAGGGCGTTGGCAAGGCGACCCTGGCGCGCCGCCTGGGAGCGCACCTGCTGGGCCAAGCCGAACTGATCGAACGCGACGACCTCAGCCTGCCCGCCAATGTGGAAGCCATCGCGGCGCGCGAGAAGCTGCCCGCCGAGAAGCGCAACGACGACCCGTTGATGCTCGCCACTCATGCCGACTTCGTCACCTTTCCGCCGGACGGTCCGTTGCGGCAAATCAGCATTCAGCAGACGCGGTTGCTCAAGGATCGCGCGCAATTCAGGCCCAACAAAGGCAATCGGCGGGTGTTCCTGATTGACCACGTGGATCGCGCCAACGGTTCCTGATTGACCACGTGGATCGCGCCAACGATCAAGCTGCGAACTCGCTGCTGAAGACGTTGGAAGAGCCGCCCGATCACTTGGTGCTGATCATGACGGCGGAGAACGCCTACGACCTGCTGCCCACCATACGCTCGCGCGCCGTACCATTCCAGTTCGCGCCGCTCTCCAAAGAAGAAATGCGCGAGTTCGTGCAGGCCCGCGATCTGGATCAGCCGGAGCGCCGGATTGCGCTGGCCGCGGGCAGTCCGGGACTGGCTGTCTCGCTGGATCTGGAGGCTTACGATAAGCGCCGGGCGGCCATGCTGACGTTGCTGAAAGTGGCAGCGGGAGCGGCGCCCTTCGGCACGTGGGTCCCGGTCTCGGAGACAATCGGCCGCAGCAAAAACGAGAAGCTCGATCTGTATCTGAAGGTGCTGTACGAGCTCTTGCGCGACCTCCTGATTCTGCAGCAGACCGGCGGCGAGATTCGCAATGACGACATTCGCCGCGACCTGGAGCCCTTGGCCGCACGCCTGCAATTCGCCTGGATCCGCAGAGCGGTAGGGCGAGTAGACGAAATCGCCCAGCTCATTCGAAGGAATATTCAGAAAGTCATCGCCCTGGATGCGTTGATCGCGGAACTGCGGGGCTGAGCTTCACCGCGGAGACGCGGAGGAAAACGCAGAGAAAACCAAACACTTCAAAATCTAAAAGGTTCTTGCCTTTCTCCGCGTTTTCCTCCGCGCCTCCGCGCCTCCGCGGTGAATGAACGGTTCGTCTTACCCCGAAATCCCTCCCAGCGTCTCCCAGAATTCCGGAAAAGATACAGATGCCGCCTCTGCTTCGCGAATGACGGAATCGCCTTCGGCCCGGAGCGCGGCTACCGCGAAGGCCATGGCGATTCGGTGATCTCCGTAGGAATCGAGTTCGGCGGCGTGAAACTTCTGACGGCCCGGAACCACTAGGCCGTCCGGCAACTCCTCCGCCTGTACGCCCATGCGGCGCAGATTTCCGGCCACGGTCTGGATGCGGTCGGTCTCTTTGATGCGCAACTCGGCAGCGTCCCTCACGGTGATGCCTTCTTCGGTGGCCGCACCGAGTACCGCCAGCACCGGAATTTCGTCGATCAATGCCGCGGTGAGAGCACCGGAGATGGTGCCGCCGCGCAAGTGCGAGTGCTCCACCTGAATCTCGCCGGAGAGTTCTCCATTGATGCTCTCCAGTTCGGGAATGCGGATCTTCGCGCCCATCCCCGCCAGAAAATCGAGCAGCGCGGAGCGAGTGGGATTGAGGCCCACGTTGCGAATGGAGAGCCGCGACCCCGGCACCAGGAGCGCGGCCACCAGGAAAAAGGCGGCCGAAGAAAGGTCAGACGGCACGATCAGGGGCCGGCCAATGAGCTTCGGACGTCCTGCCAGCGTGATTCTCTGGCGCTCCACGGCGAGGTCGGCGCCGAATTCGCGGAGGGCGATCTCGGTGTGGTCGCGTGAGCGCACCGGCTCGACCACCACAGTCTCCCCATCGGCGAACAGGCCCGCGAACAGAACACACGTCTTGACTTGCGCGCTGGGGACCGGCAGGGCGTATTCAATGGCGTGGAGCGGGGCGCCTTCGATGGTCAGCGGCGGAAATTTTCCGTCGCGCGCTGCGATCTTCGCTCCCATCTCCGCAAGCGGCTTCATGATGCGTTGCATGGGGCGCCGGCTGAGCGATTCATCGCCGAAGATGCGGCTCAGAAACGGCTGCGCCGCCAGAATCCCGGAAAGCATACGGATGGTCGAACCGGAGTTGCCTGCGTCCAGATCGGCGGCAGGCGCGCGGAGGCCATCGAGTCCGCGGCCGCGGATCACGAGTTCGGTGCCGGCGCCTTCCACCTCTATCCCTAATGCGCGCACGCACCCCAGGGTCGAGTGGCAATCCGCGCCGGTGGAGTAGTTCGAGATGCGCGTCTCCCCTTCGGCGATGGCGGCGATCATGGCGTAGCGATGCGAGATCGACTTATCGCCGGGTAGAGCGATGGAACCGGTGATGGCCGCGGCAGGGGAGATCTTTTTTTGCATGGGAGTTTTATTTTAACGGTACGAAGCGGTAGCGGAAGGCATTGGCGGCGAGGGCGCGAAGTTCAGACTCGCTGAAACCGAATGCGCTCGCCGCGAGTTGATACTCGCCTGTCAAGGTACATCCGAACATCGCGGGGTCGTCCGTATTGAGTACGATGGGCACGCCGGCATCGTACAAGCGGCGCACCGGATGCTCTTCCAGGCGGGCCACCACCCCAGTCACAATGTTGCTGGTGATGCAAATCTCCAGAGGGATGTCGCGTTCGCGCAGGTGCCGCAGGAGCGCTTCATCGCGAATGGCGGCGATGCCGTGGCCGATCCGTTCGGCGCCGAGCTTGAGTGCCGCCCAGATCGATTCCGGCCCCATGCTTTCGCCGGCGTGGGCCACCAGGCGCAGACCGGCACTCCTGGCGAAGGCATAGACGTCCGTGAACCATTCGGCCGGTCCGCGCTCTTCGCTGCCGCCGATGCCGAGCGCGACCACGCCTTGATCCATGCGGTCGGCGGCCAGTTCGGCGACGCGCTGCGCCGGTTCCACGCCGAACTGCCGCACGGCGTCGAAAATCCAGCGCACCTCTACGGGCGATTCGGCGGCGGCCACGCGGATGGCGTCGAAGATGGGAGCAAACTCCTCATTCTTCCACAGCACCACGCCCGCCGCGATGATGATTTCGGCATAGCGTACATTCTGCGCGGCCAGCCGTCTCAGCAGCCGGCGCGTGATCAGCGCGTAGTCCGCGGGACGGCGCAGGCATTTGCCGATGACACCGAAGGCCTTCAAAAACGCGTCGAAATTCTCATAATGGTAGAGAGCGCGGAACTGTTCCACGGGTGTGGCGGGGTCCAGTTCGTGCAGCGTTTCCGGCTCCACGGAGCCTTCCAGGTGCAGATGTAGCTCCGCTTTAGGCATTTCGACGAGAAAATCGTCCATACTTGACTATTAGACTCTCATGACAGCCGAAGAGATCGAAGCCATAGCCGGCGGGTACCACGGTGACGCCTTCCGGATTCTGGGGCCGCACGTAGTGCGCAAGAAGGCCGGGCAGACCCGGTGGGAGGTTCGTGCGTTCCTTCCCCAAGCCGAATCCGTGGAAGTGCAGGCCGGCGGAGAGCGCGTAGCCATGTCTCGGATGCACCCGCAGGGCTTCTTCTGCGCGGGCCTGAACGGCGACCAGCAGGCTTACTCGCTGCGGGCGCGTCTGTATGACGGCCGCGAAATCGAACTGGAAGATCCCTACCGCTTCGGACCGCTGATTTCCGATTCCGACCTCTATTTGCACACTGAGGGTACGCTGCACGAAGCGTGGCGCACGCTGGGCGCGCATGCGGTGGAAGTGGAAGGCGTGCGCGGAGTGCGCTTCGCGGTGTGGGCGCCGAACGCCGAGACAGTCACAGTCACCGGCGAGTTTAACGACTGGGACGTCCGCCGCCATCCCATGCGCCGGCGCAGCGGCGGAGTGTGGGAGCTTTTCATTCCTAGCCTAGGACAGGGCACGTCGTACAAATACAACGTCAAGTCGCGCTTCGCCGGCTATCAACAGCTCAAGGCCGACCCCTACGCGTTCTATTGCGAAACGCCGCCGAAATCCGCTTCGGTAGTTTGGGACACCACCAGATACGCCTGGAACGATGGCGCATGGCTGGCGACTCGCGCGAAGACGGAGTGGCTGAAGGCGCCGATGTCGGTGTACGAGGTGCATCTGGAAAGCTGGCTGCGTGGCCCGCAGGGACAGCCGCTCACCTATCGGGAACTGGCGGTCAAGCTGGTGACCTATGTCAAGCAGATGGGCTATACGCACATCGAGCTGCTGCCCGTCATGGAACATCCCTATTCCGGATCCTGGGGCTACCAGGTGATCGGTTATTTCGCGCCCACGTCGCGGTTCGGAACGCCGGACGATTTCAAACATTTCGTCGACGCCTGCCACCAGGCGGGCATCGGCGTGATTGTGGACTGGGTGCCGGCGCACTTTCCCAAGGATGCTCACGGCCTGGTGTTTTTCGATGGCACCGCGCTCTACGAGCACGCCGACCCGCGCAAGGGCGAACATCGCGATTGGGGCACGCTCGTCTTCAACTACGGCCGCAACGAGGTGAAGACGTTTCTGATTTCCAACGCCCTCTTCTGGCTGCAGGAATACCACATTGATGGACTGCGTGTGGACGCGGTGGCGTCCATGCTGTATCTGGATTATTCGCGCAAGGCGCGGTGGCGTCCATGCTGTATCTGGATTATTCGCGCAAGGCCGGCGAGTGGATCCCCAATCAGTACGGCGGCAACGAAAACCTGGAAGCCATCGAGTTTCTGCGCCGCTTCAACGAGGTGGCTCACAAAGTACCCGGCGCTTTCACGGCCGCGGAAGAATCCACCGCATTTCCCGGGGTCTCCAAGCCGGTCTACCTCAGCGGCCTGGGTTTCACCATGAAGTGGAATATGGGTTGGATGCACGACATGCTGCTGTACTTCAGCAACGACCCCATCTACCGCAAGTTCCACCACAACAGCATCACATTCAGCCTGCTGTACGCCTTCACAGAGAATTTCGTACTGCCCATTTCGCATGACGAAGTGGTGCACGGGAAGGGTTCGCTGCTCAATAAAATGCCGGGCGACGAATGGCGCCAGTTCGCCAACGTGCGTGCATTTCTGGCCTTCATGTGGGCGCATCCCGGCAAGAAACTGCTGTTCATGGGGCAGGATATTGGCCAGCGCGAAGAGTGGAACTACAACGCAGGCATCCGGTGGGAACTGCTGGAGTTCCCGCAAATTGCAGGCGCTGGTGCGCGAACTGAATCGCTTCTATCGCGCCAGCCCGGCGCTCTACCAGGTGGACTTCCACTACACCGGTTTCGAATGGGTCGACTTCCATGACTGGGAGGCCTCCGTGATGAGCTTCCTGCGGCGCGCCGAAGATCCGGACGATTTTCTGCTGTTCTGCTGCAACTTCACTCCCGTGCCGCGTCAGGGCTATGAATTCGGAGTGCCCGCAGAGGGGTTCTACGAAGAGGTCCTGAATACGGATTCGGAGTTGTTTGGCGGTACCAACATCGGCAACGGCGGGCTGGTTTCTTCGCGCCCCATTCCGCGGCACGATCGGGAGCACAGCATCGCCGTGACGCTGCCGCCGCTTTCGGTGGTGGCGTTTCGGAAGCGGTGACATGCCATGAGGATCCCCCAGAATTGCAGGGTCGAAGGCCGGGACCGGTTGCTTACGCGCGCGGCTCTGATCGGAGCCACGACCGTAAGGGAGTGGTGCGTGCCGCATGCCTAAGTACGATGTAGCCATCATAGGCGGCGGCCATAACGGACTGGTGACCGCGGCCTACCTGGCGCGCGCCGGCCGCAAGGTGCTGGTGCTGGAGCGGCGCGAATTAGTGGGAGGCTGCGCAGTCACCGAGGAGATCTGGCCGGGATACCGCGTCTCCACTGGAGCATACCTCACCAGCTTGATGCAGGAACGCATCGTGCGCGAACTGGAACTGGAGCGCCATGGGTACGTGGTAGACGCCAAGGATCCCGCCTTCTTTTCCGCATTCCCGGACGGCCGCCACTTCTTCATGTGGCAGGATCGCGCCAAGACGCTTGCGGAAATCGCCAAATATTCGCGCCGCGATGCCGAGGTGTATCCGGCCTACGAAGATCAACTGGAGCGGCTCTCACAAGTGGTCGAAGGACTGCTGCTGGTGACGCCGCCGCAGTTTCCGCCGCGCGGCGCGTTAGATTTTCTGGCTTACCTGAAGCTGGCCGGACGGATGCGCGGCCTGAACTCCAAAGAGATGGTGGCGCTGGTCAAGATCTTCACCCAGAGCGCCGCTGAATTCCTGGACGAGTGGTTCGAATCCGAGCAGGTGAAGGTGACGCTGGCTACCGATGGCGTGATCGGCGCCAATGGCGGGCCGCGCTCGCCGGGCACTGCGTACATCCTGCTGCACCACTGCATGGGCGGGGTGGCGGGACATCGCGGATTGTGGGGCTTCGTGCGCGGCGGCATGGGCGCGGTGTCCGAATCCATAGCCTCCTCCGCACGCATGGCCGGTGCCACCATCCGCACGAACGCGCCGGTGGCCAAGGTGCTGGCGCGCAGCGGCCGCGTCTCGGGCGTGGTGCTGGAAAGCGGCGAGGAAATCGAAGCGCCTGCCATTGCCAGCAATCTCGACCCCAAGATCACCTTCCTCCGCCTGTGCGACGAGCGCGATCTGGACCCCGAGTTCGTCGCCGCCATCCGGCGATTCCGCATCGAAGGTACCAGTTGCAAGATCAACCTGGCGCTCAACGGACTGCCAGAATTTACGGCGTATCCCGGCGCGCCCGGTCCGCACCATCGTGCCACCATGCACATCTGCCCCAGCATCGACTACGTGGAGCGCGCCTGGGACGACGCCAAGTACGGGCGGCCCTCGCAGCGGCCGCTGCTGGAACTGACGATTCCCACCATGTACGACCCCTCGCTGGCGCCCGCGGGCAAGCACATCATGGGCATCTTTCTGCAGTACGCGCCGTACACCCTGCGCGAGGGGACCTGGGACGAACTGCGTGAGCCCTTCGGAGATCGCGTGATCTCGCTGATCGAGGAGTACGTGCCGAACATCCGCTCGATCGTCGAACACCGGCAGGTGCTTTCGCCGCTCGATCTGGAGCGGCGCTTCGGCATCACCGGGGGCAACATCTTCCACGGCGAGATGAGTCTCGACCAGATGTTCGTGATGCGCCCCGTGGCCGGCTGGGCGCGCTATCGAACGCCGCTCACAGGTCTCTATTTATGCGGCTCGGGCGGACATCCCGGAGGCGGCGTGATGGGCGCGCCGGGGTACAACTGCGCTCGGGAAATGTTGAAGTGGCGCTGATATAACGTCCACGATAGTGGACCTAAACTGGCATAACGTCCAGTATAATGGACCTTATGAAGGCCCCACGAACACCCATACCAGTCGTTCGCGCCCTCCGCAAGTTAGGCCGCGACATTCGCGATGCACGGCGGCGGAGGCGCATCCCCGTGGCAATTCTGGCGGAGCGCGCCTCCATCAGCAGGATGACCCTGAGTAAGGTCGAGAAGGGCGACCCCACGGTTTCGGCGGGCGCGTATGCGACCGTCCTCCACACCATGGGGATGGCCGACCGTTTGGCCGATGTGGCAGACCCCAGACACGACTCTGTGGGAATCGAGCTGGAAGAAGAGAATCTGCCGCAGCGTATCCGGATTCCCCGCTCGCGCAAAGGTGCCGGGTGATGGAAAGCGAAGCTCTCGTCTACCTGGACCTCGAAGGCACCCCGCACCTCGTCGGACGACTGTGGACTCGCGCCCGCAAGGAAAGCGAAAGCGCGACCTTTGAGTACGACCGCGCCTGGCTGGCTAATTCCCTGCGTTTCTCGCTGGAGCCAGCTCTGCAGCTTGGACCTGGCCCATTCCACACCGCATCCGGCCAAAAGCTTTTCCGAGCCATCGGCGATTCGGCGCCAGATCGATGGGGGCGTGTGCTGATGCGCCGCGCCGAGCGACTGCACGCCGAAAGAGAAAAGCGGACGCCGCGCACCCTGCGGGAGATCGACTACCTGCTCATGGTGGATGACGAAGCTCGCATGGGAGCGTTGCGCTTTTCCGCCCGGGAAGGCGGGCCGTTCCTGGCGGAATACAGCCCGGCGAAGATTCCTCCGTTGATTGAGCTGCCACGCCTCCTTTCGGCAGCCGAACATATCGCGAGCGACACAGACAACGACGACGATCTGCGCCTTCTCCTCGCGCCCGGTTCCTCCCTGGGCGGCGCCCGTCCGAAGGCATCGGTGCGGGACCGCGGCGGGCATCTGGCGATTGCCAAGTTTCCCAACAAGGGCGACGAAGTCGACGCGGTCCGCTGGGAGGCGGTGGCGTTGACGCTTGCGGCGAAGGCCGGCATTCCGGTACCGGCCTGGCGTGTCGAAGTGGTCGCCGGCAAGCCAGTTCTCCTGCTCCGTCGCTTCGATCGCGATGACGGAACGCGCGTGCCGTTCCTATCGGCGATGAGCATGCTCGGCGCCAAGGACGGCGAGACCCGCAGCTACCTGGAATTCGTGGACATTCTCCGGCA
>OKRF01000035.1 GCA_900290315.1 Candidatus Sulfopaludibacter sp. SbA3 | reverse complement strand
GAATGGAATTACACGATTCTTCCAAATACGAAGTTGTAAAGTTTATTTATTTACGCGGGCTTAGGCGCCGCGGCGGCCCTGGGTCTGACGCGGCTGATGGGAAATATGCTGTACCAGGAGAGTCCACGCGACCCTCTGGCCTTTGGATCGGCATTCGTGGTGATGGCTGCGGCTTCCCTGATTGCGTGCTTCGTACCCGCCTGGCGCGCTACACAGACGGATCCTGTGCGGGCGTTGCGGGATAGTTGAGAATTGTTCACCGCCGAGACGCCGAGGAAGATAACGTGATTCGGCGTTAGTTCTTCGGCGCGTCGACGTTTGCTGGAACGGTCGAGGTTTTGGACACCTTACCCGCGAGGGCATCGTCGAGCGAGATGTGATTCTTCACCAGGGTCTCGCCGAGCACCTGGTCGAGCGCGATGCGGGCGTGGGCGTAAGTGTTCTTGGCGTTGACTTCGGAGATCTGCGCGGTCACCAGAAGGCGCTGATCGCCGATGAGCGTGTTGAAATTGGAGAGGCCGGAGGTGAATTTTTCCTGTTCGGCGGCCAGTAGCTTTTCCTGCAGTTCGCGCGTGTCCTTCGCCGCGTTGTAGCGCGAGCGGGCCTGTTGCAGGGCGTTCATCTGACTCGATATGGCAATTACAATATTGTTCAGATCGCGCTGGCTGGTGAGCTCGTTCTGGCGGAATTGCAACTGATCCACCCCGTAATCAGCCTGCGGCACGCGGTTGCCGAAGGGAATGGAGAACCCGACAGCCCCCGATTCGCTGGGGAAATTGCGGCGTAAGATCTGGCCCAGAGCATTGCCGTATCCGCCAATGAAATAGGGGTTCACGGGGATTCCCGAGGCCGGTTGCGGGGTGCCGGCGATACCGCGGTTGGTGGTGCTCCCCTGCACTTGCAGAGTGGGCAACAGCGGATTCGTGGTGCCCGCGAGATTCATCTCCGCGGTCTGGTCCCTGATCTTGGAGACGGCGACGTCCGGCCGGTTTTCCAGAGCGTCATTGAGCAATTTTCGCAGCGGCGGCAATTCCTCGTTTGCCGGGACCTCGATCTGGTCCAGGGGCACGATCTCCGCAGCATCTAACGCGGGGTCCGATACGCGGCTGAGCAAGGTCTTCAGGGATAGCGAGCGCAAGTCCACGTTCTGCTGCGCCATCGTCAAATCCATCGAGCGGCTGGCAAATTCCGAATCGGCGCGAGGGCCTTCCACGCGCGGCAGCGCCCCGGCGGCGATCTCGTGGGCCGTATCGTCGCGGAACTTCTGGGCGATCTCGAGCGAACGCTGGCGCGCCGCCAGCTCATCGTTGGCGGCCACCAGATCCCAGTATTGATTCAGGGTATTCACCACCAGGTTGAACAACTGCGAGCGAAACGTCTCGATCGAGCCGCGGATGTTGACTTCGGCGATGCGAATGCCGCGGCCGTTCAGCTTCACGCCGAAGCCCTGCAGCAGGTTGTGAGTGACGGTCAGGGACATGTACGGGCCCACCACCGGATTCAGAATATCGGTAGGGGAGTTTTCATTGAGGTGGTATTCGTAGTCTTTGAACTGCACGGTTCCGCCGCTGATCAGCCTCTGGGTCAGGACGGTGCTATAGGCGCGCACGCTGTCGACGATGGCCGAGGTCTGGCTCTGCGTGGTATTCGCCTGGGGAGATGTCACGTGCCCAAAGAGGGTCGCGTTCTGGATATACGGATCGAGTTGAGGAGTCACCGCCCCGATCTGCTGAATGGTCGCGCCACCGCCGCCACCACCGCCGCCACCACCACCGCCGCCGCCGCCCAGGCCCGCGGCCGCCAGGGTGCCGGCCACTCCGACGCCGCTATCCACCGCCGATATCTGCGATTGACTACTGGGTACGCCGCGGATGGGTCCTCCCGCGTGGGCGCGCTGCAAAGCAGACTGCGCCAGAAGTGGGCCGTACCGCTCGATCTCCAGGTTGAGGTTGTTCTCAATGGCGAGCGCCAGGGCGTCTGCCACACTGAGATACAGTCTCCCGGCGCGGATGAGGTCGTGCAACCGGCTGCTGTTGAGCAGCCGCACCGGAGGTACCTGCTGCGCCATGTAGGAACGAACAGGGGCCATGAATTGCGGCCGCGAGGGCTGGATGGGCATTTGCTGAGCGGCAGACTGCGTACAGAGGACCATCCACGCCAACAGGATTCGGCAACCGGTTTTCATCGGCGCACCTCCTGCCGGCCCGGCGCGGGAAGCGTGGCCGGAAGCATCGACTCCCTTTGCACCTTTCCCGATACGGCCTCAGCCATGGAAACGTGGTTGACGTCCAGGGTGAGCCCCAGCGCCTGGTCCAGAGCAATACGTGCGTGGGAATAGTTGGCCATCGCCTGCACCTCGGCGGTCTGGTCCGCGGCCAGATCGTTCTGCGCCTGAATCACCAGGGCCACCGAAGACGCGCCGAACTGGAAACGCTGCTGTTCGTTCTTCAGGCTCTGCTCGGCGAGTACGCGGGTATCCACGGCAGCCTGGTAGCGGGCGCGCGCCTGCTGCAGCCCGATCACCGCGGTCTTCACGTCCACCTTCACCTGGTTCAACAATCCCTGGAGCCGCAATTGTGCCTGCCGAAGCTGCAATTCGTCTGTGACGTAGTCGGCCTGCGCCTGCCGGTTGCGCAACGGGATGGTAAGCGAGACACCAGCGGAGTAGTCCGGAAAATTGCGGCGAAAAAGCTGTGCGATCGCGTTGGAATTGCCACCCACAAAAAACGGGTTTGGGATGCTGCCTCCGTCATAAAGCGCGTTCACCGGGCCGCTCAAGCCGTGGTTGGTGAATTCCGCAAAGCCCGACACGCTGGGCAGCAATCCGTTCTTATCGCCCTTCAGCATGATCTCCTGGCTCTGCAGATTCAGCTTGGCCTGTTCGATCTCAATCCGGTTGGTAAGCGCTTCTTCGATCAATTCCGGCACGGATTTGAGTTCGTCGGCCTTGGGAACCACGATATGGTCGAGCGGCACGATGTGCACTTCATCCAGCCAGGCGTTTTGAATGGCGTTGCGGCTGAGCGCATTTTTGAGCACGATTTCCTGCTGGGAAACGTTGGTTTGGGCAAACAGCAGATCCTCTTTGCTGGAAGAAACCGCCGCGGCGGCGCGCGTCAGTTCGATGTTTGGCAGGGCGCCGGCGGCTACCTGCTTCTGGTTGTCGTCATAAAGCTTCTGCGCGATCTCCAGGGCCTGTTGTTTGATCCGCACGGCATCGCTAAATGTAACCAGGTCCCAATACAGGTTGAGAATGGCGCTGATGGTGACTACCACCTGCTCCTTCACAATCATGTCGCTGATCTTCAGATTGTTTTTGGCCACGCGGATGTCGCGGTTGTTCACGCCGATGCTCAACCCCTGCAGCAGCGGTTGGGAGACGTAGAAATCCAGGTAACCGCTCAGATACGGATTGAACAAATAGTTCGCACTGTTGTAATGGGCGCGTGAATCGCTGAAAGTGAGCTGCGCGTAAGTGCCGGTGATGAACTGCTGGCCATATTGAATGCCGAAGTTACGGTAGTTGTTGGTCAGAACCTCGTTGGAGTTTACGCTGAGATTGGTTTGGGGCGTGGTCGAGTGGCCGGCGTTGAAGTTCATACCAATGCTGGGATCGAGGCTGGGCGGGCTGGGTCCGATCTGAGTCACCACGCTGCCTCCGGCGTTGAGGCCGCCGCCTCCCAGTCCGTTGGCGTTGGTGCTGACGCCGGCGGTGCTGACGCTGGTGGGACCGGCGACCACGGGCGAATCGGTGCCGCGCAGAATGCCGCCGCCTTCGGCGCGCCGCAGCACTTCCCGCGCCAGGAACGGAGCGTAGCGCTGCACCGCGATATCGAGATTGTTCTCCAGAGCCAGCGCGATTACGTCCTGCACCGAGAGGTACAGATTTCCGGCGCGCACCAGTTGCTCCAGTCGCGGCGAGTTAGTCAGCTTAGCCGGTGGCACGATGCGCTTTTCCAGATGAAATGGTCGCAGGAACCTGCCGACCACAGGCGGCTCTTTGGGCATCTGGATCGAGACTTCCGACGATTGCGCAAGCACCGTCGAAGCGATCAGAAGAGATACGAGAGAGTTCCGCAGGTAGCTCATGATGTTCGAGACATGTCCGATAATGAGGTGTGCAGTGTGCAATTAGGATTCCACTGAACACGTTGGTAAATAAGGAGTTTTACCCGCTGCGCGGTGTCCGTTTTTGAGAATGGCTGTTCGATTTCAAGACGCGCGGGTATAATCGCTTGTCATGACCCCTCGCCGCAGTTTCCTGAAATCCGCACTGGCCGCTCCGTTTCTTCCGCAAGCGGCATTGCCCCGCCCCGAAGATCCGGCCTATTGGTCCAAAGTGCGCGATCAGTTTCTGATGCCGCGCGATAAAACGTTCTTCAACACCGGCACCATTGGAGCCATGCCGCGCATAGTCTTCGAAAAGACCGTGGAGCATCTGCGCAAGATGGCGACGGAGATCGCCGACTGGGATTACAGCGGCGCGGACTGGATCTCCGGATACAGCGATGTGCCGGCGATTCGCACCAAAGCGGCGCGCCTGTTGAACTGCGACATGAAAGAACTGGCGCTCACCGACAATGTCACCAGCGCCAACAGCTTCGTGGCGTCGGGGCTGGACCTGCCGGCGGGCGCCGAGATCATCATGAGCGATCAGGAGCACGTCGGCGGTGAAAGTCCCTGGCTGAATGCGGCGCAGCGGCGCGGCGGCACGGTCACGAAGTTCAAATTGCCCAAGCCCGCGCACGATGGCTCGGAGATTCTGGCAATCGTGATGAACGCCATGACTCCGCGCACGCGCGTGCTGTTTCTTTCTCACGTGATCACCGCGGCCGGCGCCATCCTGCCCATCAGGCAGATCTGCGCCGCGGCGCGCGAACGCGGCATCTTCACCGTGATCGATGGTGCGCAGGCCTTCGGACACATCGCGGTGGACGTGAAAGATCTGGGCTGCGACGCCTATGTTGGCTGCTTCCACAAGTGGATGCTGGCGCCCGCCGGCGAGGGCTTTCTGTATATGCGCAGCGAACGCGCGGCGGGAGTGTGGTCCAGCGTTGCCAGCCATCAGTGGAACAACCACGACGACAACGGGCTGCGATTCAGCCAGCGCGGCACCGGTAGCATGTCGCTGATGATGGGACTGGATGCGGCGCTGGACTTTCACAATCAGATCGGCCCTGAGAGGGTGCAGCAGCGCATCAAGTTTCTGGGCGATCGGCTGCGCGCCGGTCTTCGCCAGATTCCGAAAGTCAAGATCTATTCCCCGGACGACCCGGCGATGTGCGCCGGCATCACAGTCTATGGGGTGGATGGCGTGAGTGGTCCGCAACTGGCGAAGGAGATGTGGGATCGAGCTCGCCTGCGGCCACGCGGGTCCAACGCCGTGGCCATTCGTCATTGTACGCATATATACAACAGCCCCGAAGAGATCGATAAGGCGCTGGGCGTGGTGCGTGCGTTGGCGCGCGGATAGTTCACAAATTCCCACTTGACTCAAGGCGAATAAAAGGCGAAACTGCTCAAGAGGAGATACTCATGTTGATCCGTGACGCACTCTTGCCTGAGTTCGATCAGGAAGCGGTCACCACTCGTAAAGTTCTGGAGCGGTGTCCCGAAGAGAAATTCGGCTGGCAGCCGCATGCCAAGTCCTGGACGATGGGCCAACTCGCAACTCATATCGTCAATCTGCCCACTTGGGTGATGGAAACGCTGAACAAGGACGAGTTGGACTACGCACCGCCCGGAGCGGAGCCCCCGAAGGCAGAGCTCCTCGCTTCGTCGAAGGAACTACTGGAGCGATACGACGAGAATATTGCGGCGGCGCGGGCTGCACTCGCTGGCGCTTCGAACGAACAGTTCATGGGAAACTGGACTCTGCTCGCCGGGGGAACGCCGCTGTTTACCATGCCGCGCGTGGCCGTGATTCGCTCATTCGTGTTCAATCACGGCGTGCACCACCGGGCGCAACTCGGCGTATACCTGCGACTCAACGATATTCCCGTGCCGCAGACGTACGGTCCGACAGCGGACGAACCATAGCGGGCGAGGAAGGCGACCGGGTCGAAAAACCTGTCGAGCGACTGGGTAACGCCGGCGATCTTGTCGCCGGCCGGCCAGTGCAACCACGGCGATCTTGTCGCCGGCCGGCCAGTGCAACCGGCGGCGAGACCGCCGGCGCTACGCACCGCCCGTTTTTCATCCCGTTTTGCGGGGCGGCCCGCCCCTAATTGACAGACGACAAAAAACGATCGTCTGTCCTACCGGGATAGCTCGCGGGTCAGCCAGGCCTTCGCCAGCTTCCAGTCCCTTTTCACGCTGGGAGGGGAGATTTTCAGTATCTCGGCGATCTGCTCGACACTCAGGCCAGCGAAAAAGCGCAGTTCGACCACGCGGGCTTTGCGCGGGTCCATGTCCTCCAGGGCGTTGAGGGCATCGTCAAGGGTGACCAGCGACTCGCTGCTTTGTGGAGAGGCGTCCATGGATTCGTCCAGGCAGACGTGCGGCAAGCGCCCGCCGCGCTTGTCGGCGAGGTGCGCGCGGGCGGAATCCACCAGAATGCGCCGCATGATCTGCGCTGAGACGGCAAAGAAGTGCGTGCGATCCTGCCAGCGCACACCCTCGACATCCACCAGACGAAGATAGGCCTCGTTGACCAGCGCCGTAGTCTGGAGCGTTTGCCCTTGCACTTGCCGGTGCATGTGGCGGTGGGCGATCTGGTGCAGTTCCGTGTAGACCAACGGCGTCAGTTGGTTGAGCGCCGCCTGGTCGCCATCGCCCCAGGCGCGCAGCAGCCGGGATATTTCCATTGAAGAGGACGGCACAATCTCTCCAGCCAATTATAGTTCCAGGCCCCATTTTCCGGTTAATCCCGCGGAGCAATCCCAATTGCCGGGCGGTATAATTAGCGCGGAGTTCGCCCATGCGTCCGGATCGCTGGCGGCAGGTCGAACTGCTCTACCACTCCGCACTGGAGCGGCATGAGTCAGCGCGGGACGCGTTCCTGCGAGAGGCATGCCGGGAAGACGAGGAACTGCGCTGCGAGGTGCGGTCTCTGCTCGACCAGACCGAAAGCGGCCTGCTCAATCACCCGTTGCAGTTGGGTCCGTACCAAATCGTGGGCATCATCGGCGCGGGCGGCATGGGTACGGTCTACGAGGCCCGGGACACGCGCCTGGGACGTACGGTCGCCATCAAGGTATCTGAGGCGCGGTTCAACGGTCGCTTTGAGCGGGAAGCCCGCGCCGTGGCGGCGCTGAACCATCCCCACATTTGCACGCTCTACGACGTAGGGCCGAACTACCTGGTGATGGAGTATGTGGAAGGCCAGCCCTTGCGCGGTCCGCTGCCCGTGCCAGAGGCGTTGCGCCTGGCCATCCAGATAGCGGATGCGCTGGCAGCGGCGCATCGCAAGGGGATTGTCCATCGGGACCTGAAGCCCGGCAACGTGCTGGTGACGAGGTCGGGAGTGAAAGTGCTGGATTTCGGACTAGCCAAGATGGAGGACCCCGCCCCGAATCAGGATGAAGAGACCCGGACAGCAGAACCGCGGACCGAAGAGGGCACCATTGTTGGCACTACGCCGTACATGTCACCCGAGCAGGCACAGGGCAAGCCGGTGGATACCCGTAGCGACATTTTTTCGTTCGGCGCCCTGCTCTACGAGATCGTGACCGGACGGCGCGCGTTTCGCGGCGACAGTAAGCTCTCGGTTCTTTCCGCGATCCTGAGGGAAGAGCCGGAACCGGCGAGTTCGCTAAGCAAAGAGATTCCACACGAACTGGAAAGGATCATCGCGCGGTGCCTACGCAAGGATCCTGAGCGGCGGTTCCAGCACATGGATGACCTGAAGGTCGCGCTGGAAGAAGTGAAGGAGGAGTCGGATTCGGGCATCGCGCCGATGGCGATAAAGACGGCGTCGCCGCGGAGGCGCTGGGTCTGGGCGGCCGCCGTGCCGGTGGTGCTGGTTGGAGGGTGGTTCGCCTGGCGGATGTGGTGGCCCACGCAACCGGCGGAGCCGCTTCGGGCCGTCGCGCTCACCACGCTTCCCGGCGTAAAAGGCTCTCCCTCATTTTCGCCCGACGGCAACTACGTCGCATTCGCGTGGAATGGCCCCAAGCAGGATAACTTCGACATCTACGTGCAGCAAATCGGTGTCGGCTCTCCCTTGCGGCTGACCGCCGACCCGCGCCGGGATTACGACCCGGCCTGGTCGCCCGACGGCCGCTGGATCGCCTTCCTCCGCGGTGAGTCGCGAGCGCCGGCATTTATTCGCACAGGAGGCATTGTGCAAAGCGGGACCAGCGAATTAATGCTGATCCCTCCTCTGGGCGGGCCGGAGCGCAAACTGGCAGAGATCCGGACGCAGAACTACTTTTTCGCCACGTTCCTTGCCTGGTGTCCGGCGAGCGACTGTCTGGTGGTGACGGATTCGACGGGCCAGGGGAAGCCCGACGCCTTATTTGTGGTTTCACTCGAAACCGGAGAGAAGCGGCAGTTGACCAATCCCCAGCCGCCTGTGGTCGGCGATACTCACCCCGCGGTTTCGCCCGACGGCCGTTGGCTGGTCTTCGAGCGCGAGTCTGCTCCCCCGAAAGCCGAGCTTCACCTGCTCCCCCTGGGGAAGAGTCTGACTGCCGCGGGCGAACCCACGCACCTCCCGTTTGTGGACCGGAACAGAGACTACTTGACGTGGATGCCCGACAGCAAGGAGATTCTCTTTTCCTCCGCAGGTAGCCTCTGGAGGGTTCCCGTCTCCGGCGGCCACACGCCCGCGCGGCTTCCCTTCGTGGGCGAAAACGGAACCATGGCCGCGGTCTCCCGCCCACAACCGGGCCGCCCGTCCCGGCTCGTCTACGTCCGCATCATTGCCGTCGGGAGCATCTGGCGTATCGAGACTTCCGCCCCCGGCGTTCCAGCGCCCTCTCCGCCCATCCCAACCATTACCTCCACGCGCGAGGACGCCAACCCCCAGTTTTCACCTGACGCGCACCGTGTCGCCTTTGAGTCAGATCGCTCCAGATCAAACGAGATCTGGACCGCCGACCCCGACGGTTCGAACGCCGTCCAGCTCACCTCAATGAACGCCACATTGGGCGCTGACTGGGCCGGTATGCCCCGCTGGACGCCCGACGGCCAACTGGTTATGTTCGAGTCCAATCCCGAAGGCCGTTACGGCGTCTACGTGATCTCCGCCGCCGGCGGCAAGCCCAAACGCCTCATTTCCGGCCTGGCCAGCGAACCCGTCGCCAGCTTCTCCCGCGACGGGAAGTGGATCTACTTCAGCTCGAACCGCACCGGAGAGTTTCAGATCTGGAAAGTTCCCATAACTGGTGGAGAGCCCGTACAGGTCACACACAACGTTGGGTACGTAGGCTTCGAGTCGCCGGATGGCGCCTCCCTCTACTACACCCAGACTCCCGACGTGAGTGCCTTGTGGCGCCTTCCAACCTCCGGCGGTCAGCCCGTCAAGATTGTGGAAGGAGTCATTCAGCGCGCCTTCGCGGTGCATGAAAAGGGCATCTACTACATCGACCAGCCTTCCGTCGAGACACGGCTGCAGTTCTACGATTTCGCCACTGGCAGGTCCACTACCGTAGCTCGAAATCTGGGCGACGTGGAACTCGGTCTCACCGTGTCTCCCGACGGCCGCACGATTCTCTACACCAGGCTTGACTCCTCTGTCAATGACCTGATGTTGGTGGAGAACTTCCGCTGAGGGGGATGACAGACGACCAAAACCGATCGTCTGTCCTACCCGGCTCACTCATTTGCGCACGAAGCCGTGCCAGACGCCGTTGCTGTCCACGTAAAATCCGGTGATCGTGTCCCCCGGGTTGTTGGTCATCGGAAAGGTGCCCTGACCGGTGGCCGTTCCCGCGTCTGGGGCGTCGAACTCGGTGATCGCGCCGTGATGCGCGCGTACGAAGCCGTGAGATACTCCGCTCGCATCGGTATAATATCCCGTGATCGCGCCCGACGGGTCGATGCCCTCGCCCTGGGTGCCTTGGCCGGAGGCCGTGCCCGCTCCGGGAACGTCAAAGATAATGAAGTTCCCATCGGCCGTGCGCAGTACGCCATGATACACATTGTTGCCATCCACATAAGTTCCGGTGATGGCGCCGGCGGGATTGATGGCCCAGACGAAAGTCCCCTGGCCGTCTCCCGTCCCCGCACCAGGGGCTTCGAACCCAGTGATGGTACCGTCGGGAGCGCGCAGGAAGCCGTGATTCACGTTGTTTCCGTCCACATAGTATCCGGCGATCGCCCCCGCCGCGTTGATGCATTGGGCCCAACCGCCCATCGTGCCCTGGCCGGCTCCCTTGCCCGCGCCCGGAGCATCGAACCGCGTGATAGCGCCGTCAGAGGCCCGCAGAAAGCCGTGCCACACGCCGTCTGAGTCAATGTAGTTACCCGAGATCGCTCCTGTGGTGTTCAGACTCCCGGCAAACGTGCCCTGCCCGCTGCCAGTGCCAGCGCCCGGAACGTCAAACATAGTGACTGCGCCGTCCGGAGTTCGTAAGTAGCTGTGGCCCACATTGGACGTGTCAATGACATATCCCGTGACCCTCCCGGCGGTGTCCATGCCGACCGCGTAAGTGCCCGGACTGGCCCCAACCGTGGGGAAGGGTGACTGGTCACTGGTGGTGGCCGCGCCGGGCGCGTCGAACGTAGTGATGGCGCCGTCCGGAGTGCGGACGTAGGCGTGCATCGCTTTACTATAGCCAGCGTAGAGTCCAGTAATCACGCTGGATGGGCTGATTGCGATGCCCTCGGTGCCGAAGCCGCTGGCAGCGGCCGCACCCGGAGCGTCGATTGTGACAATGGTAAATTCCTTAGCGGCCGCGGAAACACCACACGTCAGTATGCACAGGGCCACCCAGTGTCTCACAAGCGTTTTCATAAATTCTCTCCTTTCGGGAGGCCGCGATGCTTCATCGTTTCCTCCCTCACAGAGCTAACCGGAAAAACACAACGGGAAGGATAATTGATTGGCGAATTATTTTGCCGTGGATTCGGAGCGCGAATTGTTCCGGTTCAGATGGAAATGGAGAAGGCGTTCTCCCAGTGAGGTAAAGGGCCGGGAAACATCGGAAAGGTACCAATATACAGAGATTCGGGCCTGTATATCTTTTACACCGTCGCCTCGGTCATGTACCCTCTAGGCTACATCGCGCTCAGAACGGAGGATCGTCGATGCGCACTCCGCAACCCCTTACGCTTTCCCAGCGGCGGCGGACATTCTTGATACGACCCGCCTACGTTCTTGGATTACTCTTTTTCGCGCCACTCCTTACGCCCCTAGCCACCGCCAATGAAGTGTACGCCTACCTCGGAGACAACTTCACGTTTGCGACCTTTCCTTACGTGACATCCGACTACATCTCGGGTGATTTCACCACCTCCACCATACTCGGGCCAAACTTGACCGATTACCCGATTACCCCTCAGACCTACTCATTCTCGGACGGGGTATTCGATTGGACTCAAACCAACACGACGATTGATACATTCCCCCGATCGGCACACCTTACGCAATTCTTGGTTACAACCGACGGATATGGCACCCTCGAGTCTGCTACTTTTGAACTTTTTCAGATCATCGATAAAGCACCGTGGAGCACGATCGGCAGCACCCAGATTGGGGAACTTATGGTCGGGCCCACGGGAGATTACGCCTCGTTTGCCCCTAGCACGGGTATAACCTCGTTCGCAATCAACAATACCCCGGGATTATGGGGGCCGGATTTTGACCCTCCCGGCGGTGTGCCTGAGCCCGCCACTGGGTTCCTCACTCTGACGGCTCTTCTCGCAGCCGCTTTCCGGGCCCGAACGCGGATAGCCCAAGGCCTGCGGCCGTCTGCGCCAACGCACCAGTGCTGACGCCGCGCACACCGCTCAGAACCCACCGCTTCCAGCGTCGAACGTATCGCTCAATGCGCACCGGGAGTTCTTCCCGCGGCGCATTTTGCTCATAAAGCCGGACGACACGCTCTCGAAAGGCTTCCCAAGCCGAAGGCGCAACCCCGGTCACGCCTTTCTCCGTAATCCAATAGCCAGGAAAAGTAAACCCCCGCTCGATCCGCCCGATGAAGGTCTTGTCCGGGTGCTGCTCCACCCGGAGTTCCCGGAGTGTCTGGTTGACCGTCACAATGGCCCGGCGAAGACTCCAGCGCGTGGGGGCGAGAATCACCCAATCATCCATGAAGCGGGCGTACGTCAACCCTAAAGCCTCCATGCGGCGGTCCAGCGGCTCCAGATAGATCGCGGCCATCACCGGCGAAAGTGGACAGCCCAGGCTGATGCCGCGAATCACCGAGGTGTAGAGACCGTTTTCGTCCACCGTTCTGTGGAGGTACTGTCCCACCAGGAGGAGCACCAGAGGGTCGTCAACACGATCGCGAACGAGGCCGAGCAGCACGGCGTGGTCGATACTGGCGTAGTAGCTCTTCACATCGCTGCGGAAGACGAAGTGTTGGGACGGCAACCGGGTGCGGACGTGACGCACGGCGGCTTTGGCGCCGCGCTTCTCCTCGCCAGCCTCGCCCCGGCACGTGGTAACAGCTTGCGGGGAAATCGAGCCTGTTGGGGGGCCCGCGCGGGGCAATGACACCCATGAAAATGGGTGCGGGTAACGCTGGCGGCCGCGGCTCGTGATTTTCGCGAGAGTCGGCTGATGAGGCGAAGGCTCACTCGGCAGGATGAAAATGGCTGGAAAACGCGTCGGGATTTCGCGAAGGGGCAAATTCGAGCCAGGCACGAAGATTCGCCAAAAGGCGGCGAATTTCGAGCCTGGCGGCGAATTTCGAGCCTGGCACGGATTTGCGGCGGACACACGGCTCGGGGATTCAGATCTGCCCACAACTCGATGCACCCCCTTCGACAGCCTGGATTCGCCGCAGAGGCTGGAAGCGATACCGGCCGTGAAGCAGGTCGTCCTGGAGTCGGGGTTTGAGTTCCGGCCAGTGGCGGCGGACATTCCAGACGTCGGCGCCGTCGGCGTAATCGATGCGGCGCTGGCAGCCACCTCGCTGATCCAAACCGCAGGTTCTGGCGAATCTGCGCCCAAGACGATCACCATGACAGCGGCGGTGTGTGAGCCTTCGGGCCGTGGTTGATTCCTACGCTGAAAATGACGTGATACGCTTTCTGGAAGGACAACAATGCGTTTCGTCGTAGCGCTTGCCTGCGCGTGGTCGATCCAGGTCTGTCAGGGCCAGCAGAATCTTGTGGCCGATACCCTGGAGCGCGACGTGTTTTACGTCCGGCCGATTCCGGAGGTGCCGGTCCCATCGTTTGCCGACCCTTTACCCGAGGCGGATCATCAGCGATTCTNNATCAGGAGCTCTTCAAGTCCGTCCAATCCAAGTGGAAGTTACCCGATCCGGGCAGCCCTGAGTACGGTCCGGCGTTTTCTGCGGCGATGACGAACTTCGCCCAGAACCTCAACCAGGAGATGTTGAAGTTCTTTCAAGCGCGGGTCGATGCAGCAGCGGCCCAGTATGGCACGAAGGACCCGCGCTATCTCGCGGCACTCGAAGAGGCCGGAGGGTTACTGGCAGGGAGCGTTCCGGAGGCTGCATCGTTCCTGGATAAGGCAGGGAGCGTTCCGGAGGCTGCATCGTTCCTGGATAAGGCCATCCAGCTTCGCGAGCCGGAAGGTTCAAAGTCCGTCGCCTATTGGAAGGACCTGCAACGTAAATGCCTCAGTGACATGGTGCCTGTACTGAAGGATCTGTCGGCCTGTGAACGGGCGCTCGAGGTACGCATGACGCAGCCGGACGCAACCCCGTTGGAACTGGCTTCGCGCGCGCAAATTCTGTCGGGTTACGAGAGCATAAAGGGAAACCATGAAAAGTCGGAGCAGTATCTGCTAATGGCCGCTGAGTATTACGAGAAAGTAGGGGTCTCACCATTGGTGATGGCGAGGATGATTCGTGGGCTGGCCCAAGCGCCCGCTTCCTGGGGCGATTCCGCACGCATTCTGCGATTGAACGATCTGACCAATCATTATCTGGCGCTGGGCGACGCGGCCGCAAAGAAAGCCATGCTTCCCTCCGAGACCCTGAAGTTACTGGAAGAGGAACGGCACGCACCCCCGCCTCCCACGGTTCCCAGGACCGCGAACGAACAATCTCTGACCGCGGACCAAATCCTCGATCGCTACGCGGAGGTGGAACGAACGCTGCAATCCGGCCGGGTGGTGAAGCCCATCGCATTCGATGTGACGACGCTCGGGCAAGTGGCCCAAAACATGATTGACCCGGCCGGAGCTTGCGCCAGAATCGATGAACGCACCGCCGCGACCCAGGTGGGCACTGCGTATCAGAGATCGCAGGCGGGTTTGGATGACAAGCTGGCGTCGAGTTCGGCCAACAGCCTGGCGTCGGCGTCCATCATTCAGTACGTGTGCGGCGCGGCGGGCGCTCTCCGCGAAGGTTCACCGGGTCGGGACCGGGTTCCCGGATACGCTGGGATGGCGTACTCCAAGGGCGTGTTTACGGAGATGGCCGCACCGCGAAAGATGACGGTTCTGCCGGGTTACGGCAAAGAGCGCACCGCGGCGATTGAAGCTCTGCCGGACGCCCGCGCGGTGGCCGGAATCATGAATCCCTTGCCTCCGGATGAGCAGCGCAGGATCGCGAGCCTTTCCAAGGAAGCCCAGGAGCAGGCGATGCTCGATTACGTGAAAGATCATCCGGAGGCGGCGGCCCGTCCCGCGATCGCCGAGCGCGTAAAAAAAATGCTCGATCCTATGTCAAAGGCCTATCAGCTAATGAGAGAGGCGAGTGAGGAAGAAGTCAACCCGCTCGGCTTCCTCGATCTGCTCCAGCCGCACGAGGCGTTCATCGATGTCTACAAATATCGCGCCCATGAGGGCGACCATTTTGGCGCCGAACATTACGTGGCGGTGATCAGCGCCAAAGACGTGCCGTCGCGTGCCATGCAATTGGGACCCGCGGAACCAATCGATACGGCAGTGAACGCGTTCTTACAGGACTTCGTGGGAGGCGCCTCCGAGTCGCGCGGCGTACGCATCCTCAATTCCGGCAAGAGCGGCCGCGCGGAGGCTTGGAAAACGCTGCAGCACCTCATCGTGCAACCTCTGATCGCAGATCTCCCCAAGGGCACGATGGCGATCCTGCTGAGCCCCGATTCTTCGTTTGCGCTGGTCCCATTCGCATCGCTGATGCTCGATATGGGAATCCAGGCATCCATCTCCATCGTACCCTCCGCCTATGACTTCGCCCGGCTGCGGAACGCATCTACCTCTACCGGCGCGAGACGGGCTCTCGTCGTCGGCGCTCTCGATTACGGCATAGGCTCGGGGAGTTTCAACCGGCTGCCCGGAACGGAACCGGAAACCAGGAAGGTGGCGGAGTTGGCCACCAGCGCGGGATTTCAGACTATCGCTCTGAGCGGTTCCCAAGCTACGCGTGCCGCCATCCTCGAGCGCATTCCCAACACCCAGTTGCTGCACCTCGCCACACACGGTTTCTGGAGCAGTGCCAAGTCCGCGACCCTGGCAGAGGCATTCCGCGGGGCCGGTGTGGCATTGTCTCTGGCCAATTCCGGGACTCCGGAAACGCGGCTTACGGCCGACGACATCCTCCATCTCGATCTTTCCGGAGTTCAACTGGTGACGCTCTCGGCATGCACGTCCGGCCAGGGCAGACCCGTGGACGGGCAGGGGCTCCTCGGCTTCCAGACCGCCTTCATGGCGG
>OKRF01000105.1 GCA_900290315.1 Candidatus Sulfopaludibacter sp. SbA3 | reverse complement strand
CACACCCAACGTAATAACACGACTGATTGTTGTTGTAAAGTTTATTTATTTACGGCACCTTATGGCACCCGTGCACGCGCCTCAGACGGCATCCGTCACCGTCGCCAAAAACCCGCGTGTAGCCGCGATTTGCAAAGCTCGCAACCGCGCCGCAAGCAAAAGTGAAACCTGCTGGAAGCTATTCGCCTGAAAGGCGAAGGGATTAGACCCGGCGGTGGAAACTAAAATCCGTCAGCCTGATCCGCGCGATTAATAGCAATCTGCAATAAATCGCGCGGATCAGGCTGACGGATTTTCTCCGACGGATTTTCTCCTACTCGTACTTGCCGACCAGCACGAACGGCGCCCAATAGAATGGGTGCGGATACGTCTTGCGAATCTCCGCCATGGCGTACTGTACGGCGTCCGCCTTATTGGGATGCAGCTTGAAGCGTTGATAGAAGAGCTTCATGAACTCCGCGGTGCTTTGATCGTGGACGTCCCATAGCGTGAGCAGCACGCCTTGCGCGCCGGCGTACAGCAGGCCGCGCTTCAGACCGAGCAGTTCGTCGCCGCCCACCACTACGTTCAGTCCGGTGCCGCAGCCGCTGAGCGTGACCAGTTCCGAAGGCAGACTGAGCTGATACAGATCGAACAGGCTGAGGTCCGAGTTCCCCAGCGTGATGGAGGAAAACATCGGATTATCCTGGCGGAACCAGCCGTGCGTGGCGATGTGCACAAAACGGCTGTGCGCGCCCTTCTCGCGCAGCACTTCGAGCGTGGCATCCCGGCCGAGGAAGACTTCGGAATTAGGCAGCTCCGACGACACCGCGTCCACTTCTTCCTGAATGTGCGGGATGGCCGGATCGGGAATGCCCAACACCAGGGAGCCCTCCGACGATGTCACGTTCTTGGTGCGGCACAAGTAGTACACGCTGGCGCTGGGAGTGTACGAAATGGAAAAACGGTCGCCGAAATATCCGCCGCCGTCGCCCTCGGGCAGAGCGTGGAAAGGCAGGTAGTGCAGAAACTCGTGCGGCGCGATGATCAACTGCCGGCACGAAAGGTCGGCGGCGATGGGCGCGATGAGATGGTCGTAAAACTGGCGCAGGTGTTCGTGCGTGGCATCAATCAGCCGATGATCGAAAGTACGCACGTACTCCTTGCCGAGACGGAATTTGGAAAGCTGGAAGCGCAACAACTGCAGCACCCGCCGCAACTCCGGCGCCGACCCCACCGGCACGATCTTCAGGCTGTTGCGCGCCAGCAGGCAGGCGTAGAAGCGATCCTGCACGCGGTAATACTGCAGCAACATGGCGTCTTCGGGCAGGGCCGAGCGGATGGTTTCCAGGTCAATCGATCGGGCCTCCTCGACGTTGGCGTATTCCTTGTCCTCCACCCGCAGGCTGGCCATGGCTTCCACCAGGCGGCGCTCGCAATCCCGTGCGGCGCGGCGCAGTTTCTCCAGGTGCAGGGCGCGCAGAGTGGCCGCTCCACTCTCCAGAAGCTGGATGGCGCGGCTGTACCAGTTCAACTCCTCGCGCAGGGAGCTTACCTGCTCGATCATCACGCGGTGAGTCTCCCGCGGATTGGGGAGGCTGCTGCCGCGGTAAGCGATCAGGTCGGCCAGGCTGCGCGATTTGGCCTGCTCGATATAGACAAACGCGGCCTCCTGGTCGGCGGGCGAAGAGCCGCGCCCCAGGCACATGCGCACCAGGGCCTCGTAGATCGCCAGTTTGTCCTTGAGGAACGCGACCTTCATCTCTTCGGCTGTCAGGTGGCTGCGCATGCCCTCCAGCCGTCTATGCGCCTCGCGATAGGCGTCAAAGGCCGCTTCGGGACGCCCGGCCGCTTCTTCGATCAATCCCAGCACGAAGTGCGCCTGGTAAGCGAGTGCCGGCGTTTCCGCTTGCTCAGTGCGCGCCACGGCCTCCAGACAGACCGCACGCGCCTCCATCGTGCGGCCGGAATTCAGATGAATGCGCGCCAGCAGCAACTGGCACAGCGCCGCCTTGCCGATGAGGGGCGATTGGGAAAAGAACTGGTAAGCAGCCTCGCACAACACCTGGGCCTGCGCCATTCTGCCATCCTGAAAAAACACCAGCGCCTGGTAAAGGTCGATGATGGCGGTCCAGGCCAGGTTGTGCTCTTTGGCGAACAGCTCGCGCGCCTTGCGGAATAGCTCCAGGGCGCCTTCGGCGTCGCCGTGGTGGCTGGTGGCGATGGCCAGGTTGGAGATGGCCTTGGCCGCTTCGTACCCCATGCCGAGTTGCTGGAAAGTCTCCAGCGCGCGCTGCGCCAGGTGGCCCCCTTCCTCGCTCAGGTTGAGTTCCAGGAACATCTCGGACTGATCCAGGTCGCACAGTCCCTGGTGGTACATGTCGCCCAGTTCGTGGCAATGCTCGCGCGTCACGCGGTAGAGGTCGATAGCGTGGGTGTACTCGCCGCGCAGGTAATACAGGTACGCGATGTTGTAATCGGCCTCCGCCACCAGCAGCGGCATATCATGCTTCACGCAGTACGCGCGCGCCTCGTGATAGGTGGCCAGGGCCTGGCGAAAATCGTTCAGGCTGATCTGGCAGGTGGCCATGTTCTTGAGCGTGATGGCGACGTCCTGCGGGTCGTCCACCGTCACGAAGGTGGCCAGCGCGCGGCGGTACAACTCCAACGCCTCTTCGAAGCGATCCTGGCGATACATGATGTTCGCCATGTTGTTGGTGAGGCGCGCCAGGCGAAGCTGGTCGCCGTGGCGCTCGAAGATCTCCGAAGCGCGCTGCGCCCAGGCGTAAGCTTCGTCATAGCGGCCCAGATAGATGAGCGTCTGCAGGGCCCCGCTCAGCGTACGGCCCAATTCCACTTCCCTGCCGAGACGCTCGTAGATTTCCAGCGCATCGCGATAGTGTTCGAGGGCCGGTGGATGGTTGCCTTTCAGAAAGTGAATGTGCCCGATGGCGCGCTTGGCCAGTGCACGCGCAGCTTCGTCCTCACCATGGCCGGCTACGTCGGACGCGGCTTCGGCCAGCCGTTGGGCTTCGCCCAGGTCGATGCGCGCCAGGCGCACCACTTCGTCGTACAGGCGAGTCACCAGCTCCGGCCCCCACAACGGCCTGGCCTTTTGGAGCAACGCCCGGCGCGCGCGCTTCTGCGGCTCCTTGCTCAAACGCTGCAACAGGGTCTCGACCGATGCGGGCTTGCGTGGTGGGCCTGGCATCAGAACCCCTTGCTCTCCAGAATGTCTTTGAGACGCTTCAGGCAGCGGCCGCGGATGAACCCGATGGAACCTTTGGCCAGCCGCAGCCGGCGAGCCACTTCGTCGTAAGCCAAAGGCGGCTGTTCGAAGAACAGCAGTTCGATCATCTGGCGGCAGCGTGCGGGCAGTTCGGCCAGAGCCTGGCGAATCAGTTGCTCCTTCTCCAACTCGGCCATCAGATCTGCCGGCAAGCCTTCGGTGGAAACCTGTTGCACCTGCTGATCGTCCCACTCGGTGCTCAAAGAGGGCTGCTGCCGTTTCCAGCGGTAGCACTTATGCGTGGTGACCCGAATCAGCCAGCCCTGCAACGCTTCGGCATCGCGCAAGCGGGGCAGTTCGTTGAATAGATCCAGGCAGACCGCCTGAAAAATGTCCGCGGCGTCCTGCTGCAGGGCGCCATAGCGAATGGGAATGGAGAACACCAGCCCCTTGTATCGGTCCACCAGGACGTTCCACGCCTGCTCGTTTCCGCGCAGGCATTCCTCCACCAGCCGGGTATTGGTCCAATCCGCCGCAGGCACGGTCATTGACGAACTCCCGGATTCGGCCCCCGCCAGTAAAGCTCCTCAATGTTCCAAAGAGTGTAATGATCCAGCACCGCCGGCCGGAAATTGCCCAATGCTGCCTTCGCTCCCACCAGGATGTCGGGACTGACCAGCGGAACCACCGGCAAGTTGGCAGCCAGCAACTCCTGCACGCGGTCGAAAAGCTGCTTGCGCGCCGCATATTTGGGCGTGACCATCTGCTGCCGCATCAGACCATCGATCTCCGCTTCCCACGGGGTCGCAGGCGACTTCTGCTCAGGATGCCACAGGTGATTGGGCCCGCTGGAGAGCCACACGCCCATATCCGGGGTGGGGTCGGCGTCAGCCTCCTGCAGGGTCAGAATGCAGGCCTCGTAATCGTGCGTGCGCTGCACGCGGTCCAGCAGGCTGCGGGTGTCCAGTGTGACTACGTGGACTTGCATGCCCAGTTGCTTCAGGTCGGCTTGCATCAGGCCGGCCATCTGCACGCGCTCGGCGTTGCTGGCGCTCGCCAGGATGGAGAATTCCACAGGGCGGCCGGCGGGATCTTTCAGCGAACCATCGGGAGCCCAGGAAAAGCGATCGGCGGCCAGAGTCTCGCGGGCCTTCGCCACGGAAAAAACGGGCGCCGCGATCCTGCTATCGATCCAGTTCTTATTGCCGAGCGGCAGCGGGCTGGCCAGAGCGGCGGCATGGCCCAGATACACGAGCCGAACCATGGCCGCCCGGTCAATTGCCTGAGAAACCGCCTGCCGGAATCTCACCCGGCGCAAGAAACTTTGATGCGCGGCAACCTGGGGCAACGTGCCTTCAGAAATCTCGTTCAGGTTGAAGAACAGCACGCTGTACTCCAGGCCGGGACCCAGGTCGCGCAACACATACCCTCGACGCTCGCGATCCTTTTCCAGCACGGCGTAGTTGCGCGCGCCCACGCGGTTCAGAATATCGGACTCCCCGGCCTGAAACCGCATCACCTGCATATCTTCTGTGCCGGCGAAGCGAAAAGTCACCGTGTCCAGATAGGGCAGATGGGTGCCGGCCTTATCGATCTTCCAATAATACGGATTCCGCTCCAGTTCGATGCGCTGCCCAGCCACGTATGCCTTCACCCGAAATGGACCGAGTCCCGCGATTTCGGCCGGCGGGGTGCGCAGCCCCCAGGCATCAGCGAGTTTCCCTTCCTTCCAGGCCCTTTCCAGGAGATGTTTGGGCATCATGCTGAGGCCATCGAATACGCGCTCGGCCGCGGCATAAGGACTGGGAAAAGCCACAACCAGGCGGTAAGAGTCGACTTTACGGACCTGCACGGGCTTGCCGTTGATCACCAGCAAATCGCGCTGCGGCGAATTCAGCTTCTCGTCCAGATACGCCTGGAAGGAAAACACCACGTCATCGGCGTCAAACGGCTGGCCGTCCGAGAAACGAAGGCCGCGCCGCAACTCCAAGGTATAGCGTAGTCCATCAGGTGAAACCGACCAGGACTTAGCTAATGCTGGTTCCGTGCGCTGCGTTTCGCGGTTGATGTGGACTAGGTCGGCCATGATCCGGTGAATGACTTCGCGCGACGGGTTGTCCCCCGCAAATGCCGGATTCAGGGTCTTGGGTTCGGTTCTCTGGGCGTACTCCAGAGACCCTCCCGAACGACCGGAAACTCCCTGATCCACCTGCATGTCTTGAGCGCCAAAAAGAGGGAGTCCGAGCGTCCAAAACAGTACGATTCTGTGGCCAAAACGGGTCAAGGGCGGTCGCCTGCAAGGTAGTTTATCTCGTTACGCGCCAAAAGGATACAAAACATGGTACTGTCTAAAATCCATTACCCATAGTCGTACTGTCAATGGGAGTATGTCACTGGTTACGACGGCGCAAAAGCGCGTCAGCCAGGGTCAAATAACCCAGCAGAACCGGAATGGTCGCAAGCCCCGGAACCAGCAGCCACGGGTGCGAGACCATGGCGTGATACTGCATTCCTTCAGCCAGCATATTCCCCCAACTAGGGACGGGTTCTCCGACTCCCAGTCCCAGAAAGGAGAGGCTAACTTCTGCCAGAATATACTGAGGAATCAACATCGTCATCTGGGTAATGACTACGGTGTATGTTAGCGGCAGGATATGGCGGCGGATAACATAAGAGTGCGATGCCCCGAAACCACGCGCCGCCTGGACGAAGTCGCTCTCCTTTCCGCTCAGCACCACAGCGCGAATCAGGCGGGCGGGCCTCACCCAACCGATCCCCCCGATGATGATAATTAGGAGCATAAAAGTCTGAATGGGAGAGACGTGCAGCGGCAGGAGTGCTCGCACTGCCAGCAGTAGGTACAGCCAGGGAAGAGCCATCACCATTTCCCCAGTTCGCATCAGAAATTGATCTAGCCATCCTCCGAAATATCCGGCAGTCAACCCTAGGATTAGTCCTACCACGATAGAGAGAATCGCAGCCAGCAGTCCTGTGAACAGGGACACCTGGGCGCCATACAGCAGCCGGGAAAAGACGTCACGGCCGAAGCCATCGGACCCCAGCAGAAAAATCACCGCGGGCCGTTCCACGCCAAACAGACGGCCCCCGGTAAGAAATTGGACATGGTACGGTTGGCGGATATCGTCACGGTACGTGCCAGAACTCAAGTCGAGCACTGAGAGGTACACGCTGGGTCGATGATCTCGCCAGTGGATCCGAGTCGGCGGCGCAAAGGGAAAATCGCGATGCTGTTCGTCGTAGGGATAGGGAGCGAGCAGAGAGGCCAGCAGGACAGTGGCGTGGACAAATATCAGGAAGGCCAGCGCCACTCGACCGCTCCGTGGCATGCTCATTTGACTCGGATTCTCGGGTCCGCACGATAAAGCAGAAGGTCGGCCGCGAGGTTGCCGAACACCAGCAGTGTGGTAGAGAGCATGACCACCGCCAGCACAACGCCAAAATCGCGGGCGTTGACGGCTTCCAGGAAGAACGGGCCCAGTCCCGGCCACCCCATCACCACTTCGATCAACAGAGACGCGCTCAGCAGCGTACCCAGCGACAATCCCAACAGCGTGATGAGCGGATGCAACGCAGCCGGCAGAAGGTGGCGGAACAGCAGGCGCCCGCGTGGAATTCCGTTGGCGCGCGCGCTGAGAGCGAAGGGCGCGTCCATCGTCTCCACCATGGCGGCGCGCGCATGACGCGCCAGAACGGGAAGCATGCCCAGCGCCAGCACGCTGACCGGAAGGACCATGTNNTCTGCTGCGTCGTGCTCATCGCCGGGAAACCGCGCGAGACGATGCCACCCAGAGGGAAGGCGCCCGTTTCTACCGCCAGCACCAGTGCGCCCAGCGCCAGTAGCAGGTCCGGGACGGCGAGCAGAATCGTCACCAGAAACTGCACCACGCGGCCCCGCCAGGCACCATGCTGCGTGGCCTGCCAGATGCCGAGCGGGAGCGCCAGTGCCCAAGCCAGCAGAGTGGCTGTCGCGGTGAGCAGCAGGGTGGCGCGCAGCCGGGGCCACAGCAAAGGGCCCACGGGACCGTTGAACGCCAGCGAGTAGCCAAAATCGCCGTGCAGTGAGGAGGCCACCCACTCACCGTAGCGCGCCAGAAACGGACGGCCGGCGCCCACTCGATGGCGCATCGCCTCCACCGTTTGCGAACTCACGCGCGGATCGCTGCGCAGCGCCGAATAGAAGTCGCCCGGAGCCATGTCCGCAAGCGCAAAGGAGAGCAGCGAGACTCCCACCAACAGGAATACGCTGTGCAGCAGCCGCCGGCCCACGTACTTCATGCCGCTCTGCGCTCCACAATAGCGCCGCGGTCCATCACGGCGATTTCACTGGCGATGCGCCCCACCAGGGCCACATCGTGCGAGATGAGAATGTACGTGAGGCCGCGCTGCTCCTGCAGATCCAGCAGCAGGTTGGCGATTTGCGCCTGCACGGAAAGATCCAGGCTGGCCAGCGATTCGTCCAGAATAAGAAGTTTCGGCTCCAGGGCGAGAGCGCGCGCTATGGCCAGCCGCTGGCGTTCTCCCCCGCTGAACTCGAGCGCCCCTGAGCACGCCGCCGCGGGGTCCAGCCCCACCGTGGCCATCAGTTCGCGGGCACGGCGCGCGCGCCAGGGCGCATCGCCGCGTCGCTGGATGCGGAGCGGTTCGGCGACAATTTCTTCCGCCGTGAAGCGCGGATTCAGGCTGGCGGCGGGCTGCTGAAGAATGAGTTGCACCTCTTGCCGTGGCCACTGCGAGCGGCCTTCCAGCAGGATTTCGCCGCTCTCGGCAGTATCGAAGCCAGCCAGGCAGCGCGCCAGTGTGCTCTTGCCCGAGCCGGACACGCCAATCAGGCCCAATGTGCTGCCCTTCTCCAGATCCAGCGAGACATTGTGAATGCCGTAGCTCTTGCTCAGACCGCGGACGCGGAGAAACGGTTCAGCATTCATATCGGAAGCATCGCACGGAACGGTCGGCCGCAAGCGGAAACTCGCCGGGCATGCGCGCGGCGCATACCGCCATGCGCTCTGCGCAGCGCGGCTCAAAAGCGCATCCGCCGGGACACGCTGCCAGGCCTGGCGGATTGCCGGGAATGGAGTACAGGCGGCCATCCGCTCCGCGCGGCCGCAGGCATTGCATCAGGCCGCAGGTATAAGGATGTTGCGGGTCGCGGAAAACTGCCAAGGGCTGGCCGCGCTCCACAATGCGGCCGGCGTACATCACCAGCACGCTATCGGCCAGCGCCTCCAGCACCGCGGGATCGTGCGCGATCAACAGGAAGCTGGTGCCGAGCGCGCGCAGTTCGCCGAAAAGGGTGGAGAGTTCCGCGACACGGCTGGGATCGAGCGCGGTGAAGGGCTCATCGGCAATCACCAGCGCCGGACGGCACACCAGCGCTTGCGCCAACGTGATGCGCTGGCGCTCTCCTCCCGAGAGCTGATGCGGGTATGCATTCGGATGGCGCGGCAAAAGGCCGAGCGAAGCGGGCAGTTCCGGCCGGGACACGCGGTGCGCGCGCGCCACTTCGGCAATCTGGGTTCCGGCGCGCAGCACGGGATTGAGCGAAAGCAGCGGGTCCTGAAACATCAGCGAGATGCGGCCGCCGCGGATGGGCTGCAGTTCACGCTCGCTCAGTTCGAGCAGATTGCGTCCTTCGAATTCGACGGCGCCCTCCACGCGATACTGCCCGCGCGGCAGCAGTTTGAGCAGCGCCTGCGCGAGAGTGGTCTTGCCGCATCCCGATTCGCCGAACAGCCCGGTGATGCTGCCGCCCTTCAGGTCGAAGTTCACGCCGGAGAGTACGGGCAGCGAATTGAGAGCAACATTCAAGTCGCGGACCTGAAGGAGCGCCGTCATCCTACCTATTCTGGCGCAGGCGAGGGTGAGTGGCAAAGCGGCATGCCCGGGTTCGGGATAAACCGGAAGGGAAGCCAGCCCATGCCGGACGAAAAGCCCATCACAGCAGCGAACTGCAGGCCGCTGCTGTGCCCTCGATGCGGCCGTAGCGGCCATCACGGCGCGACAGGATGCCGCCGTCGAGACCATCGCGGGAGAGATCTCAACGCTCCGCACCGAGATGAATGCCCGATTCACCGACGTCGACCGCCGTTTGGACCGGCTTACCGAAAGCGTCCGCCTCACCCAAACCAGCGTGGATGCTCTCAACACCTGGGCCGACCGGCTTGACAAAGACCAGGCCTCTCTCTAGGTAGCGTAGAACCAGGATCAGTCGTAACGCAGCGCCGTAAGCGGATCTACACTGGTAGCCCGCCGAACCGGGAACCAACTGGCGGCAACTCCCACCACCAGCAGAATCGCAGACACGCTGAACATCGTCACGGGATCCGTGGAAGTGACACCGGCCAGAAACGCCCGCATGGGAAAGGTCACCAACACCGCCAGGCCGAGGCCGATCGCGAGGCCAGTGCCCACCAGCACGATCCCGTCACGGAGCACCATGCCGCGCACCGCGCCGTGAGAGGCGCCCAGAGCCATCCGGATGCCGATCTCCGCGGTGCGGCGGCTCACCTCCCAGCTCAACACGCCATATAGCCCAATCATGGCCAGCAACAACCCGAGCGTTCCCATGCAAGCGAGTAGAGCGGTGCCCAGACGGCGCAGTTCAAACTCCAGGCTGGCGGCTTGGCGCGTCGTCTTCACCTCCGCCACGGCGGTCTTGTCCATTTCGGCAAGCGTGCGCGCCACGGCACCCACCAGCGGGGCGGGAGCGCCCGCCGTGCGCGCCACCAGAAACAGGCGGCCGCCCGTCTGCAGGAACGGCGCGAAGGCCTGTGGCTGGGGATCTTCCGCATAGAAAGCGTACTTATTATCGGCGGCGATCCCGACAATCTCGCGCCACGGCTCACCGGGGCCCATGCGCAGGTGGACCAGGCGGCCCACCGCGTCGCCATTCGGGAAACAGCGCCGCGCGAAAGTTTCATTCACGACCACCACCGGCGGCGCGCCCTGGCGATCGGCCGGTCCAAACTCGCGGCCGCGTAAGAGCCGAATGCCCATGCTTTGGAAATAGCGCGGCCCCACGTTGGCCACCTCAATCATGGGCGATCGCCAATCCGTGCGCCCCGGCAACTCCACCGCGGTGCCCACCGAATCGCCGCCCAGCGGAATCAGGCTGGCATAACTGGCGGACTGCACCCCGGGCAACGCGGCCACACGACGCGCGGCCTCTTCGGCGAAGACGTAGACATCCGGAGCGAAGTCCCGCTCCGGCGTGATCCGGGCAGTGATCCCATGATCCATATCGAATCCGGGATTCATGCCGCCCACGTAGAGCAGGCTGCGTAGAAACAGGACGCAAACCATCAGCAACAGCACCGAAGCCGCCACCTGGCCAGCCACCAGCAAACGGCGGAGCCGGCCCTTACGCCGTCCGCCCTGCCCCGACGCCTGCTTCAGCCACGGCAGAATATCGACGCGCGTGGACTGGCGCGCCGGCAGGAGCCCGCAGAGCAGACAGGTGGCCACGCCGATCGCCAGGGTGTAGAGGAGCATGCCGCCATCCACCTGCAGGGCGAAGGCCGGAAGCGCGGGCGTCTGCGGGAGGCGAATCCTGGAAAGCAGCGGCGTGATCCATGCCGTGAGCAGCAGGCCGGCAGCGGCGCTAAGCAGGGAAAGCAGCAGGCTTTCGGCCAGCAGCGTCTGCACCACGCGCGCCCGGCCCGCTCCCAACGCGAGCCGCACGGCGATCTCCCGCTGCCGCATGGCGCCGCGCGCCAGCATCACGCCGGCCACGTTCGCGCAGGCGATCAGCAGCAGGATTCCCACGATCACAAAGGGTACGCCGAGTCCAATAAGAAGCTCCCCGTTGGCATGTGGACTGCTCATGCTTTCGAGACCGTACACCGGCATCAGCCACGCCGGCCGCCCAAAGTCGCGATTCTTTTCCGGCCACGCTTGTTCCAGCGCCTTCGCCGCCGCGGTAAACGCCGTCTGTGCCTGCCGGCGATTCACCCCACGCGCCATCCGCCCCACCAGCAGAAAGCCGTCACGCCCGCGATCGTCCAGGCTAGGGGCCACCGCCGGTCCGATCGGTACGTAGATCTCCGGCACCATGGGAGACGCCATCACCGCCCGATAGTCGCGCGGCATAACACCCAATACGGTGAACAGGCGGCCATTCAAGCTCAGCGTGCGGCCCGCAATTCCGCGATCGCCTTGCAGGCGGCGCTGCCAGAAATCGTAGCCCAGCACGGCAACTTCCGTGTTTCCCGCCGGCCCGTTCTCCGCCGCGCTGAATACGCGCCCCAGCCACGGCCGGTTGCCCAGCAGCTCAAAGAAATTGCCCGACACCGCCAGGCCCTGCACGTTCTGGACGGAGTCCCCCACCCGCCAATTGAGGCTCGCGCCGGTGGTGACCAGCATGCCGTCAAAGCCGCGGTTGCCCGATAGGTCGACGAAATTCGGATACGAGATGTTGTTACCGTTGCCCGGCTCAATGCGCACCAGCCGCTCTGGAGCGGCGGCCGTGGGCTTGGCCAGCANNATTCCCAGCCCCAAAGAGAGCGCCACCACGGCCACCAGTCCGGGAGCTTTGCGGAGAGCGCGAAAGGCGTAGACCAGATCGTTCCAGAAGTGCATGCGGCGGATGCCCGCAATCCGAAGTCCACATGCAGATTGCTTTGTGTCCACGCACTTGCCCAGGCCCGGACGCGCGCCTGTGTCCGAATGTGGGACTACTTCGGTGGGAAATACCAGAGCAGAATCGATTTGCCGATGCGCTCCGGCTGCGGCACACCGGGCTGCCCTTGCAGCTCCATCGCCCGGTCGGGCCACAGCGGCGCATCCAGGTACGTGTCCCCCAATCCCAGCCTCTGTTCTTTCCACATGGAAACGCTCACGGCATTCCAGCCCCGGTCGGGCACGGAGGGCCGGAATCCCCGGACGGGCGGGAATCCGAATTCGCCCGGCAGGTCGGCCACCAGGCTGATGACGAAGGCCACGCTGGGAGCATTCACCTCGCGCAAGCGGGCGCCAAGGCGCTTGAGGTCCTGGCCCCAATCCAGATCGGAGTCCACCAGAATCTTCTCCGGTTGGCTGCCAGCCAGTTCGTTGAAATAGGGCAGATAGTCGGGATGGCTGAGCAGGCTCGACCCGGCGAACCACAGCAGAAGCACCGCCAGGGCGCCGTGGATCCACCGGCGCGTGTCGCCGCTGGCGAGCAGGCGGACCAGCGCCACCGCCGCCAGCAGAGAGAATCCCATGTAGATCGGCAGCACGTGCCGGATGCCGATGTTGATGTGGCTGAACGCGCCCACCAGCAGAATCGCGGCGCTGAACGCCAGCGGCACATACAGGCGGCGCAGTGAAGCTTGTTTTCTGCACGCCAGCACGATGCCGAAGCCCATCAGGAACAGGAATGCCAGGGGCGTCTTCACCGCCAGCGCCACTTCGTAGAAATACCAGAAGCCGGTGGTGCGCCGGACACCGAGCAGGTAACCGGTGTGGCCTTCAGCGTTGTGATCCATCACTTGTTTGATGCCGGCATACAGTTCCGGCGCGGGCAGGTGCAGATTGGCGAAGTACACCTTGCCGAACGAAAAGCGGTAGCCGGCCCACACGATCAGGCAGGCTACCAGCACCGCCATTCCTAACTGTGCCAGACGGCCGGCGAGTCCGCGGGTGAGGCCGCTCATGGCCGGCCGCTCGGCCACGAAATACCAGAGAAGTCCCGCGCCCGCCGCCGCCGGCAGGTAGACCAGGCAGGAGAACTTCGATAGGATCACCAAGCCAGTGGCGGCGCCGAACCAGAGGGCATGCGCGCGAGTGGGCTCCTCCAGCCAGATCATGCCGCTCAGAAATGAGGCGCCGAGGAATGCCGTGAGCGCCATGTCCGTGGTGGCCAGTCCCGCGTGAGCCAACACCGGCGGCAGAAAGCTGAATAGCGCCAGCGCCAGCACGCCGATGGCGGCGGAGAAATACCGCTTGCCCCAACCGTACACCACGGCACAGGCCACCCAGAAGAACGGCAGCACGGCGAGCCGCGCCAGCGCGAGCGTCAGGTCGTAATGGTGGCCGGAATCCAGAATCTCCTGCCCGGCGGTGAAGATGGGGCTCTTGCCGTGAGGCGGTCCCAGGGTGCGGGAGCCGACCAGGTACGGCCCCAGCGCCACTGCCACGCGCGCCAGGGGAGGATGCTGCGGCTCCAAGGTGTAAGTGCCCTTATCCAGCCACTCCATGCCGCAGGCGATGTGGGCAGGCTCGTCGAAGGTGTGATTAAAAACGGTGTATGTGGCCGCGATGCGCGCGCTGGCCACCAGCACCAGTGCAATGGCGATCGCGAAGCTATGCCGCTCCAGGCGCTCTAATATGCCGGCGGAGACTTTCAGCCCGGCAGGATGCGCGGGGACACGGATTTCCTGCGGCTTCGCGGCCGTCTTCTTTTTTCCCATGGAAATTTGAATCTACCATCTCCACGGCCACGCCCGCTTGCTGTCGGCAGGGTCCAAACCTCCATCGGCGCCTTGGCGTCTTTTGCGAAATTGGTTGCCTCTCTCGAAAATCCCGAGCCGTGTGTCCGCCGCAAATCCGTGCCACCCTCGAAAATCCTGAGCCGGTGCGTACGCCGCAAATCCGTGCCAGGCTCGAAATTCGCCGCCTTT
>OKRF01000017.1:374-12821 GCA_900290315.1 Candidatus Sulfopaludibacter sp. SbA3 | reverse complement strand
TTCAGTCTGATTGACTCTCTGTTCCTGAAGCCTCTGCCAGTGGACCGGCCGTCTGAGTTGGTGCGCATCTCCTCTATCGATCGCCAGGGACGCTCCGCGCCGCTCACTTCCCAGGTTCTCGACGAGCTGCGTGGAGAGCCGATGCTGCAGGGCCTTTGCGCCTTCGCTACGCCGCCGGTCACCACCAGAATTGATGGCGCACTGAGCACAACCCAGACCATCACGATGAGTGGCGGCTGCTTCCCCGCTTTGGGCCTCCGCACGCAGATCGGCCGCCCGTTCACCGCCGGGGAAGACCGCCGGGGCATCGAGCGAATCGCCGTGCTGACCGATTCGCTGTGGCGCAGCGCCTTCGCCGCCAGTCCCGCAGTGCTCGGGCGCACGATTGAAGTGGAAGGCCAGCCGGTACGCATCATCGGCGTCACGGCGGCGCCGTTTACCGGCCTGCACCCGGGCGCGCGGCCGGGACTCATTCTACCCCTCGAGCAGACGCCGCTCGATTTCGTTCCCAATCCCAACCGTCCGGTCTATTTCTGGGTCGACATTCTGGCGCGCCGCGCGCCTGCGGTGTCTGTGAGCCAGGTACAGGCGCGGCTGGGCGTGATGCAACAGCAACTGCTGGAACAGAGCGTCCCGATGCGCTACAACGAAGCCCAGCGGCGCGATTACTTCGCCCGCCGCATCGTGGCTCTCTCGACCGGCCCAGGCGCCGATTCGCACCTGAAAGAGCGTTTCGGCGATCCGTTGTGGACCATTCTGGCCATCTGCGGAGCGGTGCTGCTGATTGCCTGTGTCAATCTGACCACGCTGCTGCTGGCGCGCGGCTTGCGGCGGCAAAAGGAGATTGCGGTCCGGCTGGAGCTGGGCGCCGGCCGCGCTTCCGTGGCGCGCCTGGTAGCCTTGGATGGCGCCCTGCTGGTTTTCCTCGGGACCGTCGCGGGAGTGCTGCTCTCGCGAGCGATCATCCGTCTGGTGATGGTGCAGGCGGCCGACCTCTTCACAATCGACGTGAACCCGCTGCCCGATGGATGCACCGTCGCCTTCCTGGCGGCCATCGTGCTGCTCACGGCGGCCATCTTGACCGCCGTGCCGGTGTGGCAGAGCGGACGGCTGGTCGTGCCCGGCGCTCGTGGCATGGTGGGCGCCGGCACCCGGAGTCAGAAGATCCTGCTGGCAGTGCAGGTGGCCCTCACTCTGGCGCTGGTCTCCGCCAGCGGCCTGTTCACCAGCAGCATGCGGCGCCTGGACGAACTGAACCTCGGCGTCAAGACGGCGGGCGTGGCGGAGGCCATGCTGGCCCCCATGCCGGGAGCCGGCCGGAGTGCGCCGCGAGCGCCCTATTACCGCAGCCTTCTGCGGCAGGTGGCGGAGCTACCCGGCGTTTCCGCCACGGCGCTCAGCGACTTCACGCCATTCTGGACGGCCACCCACGCCGACTCGGTCACCACGCTGGAAGGCGGCGCGTCGCGCAACGATGTGCATGCGCAGACCATCGCCGCGACCGATGGCTTCTTCGCCGCGCTGGGCATTCCGCTGGTTGCCGGCGAAGCCTTTCCGTCCGCCGGGCAGGAACCGGCCGAGCCCGTCGCGGTGGTGAGCCAGTCGCTGGCCAATCTGCTGGGCGGCCGGCAACTGATCGGCAGACACATTCGCGTGGGGGATTCTGGACCTTATCAGCGATTGCAAGTGATCGGCATCGCGGGCGACGCGCAACTCGCCCTGGAGGATCCCACGGACACCCACCCGCTCGCGGTCTATGTCGACCTGTGGCAGTTCGCCGATGGCCGCCGCCCGCCCACCCTGCTGGTCAAAGGCGGGGCTGCCGCCGAATTGCGCTAGGCCGGCGGCCGCGACTACATCCAGCACTTCGTCACCATGGAAGGACAGAAGGCGCAGGCGCTGATCGAGAATCAATGGCTCGCCTGGCTCTCGGCCGCGTTCGGCGTGCTGGCGCTGGCGTTGGCCGCCACCGGGCTCTTCGGACTGCTCAGCTACCATGTGGCCAGCCGAACCAGCGAAATTGGACTGCGCATGGCGCTCGGCGCCGAACGGGGAGCCATCCACGCGCTGGTGCTGCGGCAGATTCTCCCCGTGATGGCCGTCGGGATGGCGGCCGGACTCGCGCTGGCATTGGCGATGGCGCGTCTGCTCGCCAGCATGATCTTCGGGGTCAGTGTCTATGACCCGCGCCTGCTCGCCGCGTCTGCGCTGGTGTTGGTCGCGACGGCCCTGGGCGCGGCCTGGCTGCCGGCGCGCAAAGCGGCATCCATTGACCCGCTGGCCGCTTTGCGACACGATTGAAAATACCTCTTGACCCTGACGTTACGTCAGGCTCGATGATGATCCCAGAGGCAGGTAGTTGAAACAGGACATCGACATTCTGTATCAGGTGCACGAGTTCGCGGAACTGGCCGGCGTCACCGTTCGTGCGCTGCATCACTATGATCGTTTGGGGCTGTTGAAGCCCAGCCGGCGCAGCCACAGTGGCTATCGGCTCTACAGCAATCGCGACCTCGCGCGGCTGGAACAGATTGTGGTGTTGAAGTTTCTCGGCCTGCCTCTGAAACAGATCCGGGACCTGCTCAAACGGGACTCCGGGCTATCCGAATCGCTCCGCCGGCAGCGGCATGTGCTGACCGGCAAGCGGCGCCAACTGGATAGCGCGATTCACGCGATTGAGGCCGCCGAACAGTCGCTGAAACCGAAGCAGGAACCGGACTGGAATCTGATCAAGAAGATCATCAAGGAGATTGAAATGCAGAATGACACTGAGTGGGCAATGAAATATTACACTCCGGAGGCGCAGGCCAAGGTCGAGGAGCGCAAGAAGTTGTGGTCGCCGGAGTTGCAGGAGCGGGTGAGCCAGCAGTGGGCCGGGTTGTTCGCCGATATCGAAGCTTCGCTCGGCGAAGATCCAGCCAGCCCCAAAGCGCAGGCGCTGGCAGCGCGCTGGCGCGAGCTGCTGGCGGGCTTTACGGGCGGCGATGTGGAGATTCAGAAGGGCCTGAACAAAATGTGGGCCGACCACGACAATTGGCCCCAACAGCCGCGTCAGGCCTATACCATCAAGCCGGAAATCCAGGCCTTCATCATGAAGGTGATGAAAGCGAAGTGAAAAAGCCAATGGGCCACGGATGGACTCGGATACACACAGATGAAAGACCCGGGTTATCCGTGTTTAGCTGTGTTCATCCGTGGCTCATATTTCTTTCCAGGTTTTGCAGGAGGAACTGTCAGCCCGCCGCTTTCTTGGCGTGGTACGAACTGCGGACGAGCGGGCCGGATTCCACGTGGCCGAATCCCATTTCGTACCCCGCCTCGCGGAACTCTTCAAACTCCGCGGGAGTAACATAGCGGACGATGGGCAGGTGCTTGGGCGAAGGGCGCAGATACTGTCCCAGAGTCAGAATGTCCACGTGATGCGTGCGCAGATCGCGCATCACAGCCAGTACTTCTTCCGGCGTTTCCCCCAATCCCAGCATCAATCCGCTCTTTGTCGGTGTGGCCGGCGACGTGCCTTTGGCGTGCGCCAACACGTCCAGGGACCGTTCATAGCGCGCGCCCAGACGCACCTGGCGATACAGCCGCGGCACGGTTTCGGTTTTGTGATTGAGTACGTCCGGCGCAGCTTCCATCACAATCTCGACGGCGGCATGGCTACCTTGAAAATCGGGGATCAGCACTTCCACACCGCAACCCGGCACGCGTTCGCGAATGGCGCGGATGACCTGGGCGAATAGTTCGGCGCCGCCGTCTTCCCGGTCGTCGCGATTGACGCTGGTGATGACGGCAAACTCCAGTCCCATAGCTTGCACGGCTTCGGCCACGCGCCGCGGCTCGTCGTAATCCACAGGTAGCGGGGCACCCTTCTGCACCGCGCAGAATCCGCAGCGCCGCGTGCAGACATTCCCCAGGATCATGAACGTTGCCGTGCGCTGGTTCCAGCACTCTCCCACGTTGGGGCAGGCCGCGCTTTCGCAGACCGTGTGCAGCCGCAGGCGCTCGATCAGGTCCTTACGTTCGCGATAATTCTTCCCGGCGGGAGCGGGCGCACGAAGCCACGCGGGGCGATCCATTTTGGGGGCGATAGAGACGAGCACCTGCTTCTATTGTAACTGTCCCGGCACCGCCACCTGTACGCGTGCCGCGGTCTTGCACAGGTTGTCCCAATTCCCGTCGGCGATCGGAATGCCGTTCTGCTTGCGCTCGGCCTCTGTGCGCCATTCCGGGTCGCCGGCCACCATCACTTCGTCGTAACCCGGGGCCGCGGGCGTCGCTTTCATGAGCGCCACCAGTTGCTCCACGCGCGCGGTGAACTCTTCGACGGGCATGAAGCGAGCCACGTCGATAGCCATGAACATCTGGCTGTTACGGACCTTCTTGCCGCGCACACGAATGCCGCCGATCTCGTTGGCCATAGCGCCGCCGCTCAGCACCGAGCAGAGAATCTCCACCATCATGGCCAGCCCGCTGCCTTTGTAGCCGCCCAGCGGCATCAGCATGCCCTTGTACGCTTTCTGCGTGTCGGTGGTGGGGACGCCATCTTTATCGAACGCCCAGCCCTGCGGGATTTCCGGCTGCCCGTTAATGAACGCCTTGAAGATGCGGCCCGCGGCCACCGTGGTGGTGGCCATATCGAGCAGCCATGGACCGGGCACCGACATGCAAATAGGGTTGGTGCCCATTCGCCCTTCCTTACCCTGCCACGGCGGAACGATGGGCGAGGCGTTGCACGTCACAATGCCGATCTGGCCGGCGGCGCGCATCTTCTGCGCCCACCAGGCGGCCGCCCCGAAATGGTTCGATTCGCGGGCCACCACCAGGGCCATGCCTTGCGCCGCGGCGATGCGCACGGCGTGCCGGCAGCAGACGTCTCCCACCCATTGGCCCAGCCCGTTCTCGCCATCGAAGAGGAGGCACGAGCCCGTTTCGGAGATGACGTGCCCATCGGCGTGAGCGTCCATCTCACCGGCCAGCAACTGGTCGACGTAGAACGGCAGCAGTTGAATTCCGTGGGAATCCACGCCGCGCAGGTTGGAGGCCACCAGGGAGGAGGCGGCGATGGCTGCCTTGTGCGCCGGCGCCTGGGCCGCCAGCAGAATCTCTTCCACGAATCGGGTTAGTACTTCGGCTGAAATAACCGGCATGAAGTCCCAGTTTAACAACGTTTTTATCAATAACTTACGGGTATGGGGAACTTTTTGCCAGAAACGGGTGTCTATACCTTTGCAAGGACAAGAGTTTCCTGGTAGTTTGAAGTCAGGCTGAATGTGAGGCTGCCGGTGGCCACTTCAATCTTGGAACTGAGTTCGGATCGCTCCGCCGAAGCCAGCGCGGAGAACGATGATCTTCGTCTGGTGGAGTCGCTCCGCGAAGGTGTGGAGCGCGCATACGAGGAATTGCTCACCCGGTTCCAACAGCCGGTGTATGCCTTGGCGTTCCGTCTGCTCAACGATCCGTCCGAAGCCGGCGACGTGGTGCAGGAAGTCTTCCTGAAAGTGTTTCGCAACATCGGAAGCTTCCGCGCCCAAAGCACGTTGAAGACCTGGATCTACCGGATTACGGTAAATGAAGCTCACAATGCGCGGCGCTGGTTCTTCCGGCACCGCCGCCGCGAAGTGGAGCTGGATACGGACCCTGAAGAATCCCGCAACTGGAAGGAGACCATTCCAGACCGCAATCGCTCGCCTTATGAGGAGGCGGCAGACCGGGAGCAGCACAAGATGATTGAAGCCGCTCTCGAAAAGATCAATCCGATTTTCCGCGAAGCCGTGGTGCTCAGGGATATCACGGATCTGAGTTACGAAGAAGTCGCGGAAGTGCTTGGAGTTTCCCTGGGGACTGTAAAATCCCGAATCCTGCGCGGCCGGGAAGCCCTGCGGGACGAATTGGCGGGTAGTATGCATGCCAGACCCGCTTTGAAATTGGTGCCGAAAACGGCCGAGTAAATTATGAGCTGTCAAAACGTGCAAGAACTGGTTTCGTCGCTCCTCGACCTGAATACTTCCGCCGGGGAGCGGCAGAATGCGTTGGCGCACATCGAGTCCTGCCGCGAATGCAGCGCTCAGTACGAATCGATGGTTCAGTTGCGCGCCTCTCTTGGGGAAATGGCGAGGCCGGCGATGCCCGCCAGATTGCGGGACGAACTGCGCGAACTCGCTTCCCGCGAACGGATCCGCGTGATCGCCCGGGTCAGTTATGCCAAGCGCATGCGCAATTGGGCATCGGCATTCCAGGTGCATTGCGAAAACCTGATGCGTCCGTTTGCCCTGCCGGTTGCCGGCAGCCTGGTATCGGCCATCCTTTTGTTCGGCATGTGGATTCCCACGATCACGGCGGCGCCCGAGAATTACTCTAGCGACGTCTCCACGCCCATTCACACCTCTCCGAGTCTGAACCGCTCTAACCCAGTGGCCTATGGCGGCGACGTAGTGGTGCAGCTCATCATCGACGAACGCGGCAAAGTGGCCGACTACCTGGTGATTCAAGGACAGGATTCCGAAGAACTGCGCAACTTCATTCTCTGGTCTACCTGGACTCCGGCTACGTTCTTCGGCAAGCCCACCTGGGGCACGGCGCTCTGGAGCCGTGGTGAAGAAATCAAAGTGAAGGGCTGAACGCCCTGGCCCGTCAAAAACTGGGACAGCATTTTCTGCATAACGGCGCGATTCTGGAGCGCATCGCCGCGGCTGTCTGTCCTTCCCGCGAAGAGCTGGTCATCGAGATCGGCCCCGGCCGCGGAGCTCTCACCGAAAAGCTGCTGCAGCGCGCCGCGCGGGTGGTGGCTGTGGAAGTGGACCACTCGCTGGTAGAGCACTTGCGCGAGAAATTCGCCGGCGAGTCCCGCCTGGAAGTGGTGCACTCAGACGTGCTGCAGACCGATCTGGCGCAGTGGGGGCCCGCTCCCATCGCCGGCAACCTGCCCTATTACATCACCTCGCCGATTCTGGAAAAGACCGCGCGCCTCCTGGCCCCGCGGGCCGTGTTCCTGATTCAGAAGGAGGTCGCCGAGCGGCTCGCCGCAGCGGCTCGCCGCACAGCCCGGCAGTCGCGGTTACGGCTTCCTCACGGTGCAGACCGCCCTCTTCGCCAAGGTGCGCTACCTGTTCGAGGTCAAACCCGGGGCGTTCCATCCACCTCCGAAAGTGGATTCCGCCGTGGTGCTGTTGGAGCCGCGGCCCGGAGGTCCTGCTGTCAGCGATCCCGATGGTCTGGTGCGCTTCGTGGGCCACTGCTTCGCGCACAAACGCAAGACCCTGCGCAATAATCTGGCCGGGATCTACGGGAAGGAACTGATCGGGAATTGGCCGGAAGCTTCCCTGCGGGCAGAGCAGATTCCGGTGGCGGGATTCGTAGAAATGTGGAAGAGAATGAGTGGCCTGGAGGTCAACTTGTAAGCTGCCAGGATTTTCATGGCCGGCCTCAATTCATGATATTCAGGAATTTCGGCTTCTGTATGATCGCTTCCGCAATCTCACCGCCAGCCAGGCCAGAAACAGACCGTCGGGCGGAGGAGGGCGGATTGCCAACTGCTCCATGGTGGACCCGATCGACGTCACGAACAGGGTCGATCCATGCGTTGCATCTTCCGCGGCCCGCAGTAATTCGGGCGAGGCTGGCCCGGCGTCGCAATCGGTGTCGGCGGGTGGTTCGGTTCGATCGGAACGCAGCTTCCTTCATTTCATGGGTATCAGTTTTCGGAGGGCCTTTCCACCTTATCGATGACCAGAGTTTCCACAGGTCCTTTTCCCGATTCCAGTTTCAGCCCGAGTTGTTGCTGCACGGCCGTAAAAATGGAAGGCTGGCCGGAATCTACGGGGCAGGGGCCGGAATCGGGCGTGAAATCGAGTTGGAAGTCGTACTTTCCCGGCAGGCCGGTTTGATTGAGGACGTTCCGTTCGAATTGTCTGGCCAACATGAGCGCGATGACGTCCGCGGTCACACGCGTGCCGGCCAGGTGTCCGCAGGACTTCCGGGTTTTGGCTCCGGACCCATCGTTGTGCGCCGTGAGCTTCGACCCGTTCTTTCCCACCACCAGCAAATAGACGGGCAGTTGTTTCGTTTCGCGGTGGGTTGCCAGTTGGAATCGGTCCGTCAACAATTCTCGGACCACCGATCTTTCCTCCTCCAGGCTGGTGGTTTTGCCGCCTGAGCTTTTCGCCGCGATGTCGTATAGGTCGCCATCGACCCATGCGGGCGTCCGCTCGACCTGGTAGTCTTCCACGGCATAGGCCAGACGAATCAGATACCGCACGGTGATATTCGTGGCAGTCAGGCGGCCGCCCGGCGCGCTATCGAAATTCGAGTCGGCCTTGGTGTCGCGGCTCAGCTTGATGGACGCAACTTCGATTTTCTGCGCCCATGCACCGCTTAGTGACGCGAGGACGACTCCCGCAAGCGTTAAGAATCTGATACCCATCCCACGCGTTGGACGATAGCCGGCCGTCGCCGGTTAGCCGTTATAGTGGTAGCAGGCCGATGCTGCGCGATCCCAGTTTGATTCCGCTTTCCCACCAGCACCATAATGGGTTGGCGCTGTGCGTCTTGATCCGCCGGTCTCTGTCTGCAGATTCGTCGCAGGAGAACCGGGCGAGGCTGGCGCGCCGGGTGATCGACCGTTACGAACTGGAACTGGTGAACCATTTCGAGATCGAAGAGCAGGTGCTGTTTCCGGCCTGCGGGCCGATGCCCCTGATCGCCGATTTGCTGGCGGAGCACCGCTCACTGGAACTCCTCGTCACGCAACTGCGGGCAACACCGGCTCCGGAACTGCTGGAGCAGTTTTGCGCGCTGCTCTCCGGCCATATCCGGCGGGAAGAGAGCGAACTCTTCGAGCGGATCCAGCGCGAATTGCCGCGCGACGCGCTGGATCGGGCGGGCGTCGAAATCGGCCGGCGCGCAGTACGGATCTGTCTGTGAAGGCGCTATTTGGGCGCTACCGCGGGCGAATCGCCGCCTTGAGCCGTTGCAAAGTGGGAACGCCCGGCGGCGCCTGATCATGGATGAGCATGGGCGCCTGGAAATTGCCGTCGGCGAACATCTGCGCGATGTGCGAGAGGTGCATCTGAATCTAATCGCGGCTGGCGGTGTCGCGCGGGTCGTTGGCCGTCACCTCAATGGCGCCTCCATCGGCATATAAACGGAAATGATGTGTGGTCTTCTCGTGCGAGAAGCCCATCACGCGATCCCCTCGGTTGTTCATTTCGGCATGCTGGCCGAAGGCGGGAGACAGCGCCGTCAAAAGTAGTAAGAGATACGTCTTCATCGTTTGATTCCTTTCCGGGAAGGTGGCCGAATCGATCCAGGCAGCATTTCGAGAAGCCCGGCGCGCTCACCTTGGGGCGTGTGTTCGAGCCGGTCGTCCCAAGTGGCCAGAAGTTCCGCGAGGTTCTTGCGCAGGAGCAGCAACTCTTCCAATCGCCGGTCGATCTGCTCCAGTTTCGATGCCGCCAACGCGCGGCGCACCAGTTGGACTCGTTGTACGGCATCGGCCGGATAGAGCCGATATCCCGCGGCGGTGCGTCGGGGACGGGCCAGCACGCCCAGGCCCTCATAGTGCCGGAGCGTGTCTGTACTCACTCCCGCGAGCATGGCGAGTTCGCCCGATCGCAATGTTTCTCCTCCATTCACCCTCCCAGGGTAGTATGCACCCTGGAACCGATTCCAGGGTCAAGGGGAAAATGAGAATGGTGGCAAACCCGAGCCAGGCACGAAGATTCGCAAAGGCACAGAATTTCCAGCCTCTCTCGAAAATCCCGGGCCGAGTGTCCGCCGAAAACCCGTGCCTCCCTCCCTCGAAAATCCCGGGCCGAGTGTCCGCCGAAAACCCGTGCCAGGCTCGAAATTCGCCGCCTTTTGGCGAATCTTCGTGCCTGGCTCGAGTTTGCCCTTCGCGAAATCCCGACGCGTTTTCCCCGCCATGTTCACCTCGCCCGGTGAGCCTTCGCCTCATGAGCCGACTCCCTCAAAAGTCCCGAGCCATGTGCCCGCCGAAAACCCGTGCCACCCTCGGAAATCCAGGGATGCCGCCGCGGGTAAGTGTTTTATTTTCATTTCAATCGTTGCCCGCCCGGGCACCCCAACAGGCTCGAAATTCGCCGCCGTTTGGCGAATCTTCGTGCCTGGCTCGAGTTTGCCCCCTTACGAAATCCCGACGCGTCTTCCCCGCAGTTTTCATCCGGGGGGAGGCTTCGCCTCATGAGCCGCCTGGCACGAGTTTGCATCCGCGACTATGATGCCTTCGTCACTGAGAAGTGGGAATGAATCACCTTCCAGCCGTCTTTCTTGCGCTGATATACCTGGGTGGAGTTCCAGCGGGTCGTATCGCTTCCCACATGTCTCACCAGGATGTAGGTCAGAACGGCGATATCGCCGCTGGCTTGCACTTTCGGCCCGGCCATTTCGTAGCTGTCGAACAGGGACCGCCCGCGATAGGTGTCAAACAACGCCTTCAAGGCCGGCAGACCGTCGAGCCTGCGGTCGTTGACGGCATGGAAGTAGGTGATCTCCGGGTCCGCAATCGCCAGCGCCGGATCGGGATTGCCCGCCTGCCAGCCGTCCAACACTTTGCGCTCGAGCGCGACGATCTCGTTCGTCGTTGCATCATTCTGATCGGCAGCGGCGAGCACGCCGCACGCGCAAAACAAAAGCAGGATTTTCATGGCTGGCCTCAATTCATGATATTCAGGTATTTCGGCTTCTATATTATCGCTTCTACTATTTCACCGCCAGCCAGGCCAGAAACAGACCGTCGGGCGGGACATCTTCCCAATAGGATATGAAGCGGCTTTCCACGCGGACGCAATGGCGGCGCAGCAGGCGCTCGAGTTCTTTGCGGGTGAACCACTTTTCCCATTCCGGAGTGGCCAGCGCCCCCCACTTTTCGGCATTCTTATCGATGATGGCGATGCGCCCGCCGGGTTTCACCACGCGGCAGATTTCGGCCACAGCCTTTTCGATTTCCACGGCGTGCTCCAGCGATTCGGTGGCATAGGCGCCATCGAACCACCCGTCTTCGAACGGAAGTTCGGTCATGGACCCGGCGCGGGTGTGGATTCCCGGGGGTACGAAGCGCAGCATCTCTTCGGAAATATCCAGACCCCACAGTTCCGCTTGCGGCTGCTGCTCCTGGAATACCCGGGCGAAGCGGCCCTTGCCGCAGCCCACGTCCAGAATGCGCTTGCCGCGCAAATCACCAAGGTGCTGCGCGATCAGCTTCACGTGGAAGATGCGCGGATCGATGGTCGATGGGAAATGCTCTTCGTCGCGGGCCGCTGCGTCAAAGGAAGATTGGATGCGCGCGCGCAACTCTCTGGTGAGCTGCGCCCGTTCCGTCGCCTGAAAAAGCCGCCGCCAGTTCAATGCTTATGACGCTCTGGTGAGGAAAATCGGCAGCCCCAGTTTGCGATCGTAGGTGGGGCGATAGCGTTCGGTGTTGTACATCAACTCCACGTCCACCCGCCGCGGCCCCAGCTTGGGATCGGGGATGGACACCATGGAGTAGCAGCCGTCACAGATGGCCGTCATGAGGCCGTGCTGGCCCTGCTGGATAGCGTCGATGGCCATCCCGGCGAAGGTGGAAGCCACCATCCGGTCCACGAAATCGGCACTGCCGCTGCGCAAGTCGTACGTCAGGTCGCTGACGATCGTCTCTTCGCCCGTGGCGCTTTTGATTTCGTTGCTCAGGTCCTCGGCGACGCTCATCTTTTTACGATGGCCGAAGGCGTCGGCTTCCCCGTATTCCTTCACCGTGTAGCCTTCCCACTCGGCGCCTTCGGAAAGGATCACCAGCGAGTAGTTGCTGGGGTTGTTCCGCTTGTCGGTGCTGAGGGTCTGGATGAGCTTTTGCAGGTCCACCTTGTATTCCGGAATGCAGCAGCGGACGCTTGTGACGTAGGCGGTGTACAGGGCGGTGTAGCCCGCATCGCGCCCGAAGACGCGGAACAGGCCGATGCGTTCGTGCGACCCCAGGGTGGTGCGCTGGCGCTCGATGGCATCCATGGCGCGCGTGATGGCGGTGGAAAACCCTATGCAGTATTCGGTATTCCGCACATCGTTATCCATAGTCTTGGGCACGGCGATCACCCTCATCCCCTGGCGATCGAGCTCCGCCGCATAGCTCAGCGTGTCGTCGCCGCCGATGGCGATCAGGTAATCCAGGCCGAGCGTTTCGATGTTCTTCAGGACCGCCGGGGTGACGTCATACACCGTCGAGGTCACGCCTTTCTTGGTAGATTCCTTGGCCGGGAAGGACTGGCCTTCNNNNGGACTGGCCTTCCAGCACCGGCGGAACCTTCTTCATCTTGGAGGGATTGGTGCGCGAGCTGTGGAGGTAGGTGCCGCCGGTGCGGTCGATGGTGCGCGTGTTCTCGCGATTCAGCGGCAGCACGTAGCGGGTGCGGCTGGCCGGGTCCTGCAGGTTGACGTGCGTGAGGCCCTCCCAGCCCC
>OKRF01000017.1:0-364 GCA_900290315.1 Candidatus Sulfopaludibacter sp. SbA3 | reverse complement strand
CACGTAGCGGGTGCGGCTGGCCGGGTCCTGCAGGTTGACGTGCGTGAGGCCCTCCCAGCCCCGGCGGATTCCGATGACCTCGCATCCGATTTCACTGCCACGGTATACCACCGTCTTGATCACGGAATTCAGTCCCGGAACATCGCCGCCGCCCGTGAGGATACCGATACGCTTTGCTGCCATGAAAAGCTCCTTGAGTGGGATTGTTTCAGATTAGAAAATCTCATTGTATAGGATGGCGCGGCCATGCGCGGATCCCTGATACTGCTCGTGGATAGCCTGCGTGGAGGCGGAAGCAGCGTCTATGTCTCGGCGCGCCTCGAGGGTGAATGCATTTCTCCGCGTTTCCTCCGCGTCTCGCGTC
>OKRF01000155.1 GCA_900290315.1 Candidatus Sulfopaludibacter sp. SbA3 | reverse complement strand
ACAAAAAACGATCGTCTGTCCCACCCGCGGCGCAGAAATCCTGAGCCGCGAGCCCGCCGCAAACCCGTGCCACCCTCGAAAATCCAGGATGCCGCCGCAGGTCAGTCTTCTATTTTCATTCCTATCGTTGCCCGCTGCCGCGGGCTTATGAACAGGCTCGCAAAGGACTAATTCGGATTGGTGGTCATGGAGGACCGGTGCCCCGTGGTCGTTTCCCAATAGTCCATCCACCGCTCCCGAATCGCGTTGGTCCGCTCGATCAGTTCCTTGCCCGGTTTGGCTCCATGCTCCACGATGACTACCATTCCCGTGTTGAACTTCTTCTGCGCATGGTCCACATCCGGCAGACGCGGGCCCTCCACGGCGATCACGTCCTGTATGGTTACCTTGGTACGATCGGCTTTGAAGATGGGGTGGCCGTTGCCATCTCTGCCAGCCGGAACCAGATTTCGCAGGATGAAGAAGTCGGGCACTTCCGATGGCGCAATCAGGCCCATCAGGTAAAGATCCAGATACGACCACCCGGTGGCGGGCACATAATAATCGTCATCCAGTTGGGTGAACGTGCCGTCGTAATTGTCCTGCCAGACCCCGCCCCCCATGGCCGAAGCTTCTGTGGGCCTCTGATACGGGAACGCCACCGGCGCCTGCAATCCCCGCGCCCAATGTGTGGGTCCCAATGGGATCGTCTCGCCATTCACCTTGGCCGAGACGAAAGCGCTCCAGCGGTGCCCCATTTCATGACCGATCTGCGACATGGCATAGTCATACGGCGGCATCCTCCCATCCGGCGACCGTTCGCCGAGCTGGTGATCGTAGGCCGCGATGTTGTGGGTGTTGGTGTCCGTCACCCCTGCCGGCGGCCGCTCCTGCATCTGGTTCGAGCCCACGTAAACCGGCTGGATGAATTGCCACTGAAACCGGCCCTGGCTGCAGTAACTTTCCAGTCCTCTTTGATTGGCGCCGATGCCGGTTACCGCGCCTCCCGAAGGGCCGCCGCCCAAGGGCCCCGTGCTGGGCGTGCCGGCCTCCTGGTTATCCACCCGGAAGTCGGAATAGAAGGCCAGCATATCGAATTTATCGCCCAGGGCTTTGATCACGGTGCACGTCAGGTCGCGCGGATTAGGCAACGCGAGATAGTGAAACGATTCGTATGCCATGGCGAAAGGGCCGTCGCTCTGCTTCACCGTAGAGAGATCCATCTCCGGACTCTGCAGCCCGGTCAATTTCACCAATTGGAGCGGCACCTGGTCGACCATGGGCGCCGCCGCGCCGGGCAGCGTGACCTCCGCCGAAACGGCGATCCGGGCCCGCCCTTGTAAGGCTGCCGGCAGCGTTCCCTGCATCGAAACGGTGTTCCCGGTGATCTTCGCGCCGGGAGAAACACCCGGACCGGAGGCGTTGTAACGAAGGCCGCCGCGGCCGGCCCTGCCCCCGAAGCCTCCGCCGCGAACCATCCACACCGCATCAGGCGGCGCATTCTCCGCGCGAGCAAACGCGATTCTGTAGGTAGTACCGGCAAGCCCGGGGTCGCCTTCCGGCAGCACCGTTCCGCGCATCTCAAACGTGACCTTCAGGAAAATGCCGTCGGCGGCCGCGAGTTTGATGTTCCGCACTCCCACATTCGCAGCGGCTCCGGCCGGCTCGTGCGCGATCACTGCAATCTCTTTCTCCACCCCTGCGGCCACCAGCGGATAAATGCCGACAATCGCATCCTTGGCCGCAATCTGGTCGTACGATAGATCGATCGAGCCGTCCTTGCGCAGCACCGCCTGGAAGCGATTGACCGTGGGCATCCATGTGAAATCCTGAATGCCGCCCACCGGTTCGGTGAGGCTCCAGGTGATGACCACCTGATCGCTCATTTCTTTGAGGTAGCGGGTCCCCGACATGCGCGGTTTGAAGAATACGCAGATTGCCGGCATGGTATTCACCAGCGTTCGCGCCGCTTCCTGCAACTGAGCGAAGCGGTCGATGGATACCCCGCCGCCGCGGCCACGGCCGCCTCCGCCCGGGGCAGCGCCGAAGCTGATGGATCCGGTGATCCCCACCGAGAAGGAGTCCCAGGACTTGCCCGAGAATGGAAAGGCAAACTGGTGCAGGCTCGCTTGACCGCTGGAAATCTCCGCGCCGAATTCCGCCTCCCAGTGCAGCGGAAGATTTTCCACGCGGTATTTATCGCCCTCCGGCGTGAAACGCAGGGTGTGGCGGACCAGGTCGAACAGGTTGGCCTTGCCCAGAGCGTCCTGATCCAACGTCATGACGACGAGGTTGCCCTGCGTCGAAACCGTGCCGATCGAACGGCCCGGCTCCTGCCGCCCCTGAGGGCTGGCCGGAAGAACGGCGAGCATCGCCATCCAGGCGATCTTCGCGAATAAATACCTGGTACTCTTCATTGCAGCCCTCTTCTTCCGGCGCCCCGGCCGTCAGTTGCCTGTAGCTGCATCCGGCAGCGCCGGCAGCGAAACCTTGTTCCAGTCCGGCGGCTCCACGCCCAATAGATAGTGGACAAAATAGTCGTCCCGGTAATGCTCCGTGCTCAGGGAGCCGACGCCATGATTCTGTCCCGGGATGTACATCATATCGAAATGCCTGTGGGCCGCCACCAAAGCGTTGATCACTTGCAACGAAGACGCGGGATCCACATTGGTATCCATCTCCCCGACGATGATCAAGGCCCTGCCTTGCAGTTTGGCGGCGTTGTCCACGTTGGAAGACGCGGCGTACTGTGGACCCAGCGGCCAGCCCATCCACTGTTCGTTCCACCAGATCTTGTCCATGCGATTGTCGTGGCAGCCGCTGTTGGTCACCACCACTTTGTAGAACTCGGGATGAAAGAGCATGCCGCCCAGGGAGTTCTGTCCGCCGGCGGAGGTGCCGAAGATCCCGGCGCGGGAAATATCGTACCAGGAGTATTTGGCGGCGACAGCTTTGTGCCACAGGATCCGGTCCGGAAAGCCGGCGTCGCCCAGATTCTTCCAGGCCACGTCGTGGAAGGCCTTCGACCGGTTGCTGGTGCCCATGCCATCGATGTGAACGATGATGAACCCCAATTCGGCCATCGCCTGGTCCGCGGAGACGGCGCTGAAGGTCTTGGGCACGAAGGAGCCCTGGGGCCCGGCATAGATGTTTTCGATTACGGGATATTTCCTGGCGGGATCGAAATTCGTGGGCTTGATAATGACGCCCCAGATATCGGTGACGCCATCGCGCCCCTTGGCCACAAACACCTCGGGGAATTTCAGGCCGGCGGCCAGCAGGGCGGAAGCATCGCCTTTCTCCAGTTCCATCACCACTTCCTGGTTCGCGGTGCGGCGGAGTTGCGCCTGCGGCGGCAGATCCACGCGCTGCCAGCTATCCACGTAAAACTGCTTGTCGGGCGAGAAGACCACTGTGTGCGTCCCATCGGCGGTAGTGAGCTTCGTCAGTCCCGTCCCGTCGAAATTGATGCGGCAATACTGCTCGAAATAAGGGTCCTGGCCGGAAATCAGACCACCCGCGGCGAACACGATCTGACGCTTGGATTCGTCTACATCCACCACGTTGCGGACCAGCCAGTTGCCCTTGGTGATTTGCGTCTTCATCTTGCCGGTGACGCCATCGTACAGGTAAAGATGCTCCCACCCGTCGCGCTCGGAAGCCCAGATGATTTCCTTCCCGTCGTTCAGATTGCGGCGATAGCGCCGGCCGGCCGAGAGTCCCGGACCGAGCTGATTGTAGTAAATGAAGGTCGGGCTCACTTCATCGATCAGGGTGCGGACCTTCCCGGTGGCTGGCTCCACTTCGAGCACCCGGTAGACCTGGTGTCCCCGCTGGTTGTACTCGAACGTGAAGCCGCGGCCATCCTTCCACCACACCGGCTGCGTGATGTCGTAGGGATTGGGGAACAGCGCGTGATCGATTTCGACCTCGGTCTTCTTCTCCACGTCGAACAGAGCCGGATACGCGATGTCCAGAGCGTCACCCGGCTTGCGGTAGGAAATGGTGGTGTGTTTGGGCTGCAACTGATCGGCGGGTGACGATTCGATATCGTGCACCAGCCGGTCGTAGCCTGGCCGCGTGTGGTACGCCACCAGATGTTTGGAATCGGGCGACCATGCGATCGACCGCAACGTATAGTAATTGCCCTCGGAGCCATCGAAGCTCAGCGGGATGGCCTTGGCGGGAGCATTTCCTCTGCCGCGGCGGCCCCCGGCCGAGGGCTCCTGATCGGCCGCGGCGTTTTGACCGGCGGGCCGCAGGAAGACGTTATAGTTCTCGATGAGTGCGTCCCACTTGCCGTCGAACGATGTGCACACCTCTGGTTCCGGCCCCGCAACCTGTCCCAGAATCTGCGAGCCCACCGTGGCGGTGGTAGCGGTAATGGCAGCGCCGCCGCGCGCGCCGCGGCCGCCACGCCCCTGGCCCGCTTGACGCCCGGGCGCGCACGGGGGCTGCGGGGCATCCGCGCCGTTGCGTCCGCCGGCGCCGCCCTGCTGCGGGAAGGGCTGCCACTCCAGCCCGTCCACCGGGTCGCCGCCGATTTCCATCGGCGCCGGCTGATCGGCCTCGTCTTCCGCCAGAGGAGCGCCGCCGCGCGCCCGCCCGCCCGCCGCCGGCTGCGGAATAGCGCCACCCTTCGTGCAGGTGTAGCCCGCGAGCTGGCACGTGTACAGCGAACCGCCGGTGCCGAACTCGATGATCTGTTCGTTGTCCTTGAAGGTCAGCGGAGAAGTTTGCGGCGGTCCCGCTGCCGCTGCGCCGCGGCCTGCACCGCCCCGCCCGCCTGCAGACGGAGCGAACGGCAGTGTGACGCCGGTGTAGTGGCCGCCGTAGTGGCCGCCACTTGCGGCATTGATGGCAGCAGCCAGTTTGTCGTGGTCGAAGGCCGGCTTCCTGGCCGCGGTCGCGGCATCCACCAGGACGAATTCCGAGCCGCCCTTTACCGTCTTCGTATACCAGAAGCGGTTGGACTCGCCGATCCAGTTCGGGGCTCCGGGCTGATTCACCACCAATCCCCGCGCCTTCTGCTGGAGGCCTTGCGCGCGGCGGTAGTCTTCCAGCGTCCCTTGCGCCACGCTGATCCCGGGCACCAGGAGGGCTATCATCAGACCCCCTACTATTGCCAAGGTTGCGGTACGTGACATTTTTCTCTGGCTGTTCATACTTCTCTCCTGACGTTCATCAAACGGTTGATCGATCGCGGGGCTCTGTTTGCTGAAAAGCCGCGCCGCCTTCGGTCATAAGGACCATCGATTCATCATCGCTCAATTATGCAAACCTTTATAAGCGATATCGCTTTCTCCCGCAAGGTGCTGTCGGGCCGGGAGCCAGCAACGCCACCGGCTGTGTCGGATTGAACGGAGCGCGACTCGGGCATCGCGAGTTTGAGCGGCGGCAAGACCGCCAGCGTTACCAGGTTTCGCAGGAGTCACAGACTGGCAACGCCACCGGCTGTGTCGGATTGAACGGG
>OKRF01000042.1:30287-39475 GCA_900290315.1 Candidatus Sulfopaludibacter sp. SbA3 | reverse complement strand
TCGGACGGCTATCAGACGTATAACTATCAAAAGCGGGTCGCTGGATTCATCAAATACCAGTACCGCCTGACCAGCCGGACCACCTTCACCCTGTTTTCCGGGTTAGTCGACCTGTGGACCAACACACCCAATCTTAAAGGGCCATCGCGTGCCCAGATCGCTCAGTTCGGCGACGATTACCTGATGAGCAATGACCCTTCCNNCGGATTTTTCGTATATCGGCGTGAACTCGGACCTGGGCCATGGCTGGAAGCTGGATAACAAAGTATACACGTACCGTTACTGGAACAAGCAGAACTACAACAACCCATCTCTCGGGGCGAACGGCCTGTTCGCTCCGGGTAGCGGCATCACCGCCACCAGCGGAGTCGACAAATTGAATGGTTACCGCAAGGTCGGCGACATCACGACCCTGAGTTGGGAGAGCAGCCGCGGTGTCCTGCGAACAGGCCTGTGGTTCGAATGGGCATACACGGATCGCTACCAGATTCCGAGCGATCCGCGCACGTGGCAGGACACGCCCTTGGGCAACTTCCACGAGCACTTCATTACCACTTCGGCGCAACCGTTCATCGAGTACGAGTACAAAGTCACACCCGAGCTCAGCGTAACTGCCGGCATAAAGGCTGTCCGATACGGAATGAATCTCACGCAGTATGCCGATAACGGCAAGACGGTAGGCAGCCTGGGAGGCGCGCCGAGCGTGTTTCATGAGGCGGACTACAGCACGTGGAATCCATCGATCGACGCGCGCTATAAGATCAGATCGAACTGGACGGCCTATGCGCAGTTCGCTACAGGCAGCAATATCCCGCCGAGCAGCGTGTTTGACTCGAAGGGCGCGCAGGTGGCGGTTTTGCCAAGTCCGACAGGGGTCAAGACCTACCAGGCGGGTTCGGTGGTGAAGTTCAACCGGTGGACGCTGGATGTGGACGCGTACTACAGCCATTTCCAGAACCCTTACTCCTCTTACCTCGATTCGGCCGGTGAGTCGTTCTTCTACCAGACTGGTCCGTCTAACACAAAGGGCGCCGAAGCAGAGGGCAATATCCTGATCGGGCACGGGGTTAGCCTTTACTTGAACGGCACCTTGGGCTCGGCGAAATATCAGGAAGGCTCGAACTACGCGAACGGAGGTCTGTGGGTTGCGAATACCCCCAAGAACACCGAGGCAATCGGCTTGACTTACCAGGTCAGGAACTGGGACATGGGTATGTTCAACAAACGTGTCGGCACCATGTACAATGACAATGGCACCATTAACCAGGCGGTCACCATCGATCCCTTTAATGTGACCAACCTGTTTCTGAACTACACATTCAAAGGCGAGTCGGCGCTGCGGGGAACCAAGATCCGGCTGGCAATTAACAACCTCTTCGATCAGCACAACATTGTCGGCGTTGCTCCCGCCTCGACGAAAAGCAATGCCCCGGCTCCCGGCGATATCCTGACGCTTCTGCCGGCGCGCAGCGTCTCGGTGACCATGACGTTCGGTTATGCGCCCACACGGTAGCGGAAAATCGGTCAGCCTGATGTGCGCGATTTAATGCTGTATGCAATAAATAACGCAGATCAGGCTGACCGATTTAAGCCTGCATCCTGGAACGCTCGCCATACGTAGTCATCGATATGAGTGCAGCCTGCCGCCGCCTCGTATGGATGACGTTCCTTTTGAGTACGGCCGCCCCGGCGGCCGCCGCGATTCGATTCGACAATTTCGGGTCCGTTCAGGGGCTCAAACTGGTCGGCGATACGGCGGTTTCCGGCAAAGTCTTACGGCTGACGCCGGCGCGGCAAAATCGATCCGGAGCGGTCTGGTTCCTCGAAAAGCAGCCTGTCGCTTCCGGCTTTGACACTACGTTCCAATTCCGGCTAACAAAACAAGGCGGCTTAGGCCCCGGCGCCGACGGCCTCGCCTTCGTCCTGCAAAACTCCGGCCCGGTAGCGCTGGGTGGGCGCGGTTCGGCGGGAGGCTTCGCGGTTGCCGACGCGAATTTCCATCCCAAGGAAATGGGTATCCCCTGGAGCATCGCGGTCTTCTTCGATACGTACCAGAATGTGGAGGAAGGCGACCCTTCGGCGAATTATGTCGCATTCCGGACTCATGGCAGGCCCAGCGAAATGCGCTGGCCAGCGGAGCGACTGGCGTTCACGCCGAGCTTGCACGTTCAATTGAAGGACGGCCATGTTCATACCGCACGCATTTTGTTTCAGCCCCCGGTGCTTTCCGTTTTTCTCGATGGAGCGGCCGCGCCAGCCCTGGAAGGTGCGGTGGATCTTTCGATCGTGCTGGATCCCCAGGGCAGCACCTGGGTTGGATTCACCGCCTCGACCGGCGGGGGTTACGAGAACCATGACATACTCAACTGGTCTTTCGCCGGCGCGGACGTGTCCTCGAGCATGTCCGTGGTCTCTTCGCAGATTAGTTTTCTGATGTCCGCATGTCTGCCAGACCGCAACCTGTGCACACCCGAGCGCTCCACAAGTGAGCGCAGCGACTTGGGATACCATGTAGTTCTTCCCGCCAATCTGGAATGGGGGGCGAGTATTCCCAACCCTCAGGGACGTCCGGTGGCTGTCACCAACGCGTGCGGCATCGCGTGCTGGGATCTGAAGGCACGAGGCTCGGACGGATGTAGCGGGCCCCCTGGGAACACCTCGCCGGCGGGCGCTGGATTCCTTGCAGCGGACGCGGCAGCCGGGGCCCTGATCACGAAGACTCGCGACGGGCGCACCTGGTTTTCGGTGAATGGACACAGCGGCATCGGATCCAAAGAGAACGAGGGCTTCTACGAGTTCGATGTAGAGATCAAATAGCCGTCCGCGAAACTTCATGAAAAACGGGTGGTGGGTAACGCCGGCGTTTCGATGGCCGACCGGCGACAAGATCGCCGGCGTTACCGTTCGCTGTGACGGTTTTACGACCCTGTCTTCTTGCGGGAACCCGATAAATTAGCCAGGAAGACAGACGACGAAAGGCGCTACTGGTACCCGATATTTACGGCCGCCTGCTGACCCAGCCGCTCGCGCAACTGCTCCAGGTACAGACTCTCCGGTTCCACGGGCACGCCGCGGGAATCGAAGATGCCCAAGGGGTCATCTTTCTTCACCTCTTCACCGGTGCACCCGATGCACCAGTTCATGGAGCCTGGCGGCTGCTGCACCAGCAGGAAGGGGCTCGCGACATTCCATGCCACGCTCCAGCCCACGTCCCACCCGTGGCCCGATCCGGCCGTCTTCCGGTTGGAGAACGCAATCCCCGGCGTTCGCTGCACGGTGTTCGGCAGGCGCAGATTATCCACCAGCAGGCCGGTGGCCCACCGCTGGTGCGGCGAAACTCCCGCATGCGCGTCGCCTCCGAAATTCAACACCACGTTGGGACCGCTCACGGTGGCCTGGGTGACCACCGGCCAGGTTCCTTCGCCATTCACTGCGCACCGGTTCAACAGAATCTGCGACCCTGCCAGCGAAAAGTCCGCGGGAGCCGCCGCGCCGCTGTGCGGTTGCGCGTGATTGATGCGCACTCCATCCAGCGTGATGCGCTTGGCCGCCGAACCGATCACAATGCCGTTCTGTGTCTCCTGCACCACCACGTCCCGCGCCCAGGCGTCCATTACCGCGTCCATGCGGAACACCGTGTACTGTGCGCTGGTGATGGCCACATCCAGGCTGGGAGCTGCGATCCGCAGGCTCTCCACCCCCACCTCCGAAATCCGCCCGGGGAAGGTGTACTTCACCATGCGGGCGCCGGCAGGCTGCAGAAACGTCGCGTCCAGGTTATCGGTTAACGGAACATCCAGCGTGACGGCATCGCCGCTCACGCTCTGCACCACGCGATCGGTGCGGATGGCGGTGCCTGCCTTGATCCAGGTCTGCTGCTTCCCGTCGCGCACCAGGGTGTCCATCCCCATCAAGTGCACCCAGGCTTCAGTCACCGGATGAATCACCAGCACTGTATCCCCGGCATGGAACGCGGCGGCATTCACCAGGTGGACCACTGAAGCGCCCGAGGGCACGTATGCGTCCTTGATCCCGATCGTGTCACCGGCCGCTTGCGGCACTCCGTTGCCCCGGATATCCAGAAAGCGATGCGGCGCGCCGCCCAGTTCGATATTCGTCCCTCCGCCATCGGAACCGCTCCCGCGCAGCACCACGCCGCTGGCCGCGATTTGGAGCGTCCCATCCAGTTCAAACGTTCCCGCCTTCAGCAGCAGATCCAGTTCAAACGTTCCCGCCTTCAGCAGCACCGCACCGCGGAATCCGGCGGCGTTCAGAGGAAGATGCGCAACCGCGTCCAACGCCGCCTGAATCTGCGCCGTGTTGTCTCCGCTCACCGCCGCCAGCGTCTTGGCAGCAGCGACGCTGGGAAGGCGAACGCCGCCGCCGTGATATCCCGCGTAAGAGAAGTCGACGATGCGATTGCCCCGCTCATCAGCGCGATAGTGCAGCTTGTGATCGTCCCCGAAGTAAACCCATTTCGAAGCCGCCGGCGCCGCCAGAGCCACCGCCGCCACGGCGCTCCCGATGAGCATCTGGCCCAGTCGATTGTGCATCTTTTTCTAATGTACCAGCTAAGATCGGTCTTACAGCACGTGGTAATAGCCGCCGCGCTCCAGCACTTCCACCGGGAAGCCGAACAGGCCGCTGAGTGTGGCCGGTTGCAGCACCTGCTGCTTCGGGCCGTCGCAGTAAACCCGTCCCGCACGGATCAGCACCACGCGATCCATTTCGGGAATAATGTCCGGCAGGTGATGCGTCACCATCAGGATGCTGATACCGTTGCGGGCCAGTTTGCGCAGCATCTCGCGCAGCTCATAGGTGGCATGCAGGTCCAGGCTCGAAGTGGGCTCATCGAGTACCAGGGCCTGAGGATCGTGCACCAGCGCGCGGCCGATCAGGATGCGGCGCGCTTCACCGCTCGAAAGCTCGTTGGTATTGCGCCCGGCCAGGTGCGTGACCTCCAGCAGTTCCATCAGGGCGCGGGCTTTCTCTTCCATGGCTGCGGCCACATGATGATTGGGCCAGATGCCCACGCTGCCGAAGAAGCCCGAGAGGACAATCTCGTACGCCGAATAGTCGCGCGTGCACATCTGCATCCAGTCGTTGGAGACGATGCCCAGGTGGTTGCGCAGATCGAACAGATGCCAGCGCTCGCGGCCCAGAATCCGCAGGCTCCATGGCTCCGGCTTGAGGATCGGATAGAGCTCGCGGGTCAGCAGCTTGATGAACGTGGACTTGCCGGAGCCGTTGGGACCCAGGATGGCGGCGTGCTCGCCTTGCGCGATGGAAAGGGTGACGCCATCGAGCACGATGCGGTCGCCACGTTGCACGGTGACGTTCTGAAAATCGAGTAGCGGTGTGGAGTGGGCCAAGCTCCTATTGTGACTCACCGGCGGCAAGACCGCCGGCGTTACCGGGACCGGCGGCAAGACCGCCGGCGTTACCGAACGTCAAGTATGCGGCCGTCCGGCGCCACCAGGCGCACCTCCATCGCGAGCGTGCCATCGGCATGGGTGGAGCAGCTCAGGCACGGGTCGTAGGCGCGGACCACGGCGGAGACACGATTGAGCATGCCTTCCTTGAAATGCTCGCCATCCACGAAGTGGCGGGCCACCTGCGTCACGCTGCGATTGAGGGCCAGGTTGTTGTGGCCGGTGGCGACAACCAGGTTGGCCCAGCGCATGGCGCCCTTCTCATCCACCTTGTAGTGATGAATCAGGACTCCGCGCGGGGCTTCGATCATGCCCACGCCCTCCAGGCAGTTGACCCCGGCGGTGGCGCGCACGTGCGTGTCGAGAATGGCTGGGTCGTTCAGCAGCAATTCAATCTTGTCCAGGCCGTGCAGCAGTTCCAGCAGGCGCGCGTAGTGATAGTGGAACGAACTGTGTACCACTGCACCGTAGCGGGCGCGGAACTCGGCCAGTTCTGCGTCGGCCGCCGTGCCGAAACTCTCGGCGGCGTTCAGGCGGGCTAGAGGCCCTACGCGGTAAACTCCAGCGGGATAGCCCAGGGGCTTGAAGTACGGGGCTTTCAGGTAGGAATCCTTCAACGAGGCCTCGCCGATAAACTGGGCATAGTCGCGCCCGCGGATGTCGGCGGCCACCAGGCCGCCCTCCGGATCCTTGAACTGGAGGAGTCCGTCATACCACTGCGAGCGGCCCTCTTCATCCACCATGCCGGCGTAGAGCGTGGGCGTGGTGCCGAAGTTTTCGATCTCTTCGGCGAAGTTGTCGAGCACCGTCTTGAAGAATCCGATGGTGCGCTCGGCGATTTTGCGAGCTGCCGGGAGGCCGGCCAGAATGCGGTCGCGGACCTCAATCGCGAGTGGAGCATTGACGCCCCCAGGCACAATCCACGAGGGGTGCACGCGCTCCTTGGCCAGCCCCTCGATGATTTCCTGGCCGAATTTGCGCAGCGCCACGCCGGCCCGCGCCATGTCGGGATTGTCTTCGATGAGGCCGAAGATGTTGCGGCGCGCCGGGTCGGAATCGAAGCCCAGCAGAAAATCCGGCGCGGAAAGGTGGAAGAAGCTGAGGGCGTGCGATTGCACGAACTGGGCGCAGTGGATCAGCTCGCGCAGCTTCACTGCGGTCTCCGGCGGGGTCACGCTCATGATGGCGTCACACGCTTTGGCCGAAGCCAGCAGATGGCTCACCGGGCAGATGCCGCAGATGCGCGCGGTGATGGAAGGCATCTCGTAGAACGGGCGGCCCTCGGTGAACTTTTCGAAACCGCGCACCTGGGTGACATGAAAGTGGGTATCGGCAACGCGGCCCTGATCGTCCAGGTAGATATCGATCTTGGCGTGGCCCTCGATGCGGGTGACGGGGTCGATGGTAAGCTTTTTCATAGTCCTAACCAAATTTGACTTTGGAACTCAAATCGGGAACGCGCCCCTCCACCAGTTCGCCCAGCACAAAGGCGATGGCGGATGCCGGCGGCGGGCAGCCAGGCACGTGGAGATCCACCTTGACCACCTCCTGGATGGGCACGGCCTGCCGCAGGAGCGCGGGCACTCCATCGGTGGGCACGCCGCGGCATTCCTGCGCGCCCTCCACGTAGATGCGCTCCAGAAGCTTGCGCGGTATAAGTTGATTGCGCATGCCCGGCACGTTGGCGGTGACGGCGCAATCGCCCAGCGCCACCACCAGTTTGCTGCGCTGCCGCACCGTGCGGATCTTCTCCAGATCGTCCTGGGAACTGACGGCGCCTTCGATCAGGGCGACGTCCACCTGCTTGGGAAACTCCTGGGCATCGACCAGCGGGCCGTAGACCACGTCGACGCGCTTGGCGATGTTGAGAATTGTTTCATCCATATCGAGGATGGACATGTGGCAGCCGGCGCAGCCATCCAGCCACACGGTGGCGAGTCGGATCTTTTTCATGCGCGGTCTCCCCGCCTGCCGGCCAGGCGTGTGACGTTGCGGTCGTGCTTGACCATCTCCTCCACGGCGAACCCTTTCTCGGCCAGCGCGCCGGTGGGACACACCTGCACGCACTTGCCGCAGTTGGTACAGTTCTGCGCCTGGCCCCAGGGGCGATTCATATCGCAGACCACCATGCTGCGGATGCCGCGTCCGCTGACGTCCCATACATGCGCGCCTTCCACCTCCGCGCACACGCGCACACAGCGGGTGCAGAGGATGCAGCGGTTATGGTCCAGCACGAAGCGCGGGTGGGAAAGATCCACCGGCAGCTTGGGAAACGCGTACGGATAGCGCACGCTTGTCACGCCCAGCCGTTGCGCCATGGCCTGCAGCTCGCAATGATTGTTGGAAACGCAGACGGCGCACTGGTGATTGCGCTCGGAGAAGAGAAACTCCAAAGCGATGCGCCGGTAGTGCTGCAGCTTCTCGGACTGAGTGGTGACGCTCATGCCGTCCTGCACGGGAGTGGTGCAGGCGGGCAGCAGGCGGCCCACGCCGGACACCTCTACGATGCACAAGCGGCACGCGCCCACGCTGGTGATGCTCTCCAGCCAGCACAGCGTGGGGATGTATTTCCCGCTGGCGCGCGCCACCTCAAGGATCGTCTGCCCTTCCTGTGCGTTGACGTATTCGCCGTCGATTCGAATGGAAATCTTATCAGGCATACTGGTTTCCTTCAGAAATGCAATTCACCGCGGAGACGCAGAGACGCGGAGGAAAACGCGGAGAACAACACAAACGCGATTTCCTCTGCCTTTCTCCGCGGCTTCCTCCGCGTCTCCGCGCCTCCGCGGTGAGTGCTAATGGTGATCTTTGATGTCGCATCGCAGGCACCTTTCGGCTTCTTCTTTTGCGTCTTCGGCGGAGAGGCAGGGGGCTACCTCTACGAAGCTCTCCACGCGCTCGGCGGCGGGGAGTTCGGTGAGGGTGTGGCGGGCGATTTCGGTGGGCGAGCCGGGCGGCTGGTGGCTGTACTGGAATTCCACGTTGATCTGGTCCCAGCGGTAAGAGCCCATCAGGCGCTGGTCGATTTTTCGCGCGGCCTTCTTGCCGTAGCCCATGGCGTTGGAGACGTTGGAAGCTCCGCTGATGAGGTCTCCGCCCGCGTAGAATTTGCTGCGGCTGGTCTCCAGCGTGTAACGGTCCACTTCCAGGGTGTTGTTTTCCTTGATGCGTAGTCCGGAGGCGCGCACAAAATCGAGGTCGACTGCTTCGCCCACGGCCAGAATCACGGTGTCGCATTCCAGGCGGCGAATCTCTTCGGTGGGAATAGGACGGCGGCGGCCGGAGGAATCGAATTCGCCCAGGCGCGTCTTGACCACTTCAATGGCTTTGACGTTGCCGTTGGGGTCGCCCACGATGCGATGGGGCGTGGCGAGGAAGACGAACTTCGCTCCCTCGGCTTCGGCGTCGTCCGTTTCCTCCTTGATGGCTGGCATATCTTTGCGTTCGCGGCGGTAGATGACGGTGACTTCCGAGCCCATGCGGAGGGCGGTGCGGGCCGAATCGATGGCGGCATTCCCGCCGCCGATGATGGCGACTTTGCGGCCCAGCCGCACTGGCTCCTCCTTGGATACGGCTTCCAGGAAGAGCAGCGCCGGGATCACGCCCTTCAATTCCGTGCCCGGCAGATAGACCCAGGCCTCCTTCCATGTGCCGATGGCCAGGAAAACGGCGTTGTACTGGTTGTCCAGATCGTTAAGCGCCACGTCAGTTCCCACGGCGACCCCGCAGACGAAGTTGACGCCCATGCGGCGAATA
>OKRF01000042.1:11857-30281 GCA_900290315.1 Candidatus Sulfopaludibacter sp. SbA3 | reverse complement strand
TCAGTTCCCACGGCGACCCCGCAGACGAAGTTGACGCCCATGCGGCGAATCAGTTCCACCTCGCGGCGGACCACGTCGCGCGGCAGGCGGTACTCCGGAAGGGCGTAGCGCAGCATGCCGCCCGGCTCGGGATTGGATTCGTAGACGGTGACTTCGTGGCCTAGCAGCGCCAGGTAAAACGCCGCGGTCAGGCCGGTGGGACCCGCGCCGACGACTGCGACCTTACGGTCTGTAGGTGGCAGCTTGCGCGCCGTGATGCGCGCGGCCAGTTCATCGAAGCGGGGGGAATTGTAGATGGAGTCCGCGATACATCGGTGCACTTCGCGCATGTTGACGGCGGCGTCCAACGAGCGGCGGCGGCAGCGGTTGTCGCACGGATGCTGGCAGACGCGGCCCGTGGAGGCAGGCAGCGGGTTATCCAGCACGACGGCTTCGAACGCCTCGTCCAGGCGCCCCTCCTGGTAGAGTTGGAGGAAGCGTGGAATGTTCATGTGCAGCGGGCAACTGTTTTCGCAGGGCGAAAGGGCCAGGTCTTCACACACACCCGCGCGGCAGCGGTGCGCGCGGATGTGATCTTCGAACTCGTGGCGGAAGTGCCGCATGGTGGTGAGCAGCGGATTGGGCGCGGTCTGCCCCAGGCCGCACAGCGAGGTGTCGCGGATCATGCGGCCCATTTCGTCAAGCCGGTCCAGGTCTTGCTCGGTCGCGCGGCCGCGTGTGAAGGCATTCAGGATGCGCAGCGATTTGTCCAGGCCCACCCGGCACGGCACGCACTTGCCGCAGGATTCCGAATGGGTGAACTCCACGAAGTAGCGGGCCACATCCACCATGCAGTTGTCTTCATCCATGACCACCATGCCGCCCGAGCCCATGATGGAGCCGAGTTGGGCCAGCGTTTCGTAGTCCACCGGTGTATCGAACATCTCCTGCGGGATGCAGCCGCCCGAGGGGCCGCCGGTCTGCACGCTCTTGACGTGCTTGCCCTCACTGCCGCCTTCGCCCACATCGTAGATGAAGGTCTTGAGGGGAGTGCCCAGCGGCATTTCCACCAGGCCGGTGTTGGCCACTTTGCCCACCAGCGAGAAGACCTTGGTGCCGGCGCTCTTGGCGCTGCCCGTCTCGCTAAACCAGCCCGGCCCTTTGGAAACGATCGGTGAGATGTTGTACCAGGTCTCCACGTTGTTGATGTTGGTGGGCTTGCCGTAGAGGCCTTTCTGCGCCGGGAAGGGAGGACGCGGCCGCGGTCTGCCGGCGAACCCTTCGAGCGAGGCGATGAGGGCGGTTTCTTCTCCGCAAACGAATGCGCCGGCGCCTTCCACCAGGCGGATATCGAACTTGAATCCGCGTCCCAGAATGTTATCGCCGAGGATGCCGCTCTGCCGCGCCTGTTCGATGGCGCGCGTGAGCCGGTGCACCGCCAGGGGATATTCGGCACGCACGTAAATAATGCCTTCATTGGCGCCCATCACGTAGCCGCCGATGATCATGCCTTCCAGCAGTGAGTGCGGGTCGCTTTCGATCTCGTTGCGGTTCATGTACGCGCCGGGGTCGCCTTCATCGGCATTGCAGATGATGAATTTGCGGTCGGCGGCGGCGTTGCGCAGAAACTCCCACTTCAGCCCGGTGAGGAATCCCGCGCCCCCGCGCCCGCGCAATTTGGCGGCTTTGATCTGTTCGATCACCAGTTCAGGATTGGCATCGATGAGCACCTTGTAGAGCGATTGATAGCCTCCGATGGCGATGTACTCTTCGATATCGTCGGGGCTGATGAGGCCGCAGTTGCGCAGCACGATCTTCTTCTGCGGCTTGAAGAAGGGGACCTCGTTCCAGTTGGGGATCTTGGGGAATCCGGTGCCGTAGTGGATGTGGGCGGTGAGGTGATCCCAGTCTTCGATCTTGCACAGCGCCAGGCCTTCGGGAATGGTGCCGGCGGCGAGCGCGTCGAGGATGCCGGGGACGTCGCTGCTCTGCACGCGGCGCAGAATCACCAGTGGGGTCCAGGGCAGGCGGACGTTGACCAGAGGCTCCTGGGCGCAGAAGCCGAAGCATCCCACGGAGGTGAGGCGCATGTCGCGGCCGTTCTGGTTGATGGACTCGGCGAAGGCGTGGTAGAGGCCTTCGGCGCCGTTGCCGGCTCCGCACGTTCCCATACCCACGCCGATGCGGGGACGCGGCGGCAGCAGCTTGGCCATGCCGGCCTCGCGAGCGGCGTTGAAGGTGCCGATATCCTGAATGCGCACGATGCCGCGATTCATGACTTCCTCCCGGCGAGGTGCTCCACTTCGCGATGCAACGCCTGCTCGTTCATGTGGCCGTAGATGGCGTGATCCACCTCCACCACCGGGGCAAGCGCGCACTGGCCGAAGCAGGCCACCGTGCGCAGCGAATAGCGGCGGTCCGGCGTGGTGGCGCAGAGTTTATCGGCGCCGTCTTCACTCTCCTCGGGCAACCCCAGGTCCAGCCGGAGGCGTTGGAGCAGGTTGCGCGATCCGCGCGTGTGGCAGGCGGTGCCGCGGCAGATGCAGATGGTGTGTTCGCCTTGCGGCTCCAGGTTAAAGAGCGCGTAGAATGTGACCACGCTATAGATGCGAGCCAGAGGAATGTCCGTCTGCTCGGCGATGTATTCCAGAATTTGCGGAGAGAGATATTTGTGCGGATGATGTTCCTGGACGCGCTCCAGAATTCCCAGCAGCGCGCCAGGCTGGCCTTGAAACGCGGCGATGGTGCGATCTGCGAAGACCTGCTCTTCCGATGCCGCCGCGGATTGGCCCGCTAGAATTGCCATGACTCCTCCGTAAAAAAATAATTCAGACTAATTTATCTTTTAATTGGTAGCGCGGATGGAGTCAAGGCGGGTACGAGGCGGAGCAACCACTCCCTCACGGTCGCGGCTCAGATTGCGCCGTTGAGAATGCGAGAGTCCCCATCGGAGCCGCGACCGTAAGGGAGTGGTCCGCCGAGCGCTATCGGCCGTGCAACTCTGCTTCGCGCTGCCTATCTTCGGCGGCGCCGCGTAAGTCGCCGACGGCCTCTCTGGCGCGGGCGCGATTCGTGTAGGCCTGGACCAGGCGGGGGTTGTTCTTGATGGCTGCGTCGTAGTCTGCCAGCGCCAATTTATATTGCTTGCGGCGGAAATAGACGCCCCCGCGCCCGTTCAAGGCAAACGCCAGGTTGGGATTTTTTTCCAGGGCCCGCTGGAAATCGATCAATGCGTCCGCGTCGCGGCGCAGGCGGACCAGGCAGACGCCTCGTGAAGAATAGGCCAATGCCATGTCCGGGGCAAAATGAAGAGCGTCCGAATAATTCTGGATGGCCAGCTCATTTTGCTGCAGGTTCTGATGGGCAACCCCCAGGTTGTAGTAGCCCTGGGCGAACTTGGGATGGAGCTCGACGGCGGTGGTGAAGGATTGAATCGCGCCGGCATAGTCACGATTCTTCAGTTGTTCGTGGCCGCTCTGAACGGCCGCGTCAAACGGCGTGAGATTCGCACCCTTCTTCGACGGCGGAGGCGGCGGTAGCAGTTCCCCTTCGTCTACTGGCTCGGGTGGATCCACGGGAGTTTGGGCCACCGGCGGGGGTGTCGGAGTGCTCTTGGGCGGAGTGGCATCGTGAGGCCGCGGCTTGGGCGAGGCAGCGATCGCTTTAGGTTCGCTGGTGGGGACCTGCGTCTTTGCCGCGGGCACAGCGGCAACTTGAACCGGCGTCTGCGGAGCGCGATCCCACGGTTTCCAGACCGCCAACCCGCCGCCCAACAGCAGCAGCGCCGCAGCCGCCGCCAGCAGAGCCGCATGGGAGCGCCGGGGGGGCTGGAGTGCCACGGTGGGGGGCAGAGTGACGCGAGTCGAGGGTGTGTCGGAGAAGGCCTCTGAAAGGGCGAGAGCGAACTCGCTGCAAGTGGCGAAACGATCGGCAGGTGCTTTGGCGAGCGCCTTCGCCAGAACCGCATCCACTCCGCGGGGAAGAGCCGCGTTGCGCGCGCGCGGCGGCGGTGGCGCTTCGTTGACAATCTTGTAGGTCAGTGTGGCGAGGGTGTGAGGACCGAACAGCGTACTGCCGGTCATCATCTGATACGCCACCACGCCCAGAGCGAACTGATCCGCCCGCCCGTCGAGTGTCTCGCCACGGATCTGTTCCGGCGCCATGTACTCCACGGTTCCCATCACCATGCCAGTGGGGGTGCTGGTGCGCGTATCGGCGATCCGGGCGATTCCGAAATCCGTGATCTTGGCCGTTCCGGCGGCGTCAAGCAGGACGTTGGCTGGTTTGATGTCGCGATGGATCACTCCGCGCGAATGGGTGTAGATGTCGCGATGGATCACTCCGCGCGAATGGGTGTAGTCCAGTGCGTCCGCCATCTGGCGCAGCACCCTGAGCGTAGTTGCCGCATCGGGGAGCGGATTGGCCTTGAGTTGCGCCGCCAGGCTGTCTCCCTCCACGTATTCCATCACCACATAGGCCCGTCCGCCGTCTTCAAAGATGTCGTGGATGGCGACGATGTTAGGATGCTTCAGTGCGGCCGCGGCCCGGGCATCGCGCAGTAAGCGGGTGCGAAAGAACTCGCGCTCGGCCGGATCGTCGGCTCCCAGGTCGACCGTCTTGATCGCTACCTGCCGGTTCAGCATCGGATCCGAGGCGAGGTAGACGACTCCCATGGCGCCGCGTCCCAGTTCACTCATCACGGTATATCTGCCGAACGTTTGGCTCATCCGAACGATTATGCTGCGCAGCCGCTTTGGATTTCGGTACGATTTCGTACAGAATGAATCAATGCCCGATTTCGCGAATGCGGATGTTGCGGAACTGTGAGATGGAGAACTGATCGTGCAACTGCAGGCCGATCGGCCCGGTTTTGGAGCGTTTGGGATCGCCGGGATGCTCCGCCACCACGCGGCCGTTCAGCGACACAGTGATCTTGTCGTTGCGCGATGAAATGTCCATTACGTTCCAATCGTCGTCATGCTGGGCGTCTTTGGGGGCGTCCACAAATCCGTAGATGCTGCCGGAAGGGTGGGGATCGGGGTAGCGGTTGTTGATCTGAATCTCGTAACCGATCTTGGACGGCGTCTTGGTGTAATCCACCGGAATCGTGATGGCCCATTTGGCGCGCGACGCATCGCGGATGGAGACGCCGCTGTTCCCGGCGGTCTTGGTCCAATATTCCACGTGCAAATCGAATTCGCCGAAATCGTCGCGCTTGGTGTAGAGCCACGACTGCGAGTTCATCCAGGCGCTATATTGCTGAGGCGTGGTGAAGGCCGCGCCGGGGACCATCATCTTCCGCAGGTCGGCGATGCGCTGCCCCACCAGGGTGCCGTCGGCCATCACGGTCCACTGGCCGTCGCCGATGATCTCCCAACCGTCCAGATTCTTCCCGTTGAAAAGGGGCTTCACGTCCGCCGCCATCAAACTGGCAGCCAACAGGGCGAGTAAGCATGCAGGTTTCACATCATTAGTATAGGGTCAAAATACAACTACCGCACGTAAGGCACGTAAGCTGCGACCTGAGTCTGATAGGAGCGGAAGTCATCGCCGAAGCGGGAGGCCAACAGCGAATCTTCCAGTCTTACCCGGATCTCCGTGCCGGCGATCAGAATCGCCAGGCACAAAGCGAAAAGGGGCATGGGAGCGACCAGCAATCCGGTTCCAAACCACATACAGATCATGGATGCATATATGGGATGACGCACCACGCGGTAGGGGCCCGCGCGCACCAGTTCGTGATCGGGATTCAGACCGGCATCGATGCGCCACTGCCGGCCCAGAGTACGGACGGCGGTCCACGATAGCAGCGCCCCGATCGTGAAGAAGAGGGCGGCCAGCGCCACTCGCGATGGCGCGGGCCGGCGATTCCAGAAATCCGACTGCCACACCAGACAATAAGCCACGGACTGCAGCAGTATACCCCAGCGCGCCCGCTTATCCACTTGCGCGGGCTGCTCGCGATTGCGCTTCAGCAGGAGGAATGGCGCCATCCAGAACAGCCACGCGCCGGTTAGCAGCACGTAGTGGAACAGTGACAATCAGTTGGCCTTGGCGATGGTCACGTCGCCGAATTTCTTCAAAGCGTCGGCGATCTTTGAAGCGTCGCCCACCACCACGATGGCGGCCTGGCCGGTCGCCAGGTACTTAGCGCCCACTGCCAGAATCTGGTCGGGCTCCACGGAGCGCACCCGCGTGGTGTAAGTTTCCAGGTAGTTGTCGGGAAGGCCCAGCGTCTTCATGTTATTCAGTTGAGTGGCCAGTCCGTCCTGCGTTTCCAGGCGCAGTAAATAAAGTCCAGCCATATAATTCTTGACGTTGGTCAACTCCTCGGCCTCGACCTTGGTAGTGGCCAGCTTATCCATCTCGGCAAGCACCGCTTTGAGCGCCGGCTCGATCACTTCATTGCGCACCTCGGTAACGGCGGAGAGAGTGGCGGCTTCGCGATTGGTGGCATATTCACTGTGCGCATCGTAAGCGAAGCCTTCGCGCTCGCGAATATCCTGGAACATGCGCGAATTGGTGCCACCGCCCAGGATGTTGTTGCCGACCGTCAGCGGGAAGTACTCCGAAGTGGTGCGGATGGGGGCAAGGCGGCCCACGTGAATATCCGCCTGCACCGAGCCCGGCCGGTCGACCAATACGATCTGACGGTGGGGAGCGGGAGGCTCGATCCTGGTGGCCGGCGGCAGCGGCTTCTGCTGCCAGACGCCGAATTGTTTGGTCAACAGCGCCATCAGTTCGGCCCGCGCGGGCAGTTTTCCGATCAAGATAAGAGTGGCGTTGTTGGGCACCAGATAAGTATCGCGGAACTGCGTCAGCGTCTTCGGATCAAGCTTCTGCACGGCTTCCGCCGTGGGTCCGATGTGCGCGTAGGGTGAAGAGCCGTACGCCACTTGCGCCATCTTTTCGGCCGCCAGGAAGCTCGACTGGGAATGCTCCTGCCGCAGGCTCTGGATGCGGTTCTGCTGATACAGGCTGACTTCGTTCTGCGGGAAGTTGGCGTTGAGCGTGATGTCGGCCACGAGGTCCAGCATCTTGGGCAGGTTCTCGGAAAGCGAGTTGCCTACCACGGTGAGCGAATCGGGTCCGGCGGACGCCCCCAGACCGCCGCCGATGGCGTCCGTCTCTTCGGAGATCTGGCGGGAACTGCGCGTCTTTGTGCCCTCATTCAGCAGGGTAGCAACGGCCTCGGCGAGTCCCGGCATGGCGGCCGGGTCGAACTTGGAGCCGGCCATAAAGTTGACGCGCGCAGTCACCAGCGGAAATCGTGCGTCCTCCACAATCTCGATCGCCAGGCCGTTAGGCAGTTTGGTCTGAAAGACCGGCGGGAGTTTGTAGCTCGGGATGGGAGGAGTTGCCGGCGCTTTGGTCCGGTCCACATTCTGGGCGCACAGGCTGAGCGCCGAAAGGGCGAGGGCCGCGATAGATTTCTGCAGCATTTACTTAGCCTCCTTGGGGGCCTGTGCGGGCGCTGGCTGAATCTCCAGCACAGCGCGCTTTTCGGGCACCAGGTATTTCTTTGCCGCCGCTTGAATCTGCGCGGAAGTCACTGCCAGGATGCGGTCCAGTTCGGTGTTGATGAGCTCCGCGTTGCCCTCGGCCAGTTCGAACTGGGCCAGGGCGAGGGCGCGGTTCTGCGAGCTCTGCATCTCTTTGATGGCGCCGGCGCGGACCTGGGTCTTCACGCGTTCCAACTCCTTTTCGTCCACCGGTTGGTTCTGCAGCTTGGCGATTTCGTCCTGCACTTGGCCGACAATTTGTTCGCCGGTGAAGTTGGGCTTGTGCACGATGAACATGGCGTATGGCTCCGGGTCGCGGTAGTCGCGCCAACTGGCGAACGGCCAGCCCAATTCCGCTTCGTACTGGATGATGGATTCCTTCCCTTTCACCAAGTCCATGCGGAAGCGGGAACTATCGCCGGCGGTGAGTATGGCGTCGATCATGTGAATGGCGTAGTAATCGGCAGAGCGGCGCTTTGGTCCGGGATAGCCGATGATGACGGCGGGCACTTGCGCCAGCGGGTCCTTCTGCACCTGCTTGACGGCCTTGAAGTCGGCCGGTTCGGTGAGGTCGGGCCGCTTGGGGATTGGCTGCGCCGGAATGTCGCCGAAATACGTCTCGATCAGTTTCCTGGCCTCGGCGTTCTGAATGTCGCCCACGATGATCAGTGCGGCGTTATCGGGTGCGTAATAAGTCTTGAAGAATCTGGAGACGTCCGCCAGGGTGGCGTTATTGAGGTCTTCGAACGAACCGATGAGGGAATGCGAACTCTGCCAGTTGTGGAACATCAGGGTGGGCCACACGTCCACAATGGCGGTGTTATAAGGCTGATTGTCAAAGCTGAGGCGGCGTTCCTGCTTGACCGCTTCTTTCTGGTTCTTGAGGTTCTCCTCATTGATGGAGAGGTTGCGCATGCGGTCGGATTCCAACCAGAGCGCGGTGGCCAGCTTGTTGGAGGGCAGCACTTCGTAGTAGTCGGTGAAATCGGGATGGGTAGATCCGTTGAAGACGCCCCCGTTGGATTCCACGGCTTTGTTGTGCGTGCCTTTGGGGGCGTTCGCCGAGCCTTCGAACATCATGTGCTCGAAGAGGTGAGCGAAGCCGGTGCGGCCTTTCTCTTCGCTCCGCGCGCCCACGTCGTAAATCATGTAAACGGTAATCACGGGAACGGCGTTGTCGCGGGAAAGAATCACGCGCAATCCGTTTTTCAATTTGTAAGCTTCCACCGGGACGTTGACGTCCGCGGCGGCCGCGGGAAGAATGCTCGAAATCAGCAGCCCGAAGGCCAGTGCCAAGTGCTTCATCATAAATTCTCCGCTCTGAAGAACCATCGTCCAGGATATCATCGGGCCATGTTCTCTTCGCGCTTCCATTGGGATCCGCGCCCCAATCGTCTCACCGAACTGCTCGCCAAGAAGCGCCGCGCGGGGACGCGCATCCTGGACCTTACCGAGTCCAACCCCACCCATGCCGGCCTGGCGTACCCACCCGACCTGCCGGCAGCCCTGGCCGATTCGCGGGTGCTTTCCTACGACCCCGCACCGGCTGGAACCGAAGAGGCCCGCGGCGCGGTATCCCGTTACTACAGTGCGCGCGGGCACCAAGTCGAAATCTCGCGCATTCTGCTTACCGCCAGCACCAGTGAAGCCTACGCCTACCTGTTCAAACTGCTCGCCGACCCGGGCGAGGAAGTGCTGGTGCCGCGGCCTTCTTATCCCCTGTTCGAGTACCTGGCGACCATGGAATCCGTTACGGTGCGCCAGTATCCGCTGGTCTATCACGGAGCCTGGTCCATGGATTTGGACGCTTTGGCGGCGGAAATGTCCCCGCGAACCCGGGCCGTAATTCTGGTGAATCCCAACAATCCGACCGGGTCGTACGTGAAGCGGAGCGAACTGGCGGCGCTAGTGCGCTTATGCGCCGGACGCGGCGTTGCCTTGATCTCCGACGAAGTGTTCAGCGACTACGGCCTGAGCGCGGACGCCGAACGCGTCAAGACGCTGGCGGGGGTGGACGATTGTCTGGCGTTTTCCATNNGGCTGGATTGTGGCCAGCGGGCCGGAGCATTTGCGGCGAGAGGCCGTGGAAAAGCTGGATTGGATCGCGGATACATATCTTTCGGTGAGCACGCCGGTGCAATGCGCGGCGGCGGAGTTCTTGCGGGCCGGCGACACTGTGCAGGCCCAGATTCGTTTCCGCTCGGCGGAGAATCTCTCATTTGCCCACGAGGCGCTGCGCGGTTCGGCGGCCAATGTCCTGGCGGTGGAAGGCGGCTGGTACATCACGGTACAAGTGCCGCGAGTCCGCAGTGAAGAAGAATGGGTGTTGCAACTGCTGGAGCGTGAGAACGTTCTGGTGCAGCCCGGCTTCTTCTACGATTTTTCCGCGGAAGCGTTTCTGATTGTGAGTCTGCTGACGGAGTCCGCGGTGTTTGAAGAAGGGCTGAGGCGGCTGGTGGAATCGATCAGGTGACAGCCGGCTCAGGAGGCGAAGCTTCACCCGGTGGGGTGAAAACGGGCGGGAAAAAGGGTCGAAAAACAGGGACCGGGGGCCAGGGGCTGGGGTTGTGTGCGGCTCGCTTCGCTCGCCGTACCGGCGACAAGATCGCCGGCGTTACCGTTTTTTCATGAAGTTTTGCGGGCGGAACGCCCATCCCGACAGACGACACACGGCAAAGCGCTGCTCCGGGTGAGGATGCACCACCTTGGGGAGCGGCAGCCAGCGTACGAAAAACGACTCAGCCCTAGTCTAGCCCAGTCTGTCCTACGCGACGTCGAATTTACTAGGCTAGGATGAAGAACTATGAAGACAATCGTCTGCGTTTTCCTTGCCGGCGCGTTGGCGCTATTGGCGGCGGATTCTTTCGCGACCGGAAAAGTCGATCCGGAGGCGACCGGCATGAACCCTGTGCGCCTGGCCCGGATTCCCGTCCGCATGAAGGAGTACGTGGATGCCGGCAAGACCGCCGGCGTGGTGACCCTGGTCGCCAGGCATGGTCACGTCGCGAGCCTCGAAGCAGTCGGGTATCAGGACCTCGCCAGCAAGACTCCCATGCGCACCGACACCATCTTCCGGCTTGCGTCGGTCACCAAGCCCGTCACCTGCGCCGGCATCATGATTCTGGTGGACGAGGGCCGCCTCTCCCTCATCGATCCCGTGGAGAAATTCCTGCCGGAATTCAAGGGCCTCAAGCTGAATCCGTGCGGATCTCGCTCGGGATACAACTGTGAACTGGTCACCCCCTCCCGGCCGGTCAACATCCTCGACCTGATGACACACACTTCAGGACTGCAGGGCTCAGCGCCGGCAGGTGGGGCGCCGGCCAACACGCTGGCGGAGCGCGTCGCCCCCGTCCAACGGGCGACCCTGCTGTTTGAACCAGGGACCGCGTGGAACTACAGCAATATCGGAATCGCCGCGCTGGGCCGCGTCATCGAGGTGGTCACCGGGCAACCCTACGATCGCTTTCTGGCCGAGAGAATCTTCCTGCCGCTCGCCATGAAAGACACCTTCTTCTTTGTTCCGCCGGACAAGGCAAGCCGGGTGGCCTCGGTCTACAGCTATGAGACCGACGGGCTGCGTTTGGTGCCCATGGCGCCGGCGAAATTCCCCGCGCCCGAAGGCGGCCTCTTGAGCACCGCCGGCGATATGGCCCGGTTTCACCAGATGTTGCTCAATAAAGGGACACTGGACGGCGAGCGCGTCCTCTCTGCCGCCGCCGTGGAAGCGATGACCACCTCGCAGACCGGCTCCATGAAGGCAGGCTTCGTTCCCGGAGTGGGGCACGGCTTCGGATTCGAGGTGGTGCGCGAGACGCTCGGCACGTTCCGCTATAACTCGATCGGCAGCTTCGTCAAGGGCGGCGCCTATCGCACTTATGGGTGGGTGGACCCGGCCAAAGACGTGGTAGGCATCATCTTTATGCAGCGCACGAACGGCGGAGGCGATGTGGCGGACGAAATCAACAGCTTCATGGCCATGGCTGCGGCGGCAATCGAGCGCTGAAGAGCGCACATCTGTCCTACTCGTACCGCAGCGCCACTGTGGGATCGATTGACGCCGCTCGGACTGCCGGCCCCACGCACGCCGCCAGTGCAGTGACTCCCAGCAGCATCGCCACTACCACGAACGTCCCGGTGTCGGTGGCCTGCACGTCATAGAGCAGGGAAGTCATCACGCGGGACAGCCCCCACGCGGCGGCCAGCCCGGCACCAATGCCCGCCGACGCGACAGGCATGGCCTCGCGCACCACCATCGCCGCCACCTGGCCGCGCCGCGCGCCCAGCGCCATCCGCATGCCAATCTCGCGCGTCCGCTCCGCCACCGAGTACGCCGTCACTCCGTAGATACCGACCACGGCCAGCAGCAGCGCGGCTGCCGCGAATCCGCCCAGCAGAAATAAGTTGAAGCGGCGCGGCGCGATGGATTGCGACAGCGCCTCCTCCATCGTCTTCACGTCGTACACCCGCTGCGAAGGGTCGATGTTCGCAACCACCTTCCGCAGCACGGGGATCAACGCCGTGGGGTTCGTCACGCGCGCCGCAATCTCGACGCCGTACAGATCGGGCGCCTGTCCGATCCCGATGAACGCTTCGGGCGGCGGGCCGGCATCCAGCTTGGAGTATTTCAGGTCGGCCACGATTCCGACGACGGTCCGCGGCCGTGGCATCGAAAGCTGGCGGCCGATCGGGTCGACGCCGCCGAACACCTGCCGCGCCATCGACTCGTTCAGGAGGACGCCGCGGGTATCGCTCTCCGTGAGCCAGCGCCCTTTCTGCAGGGTCATTCCCAGGGCCTGCAGGTAACCCGGTGACACCGCGTTCAGGTGGAAAGGAAAGGCCAGCCCGCGGCCGAAGATCCAGCACGAGAGTCCCGCCGCACGCACGCCGGGGACGCCCTCCAGCTTGCCCATCAGATCCCGCACATAAGCCCGCTGTACCGGTTCCTCCAGGTATTGCCGGCCGGTGAAACGGACCTTCATGACGATCACGCTCTCCGGATCGAAACCGGGCGGATGGGCATTCATGCGCGCATAGCTTTTCAACATGAGACCGGCGCCGGTGAGCAGCACGATAGCGAGGGCGAGTTCGACCCCCACCAGCATGCGCCGCAGTCGCAGGCCGCCCGGGCCGGACGAATTGCGCATGCCGCTCTTCAGAGAGTCATTCAGGTTGCTCCGCCGCAAAGAGATCGCTGGCACCGCGCCGAACACCACGCCGGCCAGCACAGAGACTGCCAGCGTGAATGCCAGGACGCGCGCATCCAGGGCCGTCTCCGACAAGCGGGGGATGGCGTTGGGGGAGATGCGCACCAGAATGAAGATCGCCCAGCGCGCCAGCAGGAGGCCCGTCATGCCGCCCACCTGCGCTTGCAGAACGCTCTCGGCCAGCAGTTGCCGCATCACCCGCGCCCGTCCCGCGCCGACGGCCGCGCGGATGGCCACTTCCTTTTGGCGCAGCGTGGCGCGCGCCAGCAGCAGGTTGGCCACGTTGACCGTGGCGATGAGCAGGACGAATGCACCCGCTGCCAGCAGCACCAGCAACGCCCGCCGCGCGCCGCCGGCCAGTTGCTCTGCGAGCGACGCGATATGCAGGTTCGTCATGCCGTGGGTCTCGCCGCCCCGCGCTGCAATCAGATGCGCTTCCAGCGCGCGCAGTTCCGCCTGTGCCTGCCCGATGCCGATTCCGGGCTTGAGCGCCGCCACCACCTGGGTGCTCTGCGCCAACCCTTCGCCGGGCCGCGGCACCGAAAGGTAGGCCTCCACCGGCTCGGGATGCTCCGCGGCCCACCACATGGGCAATTGAAAACGGAAATCGCGGGGCAGCACTCCCGTGATGCGGGCCGCGCGCGCGTTCAGGACGACCGTTTGGCCGATTGCCCGCGCATCGCCGGCAAACTCGCGCTGAAAGTAATCCCAGGAGAGCACCAGGCAATCCTGTTCGTCGCCGAAGAGCCGCCCGGACGCCGCCTGCGCGCCCGTCATCTTCCAGAAATCGCCCGCCACGTAGACACCCGTAATCTGGTCCGTGCCGCGTGATGTCGCGATGACGGCCGGCTGGTAGCCGAACGCCGCCATAGCTGTATAGGAGTGTGCCTGGGTGCGCCAATCGAGATAATCAGGTTTCCACACGTAGTCGCGCTTGTTGATCGGATCGTACTGCCCCAGCCACACCAGCCGGTCCGCATTCGGGTACGAGACCGGCTTACACCGCCGTGTTCACGCCGATCCCGAGTGCCATGGTCAGCACCACCACCGCCGCGAAGCGGGGATTACGCCGCAGGAAGCGCAGTCCGTAGCGGAGATCCTGCAACACTTGCTCGAGCCCCAACCAGCGCCACACGTCGCGCGTCTCTTCCATCACCAGCGCCACGTTGACGAACTTGCGCAACGCCGCGCTTCGCGCCTCCTGGGGACTCATGCCGCGTTCGAGGTTGTCGCGCGTTTCCCGCTCGATGTGGTCTCGGATATCGTCTTCGAAGCTGTCCAGCGGATGTGGTTTACTCATAGCGCAGTGCCACCGTAGGATCGATGGACGCAGCCTTGAGCGCTGGTCCTACGCACGCCATCACCGTGATGATTCCGAGCAGAGCCGCCACCGCCACGAATGTTTCGGGATCGGTGGCCTTCACGTCATAGAGCAGCGTCGCCATCAGCCGGGTCAGTCCCCACGTGGCGGCCAGGCCGGCAGCGATTCCCGCCAGCGCAATGGGCAGGGCCTCGCGCAGCACCATCCCGGCCACCTGCCCGCGCCGCGCACCCAGCGCCATCCGTACGCCGATCTCGCGCGTGCGCTCCGAAACTGCATACGCCGTGACTCCGTAAATGCCCACCACTGCGAGCAGCAGCGCCGCCGCGGCGAATCCGCCCAACAGAAATAAGTTGAAACGGCGCGGGGCGATGGACTGCGACAGCACGTCGTCCAACGTCTTCACGTCATACACCGGCTGCGTAGGGTCGAGGTCCGCGATCGATTTTCGCAGGACGGGAGCCACTGAGGCCGCAGGGGCAGTGGTGCGGGCGGCAATGTCCAGCGCGAAGAGAATGGGCGCCTGTTCCAGTGGGATGAAAACTTCAGCCGGCGCGGCGGCATCCAGCTTGGAGTACTTCACGTCGGAGACCACGCCGGCCACGGTCACGAGCCGGCCCACTGGGAGCTGCCGCCCGATGGGGTCCTGACTGCCGAAGGCCTGCCGCGCCATGCTCTCGTTCAGCAGTGCGCCGCTCGTGTCGGCGTCAGTCAGCCAGTGGCCTCTGTGCAGGGTCATACCCATCGCCTGCAAATAGCCGGCCGATGCGCCATTGATGCGGACGGTGTGAGTCAGTCCGGGGGTGGCATCGGCGGGAAAGGCGAGTTGCCCGCTAAACAGAGTCCAGATCGAGAGCCCTGCCGATTGCACTCCGGAGGCTTCGTTCAGCCGCTGCAAAAGCCGCCGCACGAACGCTTGCTGGGCGGGCCTGGCGCGGTATTGCGGGCCGGCCAGCCGGACTCTCATCACGATCACCCTCTCGGGATCGAAGCCCGGTGCGTGTGCGTTCATCCGCGCGAAGCTTTTCAACATGAGCCCGGCGCCGGTAAGCAGGACAATGGCCAGCGAGAGTTCCACCGCGACCAGCACGCGCCGAAGCCGCAGGCCCGCGAGGCCCGCCGAATGCCGCGCGCCGCTTTTCAGCGCGTCGTGCAGATTGCTCCGCCGCAGCGCGATGGCCGGTCCAACGCCAAATAGAATACCGGTTAGAATGGAGACCCCCAGGGTGAATACCAGCACGCGGGCATCGAGGTTTGTCTCCGCCAATCGCGGGATGGCGTACGGCGAGATCCGCACCAACATATAGATCGCCCATCGCGCCAGCATCAGCCCCGCCATTCCGCCCGCCAGCGCCTGCAACACACTCTCTACCAGCAGTTGCCGCATGACGCGGCCCCGTCCCGCTCCCACCGCTGCCCGGATGGCGACTTCTTTCCGCCGGAGCGTGGAGCGCGCCAGCAGCAGATTGGCCACGTTGACGGTGGAGATCAACAGGACGAACACGCCAGCGGCCAGCAGCACCAAGAGGGCCTGCCGCGAACTGCCGTTGAGTTGTTCTTGGAGCGTGTCCACATGGAGCCTGGAGGGGTCTGGCGGGCGTCCGCCCGACTCTCTGACGTGCTTCTGCAGCGACTGAAGTTCCGCCCGCGCCTGCTCCAGGCGGATTCCGGGCTGTAGAGCAGCGATCACCTGCGTCCCCAGATTGGCGCGCTCCGCGGGTGCCGGGCCGGAAAAATATGCTTCCACCGGTTCGGGGTGCTGGGCGATCCACCACATGGGGAATTGAAAACGGAAGTCTGGCGGCAGCACTCCCGTGACAGAAACCGGGCGGCCGTTCATAGCCACCGGCTTGCCGACGATCTGAAAATCCCCGCCAAATTCCCGCTGAAAGAGGTCCCAGGAAAGCACCAGGCAATCCTGCTCCTCTTCGCCGAAGAGCCGGCCCGCGGCCGCATGCGCTCCCGTGATTTTCCAGAAATCGCCGGCGCCGTAGACTCCCGTAATCTGGCTGGCGCCATGCCGGGTCTCGATGGCCACTTGCCGGTATCCGAATGCCGCCATTCCCGCGTAGGAGTGCGCCTGCGCCCGCCAGGCGTAAAAGTCCGGCATGTCCACCATGTCGCGCCCGAGGTGCTGGTTGTAAGCGCCGAGCCAGACCAGGCGGTCGGGATTCGGATAGGCGAGAGGCTTGCAGGCGGTCGGGATTCGGATAGGCGAGAGGCTTGAGCAGCACCGTATTCACCACGCTGAAGACCGCAGTATTCACGCCGATCCCGAGCGCCATGGTCAGCACAACGACCGTGGCGAAGCGTGGGTTCCGGCGCAGAAAACGCATTCCATAGCGGAGATCCTGCAGCAGTTGCTCGATCCACACACTCCGCCACACCGCGCGCGTCTCTTCCATCACGTGCGCGACGTTGCCGAACTTCCGCAGGGCCGCGTTGCGTGCCTCTTGGGGCGTCATGCCGCGGTCGATGTTGTCGCGCGTCTCCCGCTCGATATGGTCGCGGATATCGTCGTCGAGGTTGTCCAATGGTTTCACGGCCTGCCCTCCTCGCTCATGGGCTTGAGGATGCGTCCGATGGCGCGCGCGAGCTTCTCCCATTTGGTGGTTTCCACCTGGAGCTGCCGCCGGCCTTTGGTGGTGAGGCGGTAGTATTTGGCGCGCCGGTTGTTTTCCGAAACCCCCTCCTGCGCCGCAATCCAACCCCGTTTGATCAGCCGGTGCAGCGCCGGATACAACGACCCCTGCTCCACCTGCAGCACATCCTCTGAGTTCTGTTCGATGGCCTTGGCAATGGCATGGCCATGCACCGGACCGAACACCAGGGTGCGCAGAATCAGAAGGTCCAGCGTGCCCTGCAGCAGCTCAATCCGCTCGTCGTCACTCTTAGTAGACATTCTAGGCGAAGAATAGACCCGTTCCGGTAGAATGTCAAGGGGAAGTGGACAGACGATCGTTTTGTGTCGTCTGTCATTTAGGGGCGGAGCGCCCCGCAAAACGGGATGAAAAACCGGCGGTTGGTAGCGCCGGCGGTCTCGCCGCCGTTCGGACTGGCCGACAGGCGACAAGATCGCCGGCGTATCCCGTTCGCTCGACCGGTTTTTCGACCCTGTTTATAAGCCCGCGACAGCGGGCAACGATAGGCATGAAAATGACGCGTCGGGATTTCGCGAAGGGGCAAATTCGAGCCAGGCACGAAGATCCGCCAAAAGACGGCGAATTTCGAGCCTGGCACGGATTTGCGGCGGACGCACGGCTCGGGATTTTCGACCCTGTCTGCGTCTTCAGTTCAGCGGTGTTTCTGAATGTAATCCAGCGTATACGCCAGTTCCGGATCTGCCTCATTCTGGAAAGGAGCCAGCACCTTCCGGTCGAAAGGAACATCCGGCAATACGCCGTGCTCCACCGCCCCAGGAACCGGATTGGAAACAAAATTCGCCGAGGCGGACACACGGTATGGAATGCCGCTGTGACGCAGCGTGAAAGAGATCACAGGGTCTCCGCAAATGTCCGCCGGCTGACCTGTTTCATAGCCCAGAATCTGACCGATTTTGTGATCCCGGAACGCCACGCTGAATATGTTCGCCGCGGAAAACGTGCGATGGTCGACCAGAAGCCAGACCCGCCCGCCGAAGGGTTCGCGCTGTTTGGGCGATTGCTTCATCGCGTCGAACCCCTCGGCGAATTCCTTCGCCATGGCGTTGGTATCCGTGACGGTCAAAACCGCTCCGTTGCGCGCCAGCAGAATCCCGCCGAGCAAATCCTGGACCGCTTCGGGCGAGATCTTCATGCGGCCGCTGGTAAACTGGTCCACCGGTTTCGGCGAAAGATAAGAAAAAATCAGACTGCCCATGGGGACCTCTCCACCGCCGTTGCTCCGCAGGTCCACGATCACGTCTTCGCTCTTGGCCTCACGGATCTGACGAAAGATATCGCCGATTTTCCGGATCTCGGCTTCGCTGTAATTGAAGGCCGGATACAGGAACTGGGCCACCTTTCCGGAATCGAAGAACTGGACTCGCGTCCCGTTGCGCGGCGGGAGTTTGCGTCCCGCAGCGAGCGGGATTCTGCGATACTGAGCCACCGTGACGGGCTCGACCGTGCGGTCGCTTTCCACACCGCTCGCATCCCGGAGTTTGAGTTTGCAGCAGCCTTCAGTTTTGCCTGCCAGATTCGTGAACCACATCCAGAAGTCCTGAGAGGCGGCGAGGCGGGTGCCTCGCCAGGTGAAGATCTCGCCCGAGTTCCTTTCCAACGCGGGACGCAGGAACTCGACAATCGGCGCGCCATTCACCGCAACCAACTCCAAGCCGAGCAAAGAAGGGTCGACGGCGCCGCTAATAAAAAACCGGCCGTTCTCGAACCCAAAACGGAACGGCGGGAATCGCCGGTAATCCATGACCTCCCGAT
>OKRF01000042.1:7866-11847 GCA_900290315.1 Candidatus Sulfopaludibacter sp. SbA3 | reverse complement strand
CCTCCGTGACTCTGGCGAAAGGGTCGGCGTGGATGCGTTCGAGCGTGGCGAAGAACTCGCCCACATCGGCGCGCGCATCGGCCCCTTTCAGGCGGCCATGTATGGTTGGGGTGAATTCTTCGTCATAGGTTCCCCTGCGCAAGGCGCCGTCGGAATTCTTGATGGCGTACGAGTATTGCCAGTCATCGCTGCCATTCAGAAGGCTAATCGAACCGACGGCGATCACTGCCGAATAGCCAACGCCGTAAGGATTCCGGCCAATGAAATCCACTCGCAAGTCCTTGGCGGGCGCGGCAAATTCGTCCCATCGGAGGCTTCCGCCTTCGAGCTTCAGAGGCAGGGGCTGCGCCACCAGAGGCAACAGGCGCGAGTTGGTGTCGAGGGTCGTCACCAGAAGAAACGTTCTCTTCAGCTTTTCGCGGAGTTCGTTTTCGCTGGCAGCCCCGGCATCGATCACTTCCGCTTGCGGGAGTCTCTGCTTCATCACTCCGGCAAGCATGCGAGCCTGGTCGGGCGGCACACCCGGCAGTTCATAAACGATAATGTGTGCTCGTGTCGCGAAATTGCCGACCAGCAGATCCCCGGCATGCCCTGTGGCCAAGCCGAGGAAAAGAGCGACTAAGGCAACACTCAAATGGCGCATAAAATCTCCTACCATCTTAGATCCGATGCGGGCGTGGCGTCCGAGCGCCAGCATGGTAGCGCCGGCGGTCTAGCCGCCGGTTGCGCTGGCCGGCCGGCGACAAGATCGCCGGCGTTACCACCCTGTCGTTTTTTTCGGGCCCTGAGCTGAGAAACGACCAACTTTCTCCTTTCTCTTCTCAATGGCCATTTCGCTGAGCCTATCTGTTCAGGTGACCGCCGTCCGCGGCGCGCGAATGATCGATGTCGAGCGCGGCGAATACGTGAACAATGCCGTCGTCCTGATCGAACACGGAAAGATCACGCAAGCCGGCGGCGGCCTGGCGATCCCAGCCGGGGCGAACGTGATCGCATTGAATGGGGCGACGCTCATGCCCGGCCTCATCGACGTTCACACTCATCTGCTCAGCCGCGAGCAGAAGGTTGGCTCGCAAAACCAGAGCTACATCCTGGAGTTGACCACAAAAGTCCAATGAGTACCGGGTGCTGGAAGGCGCGGCGAACGCCAAGGCACTCCTCCAGGCCGGCTTCACCGCCGTGCGCGATTTGGGCAGCGAAGGGTCCGGGTACGCCGACGTGGCATTGCGCAACGCCATCTTCAGGGGCTTGGTGGAGGGACCCCGGATGGAGGTGGCGACGCGAGCCATCGCCGCCACGGGGGCTACTTTCCTATTCAGATTTCACCGGAGGCGGCAGACTTGCCGCGCGGCGCGCAAATGATTACCGGCGCCGGCGATGGGCGGCGGGCAGTCCGGGAGCGGATTTATAACGGGGCCGACGTCATCAAGGTGCATGCCGATTTTCTGGACGCGGCCTCGCCGAATACCACGAACTTCAATCACCAGACCCTGACTGTGGAGGAAAGCGCATAAAGGCAGCCACCGTGTCGCTGCCCACGCCATGACGCGCGAAGGCGCCCGCAACGCGGTCGAAGCGGGAGTGGATTCCATAGAACACGGAACGTCTCTGGATCATGAGACCCTGGCTCTGATGGCGAACCGCGGCGTGTACCTTGTGCCCACGTCTGCTGCCCAGTTCGGCTCCCTGGAAACTGCCAAGGGACCGGAGCGCGATCAGTTGGAGCAGCGCTTCGAAGCATTCCGCAAGCAACTGGCCGATGCACGGCAACTGCACGTAAAGATCGCCGCGGGCTACGATGCATCGGAAGCGGACCAACAGGGGAAGAGCATAAAAGTTCTAATGTTGGTGAAGCTGGGCTTCACTCCGAGGGAGGTCCTTCGCGCGGCAACCCTAGTGGGGGAGGAACTGATGGGCATGCAGAAAAGCATTGGAAGTCTCGAACCCGGCAAATTTGCCGACCTCATCGCCGTGGAAGGCGATCCCCTGCAAGACATCTCCGCGTTGCAGCATGTGACTTTCGTGATGAAGGGTGGCGTCCGGGTGCGGTAACGCCGGCGATCCCGCCGCCGCTGAACGACCCAGTATTGACACGTATAGATATCAAATGATATAGATATGGGCGTGAAGTTAGCATGGCGGATCTACCGGCGGCTGGCGCAAGCTCTTCCCCACGAGTTCAAAGTGGCCTTTGGCACTGAGGTGATACAACTGGGGAACGACGTCATAGAAGACACCTCCAGGAGACACGGAGCCGCTGGGCTGATCCCGCTCCTCGTGGACATCGCGACTCGCGTTCCGCTCGAATACCTGAGCGAAATGCGCCGCGATGTGCGATATGCGCTGCGAGCACTGATCAAATCGCCCGGGTTTGCGCTGGTCGGCATCATTTCGATGGGACTCGGCATCGGGCTGACCACCAACATATACAGCTCGAAATGGGCGTTACTCTTTCGCGATCTGCCGGCGGCGGCGAATGCCAAACGGTTGGTGATGCCTCAGCTCCCGGTATCGTATTACGACATCGAGCAGTATCGCGAGCAGACCAGTCTCTTCGCCGGCGTCGCCGCATTGCAGAACGGCGTTCCGTTCAATGTCACGTTCCAAAGCGATGGGAATGCGATGCCGCTGCGCGTGTTCGGGCAACTGGTATCCCCCGATTATTTTTCCGTCCTCGGCGTGCCGCCCCAGCGTGGACGAGTGCTCAGTGCCGCGCTGGACAGGCCCGGCGACGCGCCCGTCGTCGTGATCAGCGACCGTTTCTGGCGCCATCGCCTCAATTCGTCTCCCAACGCGGTGGGGCAGGTGCTTCGCCTGAATGGGCAAATTGCGACCATCGTGGGCATCACGCCGGAGAATTTCGATGGCGCCCTGGCCGAAAGCCCGTCGGAATTGTTCGTCCCCCTCACCGTGCCGGCCGCGCTCGCTCCGGAGCTTGCCAACGATGTTCTGCATCAACGCCACGCCCGGGAGTTCCTGGCCATGATGTGCCTGGCGCCGGGAGTCACGATTGACTCCGCCGAAGCGGGCCTCGATAGCATCACCCGCCGGATCGATGAGCAGGATGCTTCGCTGCCGCCGCGCACCGGCAAAGGCAGACGAGTCACTTTGATTCCGGCAGGTACCAGGGTGCTGATCCCTCGGGAATTGCGGACCGTGCTCGCCGGTTTTTTTATCGGACTCATGGGCCTGGTGATCACCCTGGCCTGCACCAATCTGGCAAATATGCTGATTGCGCGCGGCGCCAATCGCCGAAAGGAGTTGGCCATTCGCCTGGCGGTCGGGGCCAGCCGCTTTCGGCTGATCCGGCAAATGGTGGCCGAAGGCATGTTGCTCTCACTGCTCGGCGGCGTGGCGGGATTCCTACTGGCGTACGGTCTTGCGGTGTTGAGCTCCCAACTCAGCCAGCCCATAGGAGCGCCGGTCGAGGCTGATCGGAGTCCGGATTGGCACGCCGCGGTCTTCGCGTTCGGTCTCGCGATTGTGTGCGGTATCGGATTCAGCCTGGCGCCCGCGCTGCAAGCGACAAAGGCCGGCGTGGTCACGGCACTCAAAGGGGGTTCGGCGCTGCAACTGCCGGGTTACCGCCGCTTTGGCCTGCGCAACTTACTGATGGTGGCCCAGGTTGCGGTATCGCTGATGCTCCTCCTGATCACCGGTTTCCTGGTGATGGGAATCGGCAAGGTGAGCCGCATCCAGACCCAATTCGATGCAAGCACGATGTATCTATTCTCCATCGACCCGGTGCGTGACGGCTACGCGCCCGAAAAAGCGCTGGCTCTGTTCGAGAAACTGCCACAACGGTTGCAGACCGCCGGCCCGGTGCGCAGCGTCGCCCTGGCCGCGCAGGCACCCTTTTCGATCGAAGATGAGCCCACGCAAGTCACGGCGGAAACCACCCGGCGGGAGCCTGTGATCGAGGAAACGGTGGGCGCAGGCTATTTTGCCGCGCTCAGCGAGCCGATGCTGGCTGGCCGGGAG
>OKRF01000042.1:0-7856 GCA_900290315.1 Candidatus Sulfopaludibacter sp. SbA3 | reverse complement strand
TATTTTGCCGCGCTCAGCGAGCCGATGCTGGCTGGCCGGGAGTTCGAGCAGCGCGATCAACGGAGCCGGGCAGGATCCCTTCCCGTGGTGCTGAACGAGACTGCGGGACGCCGACTCTTCGGCCGCGAGAATGCGATCGGGAAGCGCGTTCGGGACGACAGCCGGTCTTATGAAGTGGCCGGCGTAGTCCACGATTTGAAGAATGGCATGGGGATCAGCCAATCGGTAATGTATTTGCCGCTGACGCCTCGCGATTTCTCGCGGCCGCCGGCCGGTGGCATCATCGTTCTGGTGCGGTCGGACGCCGGAAAAGATGCGCTGAGCGCCATCCGGCGCGAGGTCGCTGTCATGGATCCCCATCTGGTCCTCTTCCATGTGCAAACGCTCGGCGATTATCTGGATCGCAGCCGCTCCTCCATGCGGTTTGCCGCCCGGACATACGGCGGAATCGGACTGTTCGGCCTGGTGCTGGCCGGCATCGGACTCGCCGGAGTCACGGCCTACTCGGTTGCGCAGAGGCGCAAGGAGATCGCCATCCGCACGGCCGTCGGCGCAAGCAGGGCGCAGGTGCTGCGGCTGGTGCTGCGCGAAGGCGCGACTCTGGTGTGCATCGGAACGGCCCTCGGATTTCTGGGAGCGATGGCGATGGCCAAAGTACTCTCATCGCTGACCAGTGCCTTTGTCGAGGCGCTGAGGGTGGGCACGGACGACCCGCGATTGCTGGCCGGCGCGCCACTACTGTTGGCAGGGGTGGCGCTGCTAGCCTGTTACGTGCCGGCGCGCCGCTCGGCTCAGATCGATCCGCTGCAGGCGCTCCGCGGCGAGTAACGCGCGCTCACTCCTGATCCAGCGTGGCGCCAATCCGCGTGACCAGAATCTGCGAGTTGAAGGGCTTCTGCAGAAAGCCCGAGACCTTCTGGCCGGCGAACATGCCCAGAGTCTGCGCCTCCGTGTATCCGCTGGTAATGAGGACCGGGATCTCCGGACGCGTGCGCCGCAACTCGGGCAGCGTCTGCGCACCGCTCATGCCCGGCATGCTGAGATCCAGAACGACCAGGGCGAAGTGCATGGGATTCTGGTTGAAAAGCTCGATGGCCTGGCGGCCGTTCTCCGCCAGCATCACGTCGTAGCCGTGCCGCTCCAGGGCCGCCCGCGCCATCTGGCGGACTACTGTTTCATCGTCCACCACCAGCACCGTTCCTTTGGCGTGGCTGGTTACGGCCGGACTGCCGGCGCCGGGAGCATCCACCTGTGTGCGTGCGGGAGCGGGAAGCAGCACCAGGAAGCGGCTGCCGTTTCCGGGTGCGCTGATGACGCTGAGCGCTCCTTTGTGCCCGCGCACAATGCCCGCCACGGCCGCGAGTCCGAGGCCGCGGCCCACGAATTTGGTGGTAAAGAACGGGTCGAAAATCTTCGCCTTGGTGGCCTCATCCATGCCGCACCCGGTATCCACCACTTCGAGATAGATGTAGCGCCCGGGCAGAATGTCGCCGGTGGCCCACTCGCTCTCGGGCCTGGGCTTGTCGACCTGGCGAACTCCCGTTTCCACCCAGATCCGCCCGCCCTTTCCGGTGATGGACTCCGCGGCGTTCAGCACCAGGTTGGTGAAGACCTGCCGCATCTGTCCGCGGTCCGCCTCCACCAGGGGCAAATCGGCGGGCAGATTCATCCCCAGGGTAATCTCTTTGGAAATCGCCGGCTTCACCAGGATGCTGATCTCTTCAAACAAGGCCGAGAGGTTCACTTCTTCCAGCAGGAAGCGGCCCTTGCCGGAATAGGCCAGCATCTGGCGCGTCAGATGCGCCGCGTGCTCGCCGTTCTTGATCACCTGCGAGAGCAGATCGCGGGCCGGGTGGCCGGCCGGCAGTAGGTCCTGCGCCAGGCCGGCATGGCCGATCACGCCGACCAGCAGATTGTTGAAATCGTGCGCAATCCCGCCTGCCAGCAGTCCCACGCTTTCGAATTTCTGCGTCTCCAGCATGCGGTGCTGCAGCTTCTTGCGCTCAGTCAGGTCAAGCACGAAACACAGGTCGCGGTAAGGCGCATCCTGCAGGCGAATGCAGCCGATAAGCACCGAAATCCGGCTGCCATCTTTGCGCAGGTATTCCTTTTCGAAGGGACCGTAGGAGCCGGTCGATTTCACGCCCGCGATGGTCTGCGGGCCCAGGTGGCGGAACTCCGGCGCGGTCATGTCGTGCCAGCGGAGCAGGCCCGCCGCCAGGTCTTCGCGGGTGTATCCCACCATTTGCAGGAAGACATCGTTGGCATCCAGCAGGCGCTCCTCATCGCCGCAGACAATGCCGATGATGTTGGATTCATACAACCGCCGGAATCGCTCTTCGGCCTCGCGCTGCTCTTCCAGGCTGCGGCGGTACTGCGTGATGTCTTCAGCCGTATAGATGATGCGCGGCCGGCCCGATTCGCCTGGCGCCACCTCGCACACCGTGGAGGCGAACCAGCGCTGGCTGGCCGGGCTGAAGTATTCGAAGCGTGCCGGCTGCCCGGTGGCGTGGGCCTGATGGTAGTGCTGGAACCACTCCCTCCGGATCTCTTCGGGCATGCCGAATTCGCTCAATCGGCGGCCATGCGCCTGGCCGGGAGCCACTCTGAGAATCCTGCAGGACGCCGGGTTGGCGTGGACCACCTCGAAGTCCATCTCCCTCTCCACCACCTCGACAACTCCCATGCAGATGGGTACGCTCTCGTAGAAGCTATCGAGTATGGATGCGGTGTCGTGCAATTGCGCCTCGATGCGGCGCTGTTCGGTGAGGTCTCTCTTGGCAGAAGTGAGCCGCCGCGGCGAGCCGTCCGCCCGCCGGGCGATAAACGTGCGATCGCGGATCGACGCGAAACTTCCGTCCTCCCGCCGGAAGCGGTATTCGGAGATCCAATGATCGGCATTGCTGGAGAGCGCGGCTTCCAGCCCGGACACCGCACGTTCGCGGTCCTCCGGGTGGATTCGTTCAATCCACCAGTCCGGAGACGCCGCGTCCGGTCCCCGGCGCCCGAACAGTTTTTCGTAATTCTCGTTCCACCAGACTGTGTGGGTGTCCAGGTTACAGTCCCAAATGGCGTCGTTGGTGGCGCCGCAGAGCATGAAGAGACGCTCTTCGGCTTCGGAAAGGGGACTGCCACCCGGGCTCGACGAAATAATTTCCGAAAAGCGCCGGCGGTACTCTGCAATGACCGGATTGGCCTCTGAATGTGGTACGGAGGGGCTCATTAAATCCTGGTCTCCTTATTGTAAGGCAGTGAACAATTTCGCGGTGTTCGAAACCATACATCCGTAGGACAAACGATCGTTTTGTGTCGTCTGTCAAATTAGGGGCGGACCGCCCCGCAAAACGGGATGAAAAACCGGCAGTTGGTAGCGCCGGCGGTCTCCCGCCGATTGCACTCGCCGACCGGCGACAAGATCGCCGGCGTTACCCGTCGCTCGACCAGGTTTTTCGACCCTGTCATCTAACGATAGCCTCGATGCCTCCCTCAAGAGTGGGGAATCAGGGGATTCCGTACTTGTATCCGGCCGATCTTCTGGCCGTTCGAATGATCCTCGGTATACAAAATCGAAGCCTGCGCAGACTCGGCCGCGGATACGATCAGGGCATCCCAAAAGGAAAGCCGATATCTCTGTTCCAGACGAGTAGCACGGAGGATGTGAGTCGTCTCTATCCCGATTACCTCCAGGTCGCAGAGATCGGCAACGAGTTCTCTGGCGGCGTCTCCGGAAACAGCCAGCTTTTTTGTCACCGCTACGTAGAATTCCTGCACCACCTGGGTGCTGATCACGAGCGATCTGGAATCCACACAGGACCGAAAAACACTGAGGGCTCGCTCCTGTTTGACGGGATCACGGCGGTCGTACATGTAAAGCAGAATATTCGTGTCGAAGAACGCTCGCTCACTCATAGAGGTCGCCGCGATTCCACTTCCGTGCCGGGATCTCGTAAAGTCCCTCGGCAGTCTTCTCCAGCAGGCGAGCCGCCGCCTTGCGATAGCGGTCGCGGCTCTTTACCTCTTTCTCCAGGACCTCACGAACGAGCGCATTCAATGACCGGTCACGGCGCGCGGCGAGCACTTTGGCCTGGCGAATCAGATCCTCCGGTAAGCTGAACGTGATATTCCGTGCCACACAAAAGAGTGTAACACACAATTATGTGAACTCGTTACCAAACCCGGCAGACATCCGCGCGCACCATCGGGTCTCCCTGTTTGCAGGAAAATGCCTTGCCGAATTCGGGCATGTTGCTCACCACGCCGTTGATGCGGTATTCATCCGGCGAGTGTTCGTCCGTGATGGCGTGCAGCCGTTTACTTTCCGGCCGTTCGTAGCCGCAGGCCCATTGCGCCGCGCCGATGAAGAAGCGCTGATCCGGCGTGAAGCCATCCACCGGGGTAAGGTTCATGCCGCGCGTGGCATTCTTCCAGGCGATGTACGCCAGGATCGTCCCGCCCAGGTCGGCCACGTCTTCGCCCAGAGTCAGCTTGCCGTTGATCTTGACGTCGTCGATCACGGTGTATTGCGAATACTGGTTGGACACGCAGGCGGCTCTCTCGACGAATTCGGCGGCGTCCCTCTCGACGAATTCGGCGGCGTCCTTCCTGGTCCACCAGTCGCGCAGATTGCCCTTGCCGTCGAACTGCCGGCCCTGGTCGTCAAATCCGTGAGTCAGTTCGTGGCCGATGGTGGCGCCGGTGTTGCCGTAGTTCGGAGCATCGTCCATCTTGGGGTCGAAAAGGGGCGGCTGCAGCACGCCGGCGGGAAAGTTGATGTCGTTCATCGCCGCGTTGTAGTAGGCGTTGACCATCGCCGCGTTGTAGTAGGCGTTGACCGTGGGCGGCGTCATGTCCCATTCGGAGCGGTCCACCGGATTGCCGATCTTGTTCAACTGGCGGCGCGCTTCGAACTCCACCGTGCGGTCCACATCGCCCAGAAAATCGTCTTTCACGATTTTGACGGAACTATAATCGCGCCAGCGATCAGGATAAGCGATCTTGTTCACGATGCTGTGCAGCTTGGTGAGGGCCTGTTTCTTGGTCTCGTCGCCCATCCAGGCGAGCTGTTGCAGATCGCTTTCCATGGCGCTCTCGATCTGTTTCACCATCGCCAGGGCGCGCTGCTTGGTGTCTTCGGTGAAAGTCTTGGCTACGAACACCTGGCCGAGCGCCTCGCCCAGGTCGTCGTCCACGTAGCGCACGCAGCGCTTCCAGCGCGGCTCCATCTGGGTCACGCCGCGCAGGTGTTTGCGGTAGAAGTTGAAATCCTCCTGTACGAACGCGGCGGAAAGGTAGGGCGCTTCGGCGTGTGCCAGGTGCCAGCGCAGATAGGTTTTCCAATCGGCCATGGTGCGTGTACGAAACTGCTTCTCCACTTCTTTGTAGAACTCCGGTTCGGCTTCTTTGTAGAACTCCGGTTCGGTGACGTTGATCTCGCCCGGGGCGGCCATTCCCAGCGCATTCCAGTAGGCTGCCCAGCCGAAGGAGGGCGCCAGCTTGAGAAACTCGGCCCGCGCCATTTTGTGAAACATCTTGTAAGGGTCGCGCTTATCCACGCGGGGCAGGGAAGCGGTGGCCATCGCGGTCTCCATCGCCATCACCGTCTGCGCTTCGCCGCGGGCGGTGGGTGCCGCGTCGCCCAGCAGCCGGAGCATCCGCGCCACGTGTTCGCTATAGCGCGCCCGCGTCTCCTGACTTTTGGCGTCAGTTTTCAGATAGTAGTCGCGATCCGGCAGCCCCAGCCCGCCGGCCAGGGCGAAGGCGATGATCTGGTCGGAGTTGGCAAAATCCTGCGACGAACCGAACTGAAAGATGGCGTTGTCGTTGCCCAGATTCAAATGCAGACGAGCCAGCAGCGGCGGCAGGTCGGCCAGCCGCTTCAGAGCCCCGATCTGGTCCAGCCGCTCTTTCAGCGGCGACGCCCCGGCGATCTGGTCCAGCCGCTCTTTCAGCGGCGACGCCCCGGCCTTTTCGATGGCCGCCTCATCCATGCACGACGCGAAATAGTCGCCGATCTTCTGCTCGGAGGCATTGCGGGTACCCGCCGGCTTAGCGGCTTCTTCCAGAATGCCCCACAGGAAGCGCTGGTTCTCGTCGGTCAGCTTGGCGTAGACGTTCCAGCGGGCCTGGTCGGGAGGAATGGGGTTGAGATGGTTCCAGTTGCCGCACGCGTACTGGTAAAAATCGGTGCAGGGATCCGCCGCGCGATTGAGAAAGGAAAGCTCCAGGCTGGGCGTGTACGGCAGCGCCGTGATGGGACGGTCCTGAGGCCGAAGCGGCATACACAGAAGGAGGGCAAGAAGAATATTTCTACGCACGCAACGAAAGTAGCACAGTGGACAGACGGCAGGGACCGAGGACCGGAGTGCGAGGGGCTTGACGAGGCCGGAACTGTCCGCTACAATTTGTAGCGATGCACCTATGTGATCGCTAACGCAGCGACCGTAGCGTTGCCTCGCCGAACAGTATAAGGAGGTTAACGATTGAGATATATCGTTTGCACGATGATGGCATTAATTTGCCCAAACTTGCGTGCGCAGACCCCGCCCGTCAAACCCCAATTCGAAGTGGCCACCGTGAAACCGGTGGCGAATGAAGAGACGGGCGGCGGCCGCCTTTCGATGATGCGGGACATACTGCGTGACCTCCGCCCGCCCGGTATGATTCCGATGGACGACCCGGGTCGCGTTCGCCTGGAGGGCTGGGAACTAATCGACCTGATTGCCGCCGCCTACAGCGTGCGCGCCACCCAAGTGTCCGGCCCGGCGTGGCTTTCCGGCCGGGGCTTCGATATCGAAGCCAAGGTGCCCGATGGCACTCGGAAGGAAGAGTTGAATGCCATGCTGCAATCGCTGCTCGAAGAGCGCTTCGATCTCAAAGTGCATCGCGGTTCGCAGACCGGGCAGGGTTTTGCGCTGAGGGTCGGAAAGAATGGGCCCAGGCTCAAACCTGCTGAGCCGCCGCTCGACCCGCAGAGGCGTGCCGCCGACGCGCAGAAACGCATGCAGGAAAACCGCGAAACCGACCCACCCGTGGCAGGACTCACCCGCATGTCGGTACGCTCGACCACCGCCGCAGAATTGGCTGCCCGTCTCGTGCGGTTCGCCGAAGCGCCTGTGGTTGACGAGACTGGTTTGACCGGAAAATATTCCGTGACTATCGAGACCTGGAAGAACACCGACATTCCAGGCGGAACTGTATTCGATGCTGTCGAAAAACTCGGCCTCAAACTGGAGCCGCGCAAGGTGACCGTCGAAACCGTGGTGGTCGATCAGGTCTCCAAAACGCCCACGGCAAACTAGGAAACTAGGAGTGCCGCGTGCCCGTTCCAGCGACCTTACTGCATCTTATGATAGACTACCCGCCGGGTTTGAAATCAGGTTATGTCCACGTCATGGAAGCCTCCGGCTAACGATCGCAAACTGGCTGTTCGGAGCGGAACTCCACCTGCCGCCGTTGTGCCGAAGAAGCCCGTGGCGCCTCCAGTTTACCGGCCACAGCAATCGCCCGTGCAGCAGAAGCCCGGGGCACCGCCTGTTTATCGGCCCCAGCGGCCGCCGGTGCAACAGAAGTCTGCGGCACCCCCGGTTTACCGGCCGTCGCAACCGCCGGTGCAGCCCAAGATGATTGCGCCTCCCGTCCACCGTCCGCAACCGCCGGCACCTTTGGTCCGGTCGGCGATGGTACAACTCTCACGAGGGGGCGGCGGTGCGGGAGCTAAGGGCGGCGGAGGGGGTGGCGGTTGGCGCGGCGGAGGTGGTGGCGGTTGGCGTGGTGGAGGTGGCGGCGGCGGTGGCGGCAGAGGAGTTGTCCGCGGCGGAGGTGGCGGTGGCTGGCGCAGCAGAGGTGGCGGCGGTGGC
>OKRF01000308.1:15345-18959 GCA_900290315.1 Candidatus Sulfopaludibacter sp. SbA3 | reverse complement strand
GAGCGCTGGAAATGTTCGAGGCGACGCAGGAACAATTGGTGAGGAAGTTGGAGAAACATCCGCGGCAATTGGCAGCGGTACACGAGAAGGAATTGAAGGCTGGGGGCGGGGACCGCAACCGGGCAAACGCTGGCGGTTGCGCGGAAGCTGGTGGCCTATCTGTTGGCGGTGGACAAAAGCGGCAAGCCGTTCGAGGTGCGGCCTGCTCCGGCAGAGAAAGCGGAGGGCGAGAAAGTGGCGTAAGAAAATGCTCTGAGATCACAAGAGCGGGAGGTTCCAGGCATGAGAAAACTGCTACAGGGAGGTTATCTCCTCATGGGCCCATTCGTCTGTTTCCTGGCCGGCCGGTTCACCCAAATTCAGACTTCGAGGACGGCCCAGAGCTGTTCCCGCAAGTGGATGTCTGGTCACGCTATCCCGTTGGCCCAATTCGTAACGGATTGCAGAAAGCAGATCGGGGCATCGTTCGTTGGACGGGCAAAAGCGCTTCAGAAAAACCTTCTATCAAGTGCAGGGAGGCGTGTGTTTTCCCTTGACAAAACCTCATCATGGATGTCTTCGATGCTACCCAAAGCTCTTACTCGAGACGTCTCAGCGTGTGCTTGTCAGATCACCCTCGGCCGACCAGTACAGCGCGTTGAACAGCAGCGGCAGCGTGGCGTGGGTCTGGGCGCGATGCTGCGGGCGGATGCCGAAGAGCACCACTTTGCCTTGGCCCATCTCCACCGACACCACCGCGGCGCGCCCCAGCATCAGGTCTTCACCCCGCAGCCAGCCCGACGCGTTGACCGCGGTATTGGGATACCGCGCCACCACGCTCACCTTTTGCGAGGCAAAACTCTCCGTGAGTTGGAAGAACGGCGAGTTGATATAGAAACCCCAGGTCTCCGGCGCCACACCCCAGCCGATGGGATGCGCGGTATCCACCTGCAGATTGACAATCGTGCCCGGCGCGAAGTGCTGGTCGCGCGTCAGGGTGTGCTTCAGGTCCTTCACGCCCAACGGCAGCTTGTCCACCAGCAAATTACTCGCTTCACCCAAGGCAATCAGAGTGCCGCCATCGGCCACGAACTGCTTCAGCGCATCGAATCCCTTATCGCCCAGGCCACCTTTGTATTCCGGCACGATGGTCTTATAGTCCAGCCCCTGCATGATGGCATTGGCGCGCTGGTCGGGCAGAAGGATGGCGTCGAAATGCTCGCGCAGTTTCCCGGACTGGATGTCGTCGTTGTGCAACTTGACGTAGTTGAAGCCGTAATCGTCCAGCACGAAGCGGGTCCAGCCTTCATCCATGGAAGGGTCCCAGGACTGGTACAAACCGATGCGCGGAGCGTTGACAGTGGTGCCGAGAGCCGGAGTCTTGGCGGCTAGCGAGGCGGCTAGCGGTTGCACGTCGAAGCCTGCCACCGCGGCGGTCCACACCGCGGGCTTGGCCGTCGCGATCACTAGCGGCACGCCGCCGCCATCAGGTTTGGTCAGGCTCACTTTCGCTCCGCCCTTCAGCAGGCGATTGACCAGCAGCGCGCTCTGCGCCCCATCATACGGAAAGCGCCACGCGCCGCCGCTGTTGGCCGCCGCCACCAAGAACTTGGGCGCCGCCGCTACCCGCTCCAACGCCAGCGACGTGGGCAACTCCGTTTTGGCAAACTCCGTCTTCACGCCGAACTGCATCCCCAGCGACCACGCCGAGACATCGTACGGCGCCTCCGCCGGAGCACCCGGCGCGCGCCGCACCTCGGGATAAGTCTGCTTCTCCAGCATGTCTTTGGCATAGCGCGCGAACACCTGGTTGAAGGGAATCACGAAGGTGCCGGCGGCGTACGTCTTACCATCCTGCTGGAATTCCGCTTTCGCGCGGTACACTTCCACCCCGCCGATCATCATGCGGTTCACCAGGTCGATGGCCTCGTCGGGGTCATGCTGTTCCGCTACTGGAATCAGAACGGCGAAGGTCTTGGCGCCATCGCCGATCTCGCCCTTCTTGCCTGCTTCAATGGTGTTGCGATTGACTGCGTAGATCTGGCGGAGCAGCGTCTCGCGATTGTCCGCCGCGGTCTCCAGCAGGGCGAACGTGGCCGTCAGCTCGTAATCCACAATGTCGCGCAGGGTCCACTTCCCGCCCAGCCAGGGCCGGGGATACTCCGTGCGCGGCGTGATATCCGTGGGCGGAGGCAGGGGCGCATCCGGCTGCTCGAACTGGCGGCGGCGTTCGCCCTCAAACGCGGTTGCGCCGCCCGCCGGGCCTGTGGCTGCTGCGCGCGCTGCCGGAGTGGGCGCGCCTGCCGCTCGCGATGGGTCCGCTTTCTGTTGCACCACGGGAGTGGCGATGCGTGCGCTGGCCACCTCGGTCAGCAGTCCCACCTGGTTGTGCCACCAGCCGGCCCACGCCATGGCGCCTTCCCAGAAGTTGGTATAGGTGGCGTTGAAGATGATCCCCGTCTTCCCCTCCGCCTCCAGCGCCGCGGCTTGCGATTGGCCGTAGATGGTGTTCAAGCGGTAGATCACCGGGTCCACGTTCGGGTTGATCGGGTCCGTGGCCGGCATGGTGAAGATGCGCGGGCCGCTGGTGCCCTGCTGGTGCTCATCCAGCCAGATAGCGGGGAACCAATCGTGCCAGAGCACTTGCGCCGCCATGCGGCTCTCCTTCTGTGAGAACAGATACATGTCGCGATTGTTATCGTGGCCGCTGTAGTTGTGGTACAGCCACGGCATGGGGCTTGCTTCGTTGGGCGTATCAACCACCTTGTTGTACCAGTCGGTCACCATCATCTGTCCGTCGGGATTCAGCGATGGCACCAGCAGCAGAATCACATTGTCGAGAATGCGTTTGATCTCCGGCGAATTGTCGGTAGCAAGGCGGTACACCGCTTCCAGCACCATCTGGGACGCGCCAATCTCCGTGGAGTGAATATTGTTGGTAATGAACACCACCGACTTTCCCGAGCGGAAAATCTCGTCCCGCTCAGCGTCCGTGGGCGCGCCTCCCTGGAAATACAGTTTCCGCTCCAGGCCCTTCCAGTGGTCCAGGTTTTTCAGATTCTCCGCCGAACTGATCTCCAGCATCACGAACGGCGCGCCCAGCGTGGTCGGCCCCAGGTTGTGGAATCGGACGCGATCGTTCTCCGCCGCCAGCTTCTGGAAATACTCAGCCGCTTTGTCGTAGCGCACCAGTTTCTTGTCGGCACCGATGCGGAAGCCGAAATATTGCTCGGGCGATTGCACCGCCGCCTGCAGGGCGAAAACACACAGAAGTGAAGTGAGTGCCAGTTTCATCGGAATCCCGCCATTTTCCATAATTCGCCAGTATCGTACATCCGGCCCTGCTTCACCACTCGGGTCACCTTGCGGAGATCTCCGAAATGCTCCAGGGGATTGCCTTCCACCAGAATCAGGTCGGCGCGTTTGCCGGCTTCCACCGTGCCTACCTCGCCGGCCATGCCCATCACGCGAGCCGCGCCAGAGGTGGCCAAACGGATCACGTCCATGGGCGAAATGCCCGCCTGAACGTACAACTCCAGTTCGCGGTGCAGACTGTGCGCGGGGACCGCCTTGTCCGTACCCGCCACGATTGGAACGCCGGCCGCGTGTAGCGTGTGGATGGCCGCCAGTTGGCA
>OKRF01000308.1:12241-15335 GCA_900290315.1 Candidatus Sulfopaludibacter sp. SbA3 | reverse complement strand
CCCGCCACGATTGGAACGCCGGCCGCGTGTAGCGTGTGGATGGCCGCCAGTTGGCCGGCGCTCCCTCTGCCGCTGGTGCCCCATGCCGTGCCAATGAGCGATGTCAGGGTGTACGGCGCTTTGGCGAATCCGGGCTCGAAACTGGCGATCTCTACGTTCAAAGGGCGACTCAGCAGTTCGCCCCACGCCATCGTCGGGTCCACCACGGTGCCATGCTGCAGGAAGAACTGCACCGCTTCCGGTCCGTCGCGCCGCATCTCCTGGTAGACCGGCCCCAGGTGGTTGATCTGGTCCATCCCGGCCTCCACAGCCTGCCGCGCGGTCATGCCGTCTGGAACGTGTCCGGTCACGGTCATGCCCACGCGGTGCGCCTCTTCGGCGATGGCCCGCAGCACGTCCGGCTGAATGCGGCTGTAGATCTTCATCTGGGCAAAGCCGGCGGCCTTATAGCGCGCCACCATGACCCGGCCCTGTTCCGGCGTATCAGCGTAGTTGACGCCGAACGAGCCTGTTCCGCTGCGGTCCACCAGTCCCGCGAGAATCAATTGCGGACCCAGCCCGCGGCCACTCTGAATCAGGTCCCGCACCGCCGTGATGAATTCGAATTCGCCGCCGCAATCGCGCGCCGTGGTAACGCCCGCCGCCAGGTATGCCGGCCCGTAGTCCACCTGGGCGAAATGCGCGTGCATCTCCCAAAGCCCGGGCAGCAGGGAACTGCCACGCCCATCGATCACAGTCGCACCCTTAGGAATCGCCACCTTGCCGCGCGTTCCGGCCGCCGCCACCCGTCCATTGCGAATCACCACCACCGAGTCCGTGACCGGAGCGGCGCCGGTGCCATCGATCAGGGTGGCGCCCACGATGGCGAATTCGCCCTGGGCTACCACGGGAATCCGCGAGGAGCCGGCCGCCAGCTCCTTCACGCGATCCGCTACCGCGCTGCGAATCAACTGCGGCAGGGCATCGCGGAACTCCGGCCGGATCGCCTCCAGGGGCAGACCGCCTGCGTAGCTGACGCCCGCGGCGATTGCGCCCTGCTCATCCAGCCAGATGGATTCGCGGCCCCAGACCACGCCGCCCACCGAGTAGCGAGTCAGCCGCGCGCCAGCTACGGTGTCCTGCCCGGTGACTTCAACCTGGGCTTCGGTACCCGGTGCTTCCGCCGGCAGGGTCGCCAACCCCGCGGGCTTTCCGTGCGCCGCCCAATACCGCAGCAGCATCATCTGCACGGAAAATGGCGCGTAGCCTTCCACCGTGAAGAATCGCGACGGCAGGTTCGCTTGCCGCGACTGGCTGCCCTCCCGCACCAGCGCCGTGCGGCCATCCGGATTCGCCTCCACCAGCACGTCCACGCTGAAAGGCCGGTAGCTTTTCCCCTTGGCCTCGAAGCGCTCCGGCGTCAGGTCTGCTTGCATCCGCAGCGTCGCGGTGAGCGAGACGGAGGACGCGCGTTCTGTGTATTGGAAGCTCGCCCGCAGAGTGTGCGTCCCATCCACCTGGTAGCTTTCCTCGCCCACCGGATTCTGCAGGAAGAATAGAATCAGGTTGCCACGCTCTTGGGCGAAGCTGCAGAGCAGAGACGCCAATATCAGGCATGTAGCGCGCCGCAAGGTACCCATAGGCGATCACAGTATCACAGCTGGCGTTGTGCGGGCGGTGCGCCGCATGGTATCTCTGAGAGCGCATGGACGATCTGATAGCTTCGATTGCCGCCGGAAAGGAGCGGCTCGATCAACTCCGGCCGTTGCCGGCGCAGGCGCTCGCCAACCTGGAACACTACTACGACATCGAGCTCACCTATTCGTCCAATGCCATCGAGGGCAACACACTCAGCCCCGTTGAAACCACGCTCGTCATCGAACAAGGGATCACCATCGCCGGCAAGCCACTCAAGGACCATCTGGAGGCGCTCGATCACTACGACGCCGTCCGCTGGGTGCGGGAACTTGCCCGGCAAACCACTCCACTTACCGGGAGCGACGTGCGCAATCTACATAAGCTGACGATGCAACGTTCCCGCCCCGAGATTGCCGGGTGCTATGCGGATCTTGTTCGCTACGTCCGCACCGAGACGGGGAGGCACACCTTTCCCTCACCGGCGGAAATCCCCTCTCTGATGGGCGATTTTGCTACCTGGCTGGCAGCGGCATCCGATACGCCCGAAACGGCCTTTATTGCGCATCGCCGCCTGGTGAGTATTCATCCTTTCAATGACGGCAACGGACGGGTTGCAAGGCTCCTCATGAACCTGATCCTGATTCGTGGCGGCTATCCCCCGATTGCCGTCCGTCCCGAAGACAGGCTGGAGTACATTCGCGCTCTGCAACTGGAGCAAGCTGGCCAGGGAGCAGAGCGCTTCAACATCCTTCTCTACCGGCGACTGGCCGTTACTTTGGAGGAGTATTTGAGCGCCCTGCAACCAGCGCGCGTACCGCAAACGGAGTAGCGATCAGCGGATCGTCCTCTTTCACCAGGTTTTCCGGATTGACCCACGACCCGTCCGCGCGTTGGGTCTGCTGCAGACCTCGCAGCACGCCGTCCCCGGTATCGACCTGCAACATCCGGAACGCCCGCGCGCTGGATGCCGAGTAGTAGAAGGCCAGCCCTTGCGGCCAACGTCGATAGGCTTCGCCGGTAAACCCCGGGACGGCCATATCGCGATGGTGGCTGGTCAGCCAACGTTGCGCGGCCACCACGCGCGCGCCGGTGGGCGGGTGTCCCGTTGCCAGCAGGGCCAGAATGCCATCGGCGGTGGTGGTGCCGTAGCTGCGGAAGTGATTGCCATCCTGTCCGGCTTTGTTGGTGTCACTCTCGGTGGTGGAAAAGAAGAAGCCGCCATCGGAATCGTCCGGGCGGTGCGGATTGAAGTTCTGGCACCGCTCTACGAACACCCGCGCGGCTATGAAGGCTGGGTCGGAATCGACCGTGCCCGCCGCACGCAGCGCATCCAGCACGTAGCGCGTCATGGAAAGATCCACGTGACCTGTGTCCGGCGGAGTGCGCCGGTCTCCACCCATGCCCCAGGCGCCGAAGGCCGGGTCGGGCGGCCGCCAGCCGTTCTGTTCGGTGAACTGCTGCAGGCGTAGATAGGCGT
>OKRF01000308.1:3880-12232 GCA_900290315.1 Candidatus Sulfopaludibacter sp. SbA3 | reverse complement strand
GGCCGGGTCGGGCGGCCGCCAGCCGTTCTGTTCGGTGAACTGCTGCAGGCGTAGATAGGCGATCATCGGCGCGATTTGCGCTTCCCATCCCGCGCGGTGCGCGCGGCACAGAGCACTCACCGCGAGTGCCGTCGAGTAATTGGGGTAATCGGGGATATCGCGGTCGCTCGTACCTACTGCTCCCACCAGCGTGTGCGCGCGAATGAACGCCAGGGCTTGATCGACGCCGGCACGAGGCTGCGGATACTCGTCTTCGGGGACCTCTAGCAGGGCGTCCAGCACGAACGGCGTCAGCGACTGCCCCGACCGCAGCAGTCCGTAGGTGTGGCTGTGCCATCCGCCGTCCGCTTCCTGGTGGCTCCACAAATAGGCCGCGGCCCGGTGGAGGGCCGGCTGCGGGTGGGATGCGCAGCCGGCCAGCGCGAGGCATGCAGCTATGACCAATAGTCTGCTCATCAGCGCTTAGTCAGGGTCGTCTGAACTGCGGGTGCCGGTTCCCGGTCCGCGGTCAGCAGCAGGATCGCTGCGCTGGTCACGGCCACCCGGCCCGTGATGCAATGATGCCCGGCCCAGGTGCCATCCTCGTTCTGCAGCTTGAGTAGTTTGGCCGTCATTTCCCCGTTCCATTTCTTCCATTCGGCTCCGCCCGTGCGGCGCAGGCTCTCGCTGATGTTCAAATATGAGAAGAACTCCTCGCCGCCGATGGAGCCGAATCCGGTGACGAACCGCGCATCGGAAAGCTGCCCGGTGATGTCTTTGATCTGCTTCGCGTTTTTCTGGCGGTCTTCATCGGTGCGGCTGAGCTGTTCCAGTTCCTGCGCCGTCTTGTAAAGGGGCACACCTGCCGCCGCGGCAGTAACTTCCACGCTCTCGCTGGCAGAAGTGACGCGCCCGCCTACGCCGCCGGCCGTACCGCTCGGGACGCCACCGATGATGCCACCCATGGCTCCGCCAGCGACGCCGGAGGGAGGAGCAACCGGCATCGCGGCGGTCGCCACCGTGTACGTTCTCACGCGGTCCATCGCCATCTGGGCGTTCACCGCGCCCTTCGCCTGCGCGAGGAACAGGCTCTGCGACGCCATGGAGGTGCCCAGTATCGGCGCCCAGCCACCCGACAAGTTCCAGCTACCATCCTTGAGCTGCGCCTTTTCGATCTTGGCCACGCACTTCTGCAGATCCTGCCGGACTCGTGCATTCGCCTTCACATCGGGCATCGTGCCATCCATCTCCGCCAGCAGCTTGGAAGTCAGGAACGTATCGATGTACGGGCCCAGCTTGCGCTGAATCTGCGTCCCTTGCAGGTCGGTGACGGCGAGTCCCTCGGCAGGACTCTGTTCGACATGCTCGAGGATGAATTCCACCGCGCCCTGCAACGCCGCGCGATACTCGCCGCGCGTCGCCGTCGTGCCGGTGTGCAGCAAGGCCTCAGCGACCACCGCGGTGTTGGCCACGTCGTTCCCGCCGGACTCCAGCCGCTCACCCTGGCGGACATAGGAAGTTTCCCCTCCGTCCTGTCCCCATCCGCCGTTCTTCCCTTGCACCGAGACCAACCACTGCAAGCCTTTCGCGACAGCGATCTGCACGGGATCGTCCTTCGCGCTGTCCTTCTCATCGGAAAATCCGTTTTCAGCGTAGATGCCAATTACAGCAGCAGCTATGCCGGTTACGAGCACACGCATCCTCTTGGATCTCATGATCGTCCCTCTTCTGTCGCGCCGTTGAGCGCGGCTGTTAGTGCAATGCCGCTCGAGCAGGTTTCCTTCCAGCTTTGACGCCGAATGCTCACAAAAAGTTGTGGAATTAAATCGGTCAGCCTGATCCGCGCGATTAATAGCAATCTGCGATAAATCGCTCGGATCAGGCTGACGGGTTTTCTGCCGAGGTGCTACCTTATTCTTTGCGATGCCTGTTCATCCCCTCGCTGGCCAGACCGCGCCCGTTTCCATGTTGGTCGATGTACCCCGCCTCGTCACCGCCTACTACGCGGAGAAGCCAGACCCGGCCGTCGACGCCCAAAAAGTGAGCTTCGGTACATCCGGCCATCGAGGATCTTCCTTCGACCAGTCGTTTAACGAAGGCCATATTCTGGCGATCACGCAGGCCATTTGCGAGTACCGCATGCAAACCGGCGTTACCGGCCCGCTCTTCCTGGCCAAGGACACGCATGCGCTCTCCGAGCCCGCATTCTGCACTGCGCTGGAGGTGCTCACCGCCAACCAGGTGAGCGTCCGGATCGATCGGGACCTGGGCTACACGCCCACGCCCGCGCTCTCCCATTCCATCCTGACTCACAACCACCGGCGCCCCTCCGCACTGGCCGATGGCATCGTCATCACGCCTTCGCACAATCCGCCGCACGATGGCGGCTTCAAGTACAACCCGCCCACCGGGGGCCCCGCCGATACAGCCGCCACCAGACAGATCCAAGACCGCGCGAATGAGATTCTAAGCGGCCAATTGGTGGATGTTCGCCGCGTGCCGTATGCGCGGGCACTGCAGCACGCCCAACGCTACGATTACGTTTCCACTTACGTCAACGATCTCGCCAGTGTCCTCGACATGGCCGCCATTCGCGACTCCAAACTCTCGCTTCGCGCCGATCCGCTGGGCGGCGCCGGCGTCGCCTACTGGCCCCGCATCGCCGAACGCTACGGTCTCGCCATGACCATCACCCACGAGCAGGTGGACCCCACCTTCCGTTTTATGGCGCTGGATTGGGACGGCAAAATCCGCATGGATTGCTCCTCGCCTTACGCCATGGCTCCGCTCATCGCCATGAAGGACCGCTACGACGTCTCCTTCGCCTTCGATACCGATAGCGACCGCCACGGCATTGTCACGCGCAGCGCCGGGCTGCTCAATCCCAATCACTACCTGGCGGCTGCGATTTCCTACCTGTACCCGAACCGCCCGCACTGGCGCGCCGATGCCGGGGTAGGGAAGACTCTCGTTTCCAGCAGCATCATCGACCGGGTGGCTGCCGGACTGGGCCGCCCGCTGGTGGAAGTGCCTGTGGGCTTCAAATGGTTCGTCGACGGTCTGCTGGATGGCTCACTCGGCTTCGGCGGCGAAGAGAGCGCCGGCGCCTCGTTTCTGCGCACCGGAGGATCGGTCTGGAGCACCGATAAGGATGGCTTGATCCTGGGACTGCTCGCTGCCGAAATCCTGGCACGCACCGGCAAAGATCCCGGCGAGGTGTACCGGAGCCTCACCGAGCGATTTGGCGCGCCCGTCTATGAGCGCATCGACGCCCCTGCCACGCCCGAACAGAAGGCGCTTCTCGCCAAACTTTCTCCCGATCAGGTGCAGGCCCGCGAACTGGCGGGAGACCCCATCGATGCCATGCTGACCACCGCTCCCGGCAACGGCGCGCCCCTCGGGGGCCTCAAAGTGGTGACCAAACGCGGCTGGTTCGCCGCCCGCCCGTCCGGCACCGAGGATGTTTACAAACTGTACGCCGAAAGTTTCGATGGCCCCGATCATCTGCGGCGCATTCAGGAAGAGGCGCAGGCACTGATCGCGAAGACATTAGGCTAGCGCGTTTCACGCGTGCTCGTACGACAAAGCCTTCGAGGCCTGGAGTGATCCCGGTCCTCTTCCTCGAACCATGAAGCAGGATGCCCACGAACTGCGTCTGTTGCTAACGCGGGGAGGAGTGCAGGGCCCATACATCTTGGTCGGCGCGAGCGCGGGCGGACCACTGGCTCGCATCTTTAACCGCGAGTTTCCGGCCGATGTTGCGGGAATGGCGCTTGTCGATGCTACTGACGCGGATACCGTCATGGGACGCCTGGTGGACGGAAAAATTGTCGACTACCGGGTTCGCGAGGAGTCGAAAGGCAGGCCGGTTCCGCCAGTCCAGACGATGCGGTCCAGTCCACCTGGACCACTCACGGCCGAAGAGCAGGAGCGATACGAACGAAGCAAGTCTCGCGCGATCACGAAGAGCTATAGTCCGCATGATCGCTTGCCAGCAGATCTTCAAGCTCTCGATGTCTGGTTCCGGTCCCATATCAATCCGTTGAGGCTCAAGGCGAACAATCCGTTTGCGGCTGAAGAGTTCCAACAGCTTTTCGAGGATCAGCAGGGTGTCGAGCCTCCGCTCGGTGAAAAGCCACTGATCGTGCTAATCGCTGACGAGAGTCCCCGGACGGTGGCTGGTCAACGGAAGCTGGCTGAGCAGACCAACCCGCGAGATTTGGAGAAGAAGATGCAGAAGGTAGCCCAAGCAACGCTTTCGAAAAACGGGCAGTATGTCAGGCTTGCGAGCGGCCACGAGATACATCTTTACCGGCCCGCGTGGGTGATCGAGGCCGTCCGGCAACTTGTGGAAGCTAGCCGGATCCAGGCTGCCCGTTGACCCGGCATGCTTCCGGAATTCCCGATGCCGGTGTGCGACGTGCCCCGTTAAGTGAACAGCGTTGGGATTAGGGGGGATTAGGGGTCCTGGCCCACGGCACCACCGTCTTCAGGTGCCGGTTCTGCATGGTCACTCCGGAGGGCGTTGGGTGAAGATTTCCCGTCCCCGTCCGGGCCATTCGCCGGGCCCGATGGCGTCAGCTTGACCGATGCCACCTCGGAGGCCGGGGCCGCGTCCGCCGGCTGGCCGAATGCGCCGCAAGCGCTGCGCCTCAGACCAATCGCATCTCCTCAGTTCCCCCAGAGGGAAGACCAAGCGAGGGTACAATTATTGCATCTGAAACATCCGAAACAGAAACGACTTTATGAAGCTATATACCTATCTGAACTATGGTGGCAACTGCCGGCAGGCATTCCGTTTTTACGAACAGCATCTGGGGGCGCAAATCACCATGATGGTGACCCACGGCCAACAGCCGAATGCGGATAGCGTTCCACCCGAATGGAAGGACGCCATTTTGCACGCCCGGCTGCACATCGGAGAGACGGAGCTCATGGGGGCGGACATTCCGCCGGATCGTTTTCAAGCGACGCGCAGCGCCTATCTTTCACTCCTGGTGGGTAGCATAGAAGAAGCGGAACGCATATATGGCGTGCTCTCGGATGGCGGCGAGATCTTCATGCCGATGCAAGAGACATTTTTCGCCTTCCGCTTTGCCATGCTCCGGGACAAGTTCGGCACGTCCTGGATGCTTCTCCACGAGCGTAGTCAGCAGCAATGAGGCTGGCAGGCGCTTCAGCGAAGACGACAGGGTCGAAAAACCGCCGGCGCTACCAACCGCCGGTTTTTCATGAAGTTTCGCGGGAATCGACGAAGGGGAGTCGCTCGACCTGCTGATGCCGTCAAGCCGTGACGCCGGGAACATCGAGCCGTAGCAGAAAGGTGCAAGGGCGCAGTCTTGCCTGGGTCCGATAGAATCTGATGATCGGCATAGGGGTGGCCGCGCCCTCCGCGGGCGCTGACTTCCCCACTCAGCGATGCGCCAGAGCCGACTGCGCTTCGGCCAATCGCTGCTCGATCCAGGGGTGTCCTGGAAAACGGCGGACCTGATCGCTCCAGATGTCCACGCTGCGGCGGCGGAGAGATAGCCACGATTCGGAGGTGACCGCAGCACCGAATTGCAGCATGCGCGTCAGCATCCAGGCGTTGGTGGGCGTGCTCGCATTTTGAAAAACCTGCTCTTCCACCGAAATCGCCTTAGCCATCCAACCAGCAGCCTTCTCCTGCTGCCGGCGCGCGCTTTCCAGGTGCCCCCACGCCCAATCCAACTCGGCTTTTGCGCTTCACCCGCGGGAGCTTTCAGGACGTTTCCCGCGGCGATCAGCAGGCGCTCGGCGGCCGCGAACTCTCCGAGTACGCGATGCGCCTCGGCTTCGGATATCCGCGCCGCGGCGCGAGAATCGAAATCGTCCGGCGCTACGGCATCCAGCAACTCGGCTGCCTGAATGGAGTGCAGAATGGCTCGGCCAGGGTCCACCTCATAAAGTGCGCGAGCGATCTTCTCGTGGACCAGTGCGGTGTCGTTGCGAGAGAGATGGTCCTTTGGATCGGCGGCCAGCAAAGGCTCCAGGGCGGCAATCGCCTGTTCGTAATAATCGGCGGCTGCGGCGCTGTCTCCCAGGCTGGGGCGGTCCCCGGCGCCCGCGACATCTCCCAATCGGGTCAGGGCGGTAAAAAGTTCTTGTTTCATGCTGCCAGGACGCTCGGCTGCCAACGAGCGAAAAATGGTGAGGGCTTCCGTGTGGCCGGCGTTGGCCTCAGCAAAGAGAGTCAATCTGTGGCATGCAACGCCCATATTCGTCAGGGCCACCCCGAGCAACCTGCGATTGCCAAGAGACGGCTCCCGCTGCACTGCTTCGCGATAAAGGGGAACCAGCCGCTGAAACACGTCCAAGCTGCCAGCCAGGTCCCCGGAGATTCCCAGCGTATTCGCCATTTCTCCCAACGCGCCGCCCCGGTAGTTCAACGAAAGACTGGTGCTTCTGTCGATGGCTTCCTGGCCCAATCGCTTCGCTACCGCGAAGTCTTTCAGATAACGGTCCATCGTCTCGGCCTGCACGAGCATACTGTGTTGCACGTTCAGCAGGTGGCCGTCCGCCAGTGGGCGGGCTAAAGCGAACGCCCGGCCGTAGGAAACGGTTCCATCGCGAGGCCGCCGCAGGCTGGGGGTCGACATGGATCCCTGGACAGACGCGACTTTGCCAAACGCAACCGCCAGTTCCCACTTCAGGCCGGGGTCCCCGGACGCCTCGCCGGCGAGGCGGTTCAGATAGTCGAGCGCCGTCGAGACAATCATCTCGCGAGCCTTGACGGTGCCTGGAATCGTAGAGATCTCATTGTCGAAATCGAACAGGAAGCGATTGGCAAGTTGCCGCACCTGGTTGAACTCCCGCTGTGCACGCCGCGCCTGGTACACAGCGACTCCGGCGCCGCCAAGAATTCCGCCGAGCGCGATGGCCGCCGCCAAAAGGCCAATCCAGTGGCGCCGCACGTACTTGCGCGCGCGGTAGGAGATCGTGTCGGGCCGCGCCAGAATCGGGCGCCGCTCCAGATACCGGCGGATGTCCTCCGCGAGCGGCTCTACACCCTGGTAGCGGCGCTCCGGCTCTTTGCGGAGAGCCATCGCCAGAATGGCATCCAGTTCGCCATTCAGACCGGCCGGAGCCGGCGGCTGCTGGCAGATCACACGATCCATCTCCAGCGGCGTGGACGTCTCCAACTGGTAGGGCCTCCGGCCGGTCAACACCTGGTACAACACCACACCCAGAGAGTAAACGTCCGATGCGGTGGAGATGGGCAGACCTCGTACCTGCTCCGGGCTGGCGTATTCGGGAGTGAGCGCCTGGAATGCGGTGAGTGTGCGGTCGGCTTGGGCGTCCAGCAGCTTGGCGATGCCGAAATCCAGCAGCTTGGGGCTGCCATCTCTGGTGACGAGGATGTTGGCGGGCTTCAGATCGCGATGCACGATCAGCTTGCGGTGCGCGGCGGCCACAGCCTCGGCCACCTTCAGGAACAATTCCAGCTTGCGGCGCGTGGTCCATCCTTCGGTAGCCTGCACCAGGGGCAGGCCGTCGATGAACTCCATCGCCAGGTAAGGTGCGCCGCTGCGGGTTTCCCCGCCGTCCAGCAGCCGAGCGATGTTGGGATGCTCCAGGCCGGCCAGAATCTGCCGTTCGTCGCGAAAGCGGCGGCGGGCCGGTTCGCTATCGATGTCCCATTTGACGATCTTGATGGCCACCCGCTGCTCGAAGCGGCCATCGTCACGGACCGCCTCGAAGACTGCGCCCTGGCCACCGTGGCCGAGATGGCGCACCAGGCGGTAGGGGCCGATGCGCTGATCGGGAATGCCGGGTTCAAGGCTGGCCGCGACAGAGCCTACTACGGCAGCGACGGTTTCCCCGTCCCCCAAGTGGCTGAGCAGGCAGGCGACTTCGCGGCGCACGTCCTCGTCGGCAATCGCTCGCAAGCCGGCGGCGCGCTGCTCGGGGCCCAGGTCGCGAAGGGCGTCGAAGTGGGCCTCGACGCTGGCCCATGCCTCCTGGTTCACAGTTTCACAGATTACCACGGCAGGGCCGGTCAAAATTTCCGCGCTGGTGATCCGTTGGGTGGTTTTCCGCAGGAGAGGATAGACGCATCAGAAAAACGGGATGCGCACAGGAAGGAGAAAGAACAGGAAGAAATCGAACACAATCACGGCAATGGGCAAGACAGTTACCCGCGAGAACGGGATCCGGTTAGGCCTCAATCGACGCTCCTCAACCTGATCCTGCCATGCGACACGGCGCACTCGGGCGCGATCCATCTGGATGGCGGCGGGCTCTCCAGCCTGTTGGGGTGCCCGCGCGCGGGCAACGATGGGTATGAAAATAGGGGGAACGCGTCGGGGTTTCGCGAAGGGGCAAATTCGAGCCAGGCACGAAGATTCGCCAAAA
>OKRF01000308.1:1746-3870 GCA_900290315.1 Candidatus Sulfopaludibacter sp. SbA3 | reverse complement strand
TCCGCAGAGGCAGGCCGCATCTACGTCATCGATAAGGGCCGCGTGGTGCAGCAGGGCAAGTATCGCGATCTGGCTTCGCAGCACGGCCGCCAGCGATACCAGGCGCAAGGCTACTTGTGGAGGCGCTTGATCATGCGGAGCTCGTTCTTCTTGCCGGGGATCATCTCGTAGTGGACCTCGTCCATGAGGGTCTTCATGAGCCGCATGCCCAGGCCGCCCGATTTGCGGTTGTAGATGAGCTTGTCCAACTCCAACTGTTCGATGGCCGCGGGATCGAAGCCCTGCCCCGTGTCGATGACGACGATCTCGACGGTGTCCCCATCGATGGTGGCGCGCACGGAAACCTCTTTGGTCATATCGCGCCCGTAGGCGTGCTCCATGACGTTGGCGCAGGCTTCATCGACGGCGAGTTCCAATTGACCCACCTCGTTGTGCGTCAACCCGGCCTGCTCCCCGATGCTGGTCACGAAGTCGCGAATCATGACGAGGTGCTCGGTGGACGACGGCACCTTCAGCGTGAATACACGTTCCAGCTTGGGCATCACTCACCTCCCTTGACGGGGCATTCGGCGTAGCGCTTGACCGCCGCGGGCACGTCGGGCAGCATATCGAAAATAGCGGGGAAACCCAGAAGTTCAAATACCTGCAAGACCTTGGGAGAAGGTCCGCAGATCTTGATATCTCCGCCCTGCTCGCGGAGCTCCTCCAGAAAGCTCATGAAGACGCCCAATCCGGCGGATGAAATGTAGCTGAGCCCCTCGCAATTGACAATGAGCTTGAGGTGGCGGGCATCGATCTCCTGCTGCACCGTGTTTTCGAATTCCGGCGCGGTGTGGGCATCCAGGTACCCGGCCAGCGACAGAACGGTCAGGTCTTCCTGCGTGGAGCGTTGAATCGTGAATGGAGTGGCCATATCGCTCTTGTAATAGATTAGTTTACTCGCAGCACTACAATCGTCATATCGTCTTGCGGGGCAACGCCGGCCAGGAACTCGGTGACANNTCCAGCCCGTCGCCATCCGCCACCACGCGCATCAGCCGTTCTTCGCCGAACTGTTCCCGCTCGATATTCATAGCTTCGGTCAAGCCGTCGGAGTAGAACACCAGGGCATCGCCGGAGCTCAACTGCAGGCGGTCCAGCTTGACGGAGCGGCGAAACAGGCGGTCGGAAACGATGCCGAGGCCGAGACCGGGCGCGTTCAGAAGCGATGTCTGGTCCAGGGCGGCGCGGCGCCACACGATGGGGTTGTGCCCGGCGCGCACGTGATCGAAGATGTGCGTTGCGGGATCGAACGCGCCCAGGGCCATAGTGACGAAGGTCTTGCGCTCGGTGGCCGCGTGGATGTGGCCGTTGACGTTACCGATGATGTCGAGCAGGTCGCTGCTATCCTGCGTAGTGGCCACGAGCAGGCCCTTGGTGAGGGTCATGTAGAGGGCCGCGGGGACGCCCTTGCCGGAGACGTCGCCTACACCAATAGTCCAGCGCCCGTCGGGGAGTTGGAGGAAGTCGAAGAGATCGCCGCCTACCTCTTGCGCGGGCTGGCACGACGCGGCCACGGTGCAGCCCGGGATCTCCGGTGGAGACGCCGGCAGCATCTGCTGCTGCACGCGATGGGCGATGGAGAATTCGTTCATGAGGGCTTCGCGCCGGGAGGTGACAACGGCGGGAGCGACATCATCGTCCAAGGTAAGTTCACGGCCCCGCCAAGCGACCAGCGCGGCGCATCCCGCGAGCGCGGCCAGGCAGGAGAAGGCGGCGATGCCGGAACCGTGCAGGGAAGGCGCGGGCTGCAGGAACTCCGCCAGTGCGTTCCAGAGGACCTGGACACACCATCCCGTGCTCAGCACGGCCAGCAGGTCCAACCGCAGAAAGATCTGGTAGTAGGCCAGAAAGAGGAGCGTCCCGCCGAGTAGAAACGCTGCCGGCGCAGTTTCGGTAGGCACGGCGGCGGTGCAGAAGAGGAGAATTCCCAAGGTCGCGAGAATCGCCGCGGCAAGCCACGTTTTGCGGACGTAGCGGGCCAGAAAGCCGGTGCCGAAGCCGAACACGCCGATGAGCGCGGTGGGGACCATCACGTCCAACGCCTGCAGCCACGGATGGGCGGAGTACATGAGGCTGGGGTCG
>OKRF01000308.1:0-1740 GCA_900290315.1 Candidatus Sulfopaludibacter sp. SbA3 | reverse complement strand
TGGGACGAAACGGCCAGCGGCAGGGCAGCCACCAGGGGGCCGCAAAGGAGGCCCGCCAGGATGGAGCGGCCGGCCGGCCGGCTGAAGGTGGAAGCGCTGAAGACGCTGCGCAGCGCGGTGAGCTTGGGGCGCAAGCCAATGGCATCGGCAGAGCCGGCGAGAATCACATAAAAAATGATGAGCAGAACCTGAACCGCTACGCCGCCGAAGAAGTTCTGCACGAATGAGTCGGACCCGGCTACGGAATCGTAGCGCGCGGTGTAGCCCATCCAGTTGCTCCAGTAGATGGCGCCCCACAAAATGCTCGTCGCGCTGAGGGCGAATACGAAGCGGTGGCGGACGGCGTGGCGCACCGCCCAGAACACGTAGACGCAGGCGGCCAGGACCGTGCCCAGAAAGTAAATGATGACGGCCACCGCGCCGGAAAACCAGTTGATGTACTTTTTTCGGGCATTCAAAGCACCGCTGACATCGCGAGTGTACACCGCGGTCAGTTCGGCCTTCACGAGGCTGCTGCCATCGACCGTAGCCTCGAACCGTTGCGCCATGGGTGCGGGCCGCTCGTAGGCGAACAGGAGGGCGGTTCCGCTCTGCTCGGGGTCCTTTACGGGGTGGAAGGCGGCAGCGGCATCCCTGCCGGCGATTTTCGAGAGGGCGCTTTCAGCGAGCGCGCGGGCCTGCGCGGCGCCGATGGCTGGCGATTTCGGATATCCTCTCCACTCCCAACTGTTCACATCGCCCGAAGCCGAGAGTGCCACGACAATGCGGGCGGCGCCGGTTGGCGCCTTCAGCGCGACTTTGGGAAACACGGGGGAGAAGCGTGGGATTGGCCGATAGCCGGCTTTGGTATCGGTGGTTCCGATGACTGTGGCGTCCCAGCCCGCGGGATCGACGCCGAGGGCCGCGGAGATTTCGCGGGATTTCGCGGGCGCGCACCTGGCTTTGTTCGCCATCGCAGGAGACGTTCCAATGCGCGGCGGGATGAGCGCGCGGGGCGAGGTAGGCGAGCAGGCCAATGCCGGCGGCAGCGATCAGGATGCAGAGTAGGACAGACGATCGTTTTGTGCCGTCTGTCTTCTTGCGCCCCACGATACTCATGCCACTACCTCCATGGCGGCTCCCGCTCTTGTGATGCGGACGACTACGGCGGTGAGGTCGTCTTCGAGTTCGTGAGGTCGTCTTCGAGTTCGTGCTCGCGGCGCTTCTTGGCGAGCGCTTTCAGGATGCCGTCGGCGGCAGTGGGTCCGGTGGTGCGGACGCGGCGGGCGATTCCATCGGTGAAGAGCAACACGGTGTCGCCGGTGCGGAGGTGGGCGCTGCCTTCATAGAGTAATGTTCCAGTGCCGGGAATTTCGAATTTTTGTTCCGCGCTGAGCGCACTGGACACGACAACGCGGGGATACTCGCCGGTGCGCGCGTAGCGGATCGTGCCGCCGGCGGCATCGATGATGGCATAGGCCACGTGGGTGGCGGCGTCCCCACCGGCGCTTTCCAGCAGTGGTCCCAGAGCGGACTCCAGACGCTGGAGCACTTCGCGAGGCGAAAGATTGCGGCGCACGGTGTGCATGAGAAATCCCTTAGCCAGCGCGATGCTCAAGGCCGCTCCGATGCCGCGATTTCCACCCTCAGCGATGAAAATGCCCAGGCGCCCGTTGTCCAGCGGGTAGAAATCGTAGAAATCGCCTCCCACAATGCGGGCCGGGACGCACGCCGCGGTAATGAAAAGCCCGTGGACTTCGG
>OKRF01000391.1:4609-7221 GCA_900290315.1 Candidatus Sulfopaludibacter sp. SbA3 | reverse complement strand
GATGTTCCCTCAGGCCTGACTTCAGGGCTGCGAGCCAGTTGATTGGCTCCGATAGGACAACTCAACAACGCTCCTCCTCGTGGACGGCAGCTCTCTGTTTGTGTCGTTGCGAGTCTTTCCTCGTACCAGCCTATCAGGATCTTGCTGACAACAGAATGGTCTTCGCCGCGCGAGGTCGCCACGAGACAAGTGTTGGCGGCGCGCTTGCGATCCGGGTGAATGTGGCACCGAGCCGCTCCGTTTTCAACGCTGCGATACAAGGTGCGGATCGTCCAGTCGAAGGCGGTAGAGGATCTGGTTGTAGTCGTAGCGTGGCGTCTGTTCCTTGGCACCGCTGAATTGGGCCGTGTAAGTGGCCTCGAAGTAGATGACGCGTCCGCCTTCGGCATCGAAGAAGGGATGCTGGACCACGTTGTAGAAGTTGTAATCGTTATGGCCCACGATCTTTACCGCGCGATTCCAGGGGCCGATCGGCGCGTCCGACTCGGCATAGTATACCGATCCGACATGCTCAGCCAGCAGGATCCATTTCTTCCGGTAAGCATTCCAGGTAACGCAACTGGGAGTGGCGCCGGTTTCCGCGCCAGTGGCGGCGTCGCGCAGGGGGAACATAGCGTCCTCTTGCTTCAGCAGACCGCGGGCGATGAGGCGGCGTTCCTCGGAGGCCTCGATGCGGTCGGTGTCGGGCTTCCAGGCGCAGAGCAGAGAGCCATCGGGGCGGCGTTCCAGGCGCGGCTGGGCGGCATCGAATTTCGTGCCCGGCTCCAGGCAGGTGTAGGATTCGTAGCTGCGCGGATCGGTGAGGGCCCCCCAGTTGTCGCGCACGCGCTGGTGCGGGAAGAGATACCACCAAGTCACGCCGCCCTCGGTCACCTGGAACGGATGCGACGACTTGTGACCGCGCCGCAAGGGCAGTTGCGCCAGCGGTTGAAACTTTCCGGCCGCATCGTCGAAGACGGCGATTCCGCGCTCCGTGGGTGGCTCCAGTCCGGGCTGACGGGTGTAAGTGGCCACGAGGCGTTCGCGGCCGGTGTCGTCTTTGACGGTGAAGAGGCCCTCGATCCAGACCAGTCCCGGATCTGGCAGGGGCAGCATCGCGCGGCTGAATCCCCGGTCGTCCACAAAATAAGTGAGATTGATTCCGGTAGCCGGATCGAGTCCACCGCGCCCCGGTGATTGCGAGGTGGCGCAGGAGACAGAGAAGATAGCCGCGGCCAGTCCGAAGGTGTCGCCGTAGCACCAGAACAGCTTGCCCTGGTAGGGGACGGCGATGTTGGTGTCCTGTCCGGTGACGCCGCCTTCGAGCAGGGGATGGGCGATGGGGACGGGCAGGCCGGCGACGAGGCTGTCGCGATAGATGTCCGCGCCGGTGATGCGGTAGAGGCGTTCGGCGATGTTCACGCGGCGAATCTTGACTTCGGCGTGAGTGCCCGCTTGCACGTGCAGGCGTGTGGCGGGCTCGTCGAAGATGCGTTCGGGGAATTCGTAGCCGTGGCTCGTGATGGTGAAGATGACGTCGCGGCCTTCCATGGCGGCATCGTCGATGGCGGCTACGCCGTTGCTATCGGTCCAGAAGCGGATGGCATCGCGGGGCGTGCTGAGCTGCACCAGCGGCACTCCGCGTCCCGTTTCGGAATCGATCACGCGCACCCAGAAGGGCGTAGCGGCGTGGGCCGCTAGTTCGAGGCAAAGAAAGAAGAACGCTCGCATATATTCGGGTGACAGTCGGTTCATAGATGAAAACTCGTTAGCCCCGTGGGACAGACGATCGTTTTTTGTCGTCTGTCTTCTTCGGGCTGCGCGGGCATTTTCGAGAGAGGCAACAGATTTCGCAAAAGCGGTGAAATCAAATCTCCTGTCACCGCCTTGCGGCGTATACGCAGTTCGCATTTTCGAGACAGTCGACTCGTGAGGCATAGCTCACCCCGTAGGATGAAGATGGCGCGGAAAACGCGTCGGGATTTCGTCCGCCACGATAACCACCTAATACAATGGTGCGTCCACCGCCGGGACTCCTCGACTCGCCCTCCACGAGTACTGCTGGTGCGCGCTGAACAGCCACTCGTGCATCTGCCGCAAAGTATGAATCTCACCACGGAGTGCCTCCACCGATGCCAGACTCGCCTGCTCCTTTGCGACCCTCGCTGCGAGCATTACGGGGTCGAGCCCGTCGTCCGTCACGGCTTCGAAGTCCAGTGCGTACGGCGTTCCGGGCCCCTCCAGCCCATATACCCAGCGGAAGATTGCCTCCGTCCGCGGCATGTGGAATGCCGACGTGATCACCAGGAGGCGCGCGAACCCGCGGGGAATCGCGTGGATCATCCGCGAAAAATAGGCATTGCCAATGGTGTCGTACGACGCCTCCTCCATCAGGATGCGCGCGGGGTCCACGCCGTGCTCCACCAGGTATCGCGCACCGGCGAGCGCTTCCGTCCAAGGGAATCCGCAGCCGTCCGGCGGCGGCGCGCGATGCGCGGTACCGGCGCTCAGCGGTACCAGCAGCGCCCTACCCGCCCGTTCCAGTGCGCGATCCATACGCGGCGTTACCCACGGCGGCAGCACACCTCCAGCACGCACGCCTCCGCCCGGAATCAGAATGGCATCGTATTCGG
>OKRF01000391.1:0-4599 GCA_900290315.1 Candidatus Sulfopaludibacter sp. SbA3 | reverse complement strand
ACCTCCAGCACGCACGCCTCCGCCCGGAATCAGAATGGCATCGTATTCGCCCATAAGCCTATGAGGAGCCGCGGATGCTGTGATGCGCGCGGTCGCGCAGTTCCCCGATGTTGACCCCGGTCAGCGCCGTGGCCACCGCGCCGCCAATCAGCAAAGGCAATGTCAGGATTCCCAGCATGATGATCGAGAACGATTTTGCCACATCCTTCTCCACGTCGAACAGCACCAGCGCGGCCACGCAAGCCACGTTGAGAACGCCCAGGTTCGAAGGTGCGCCCGGGATAAACGTCGCCAGCCGGATGATGGTAGAAATGGCGGCGGCGGCGAAAAAGGACAGGTCCATATTGTCCGCTTTGATCAGCGCGTACGTCGGCACAATCTGCAGCACCGCCATGAGCAGGCTGATCAGCGAGGTTTTCAACAGCGTCCGCCAATTTCCCATCAGGTGCAGCCCCTCCACCACGTGACGGAGCGTGGCGGCCCAGCGGCTCTGCTCCAGCACCGCGCGATTGTCCTGGTGGTGGTGCAGAATCCAGAACAGCGCCGCGGTGCCCAACACCAGGATCCCTTCGAGGATGCGGACCAGGATGGTCAGATCTTCCGGCAGTGTCACGAACGCCGCGGTAATCAGCAGCGCGAGAAGCATCCAGAATCCGTCCACCAGCCGCTCCACCGCAGCCGAAGCGAACCCCAGCGAAATGCGGAAGTTGTTCCAGTGAGCGAGCAGATAGCAGCGGATCGGCTCGCCGATCTTCAGGGGCAAAACCTCATTGGCGAACAGCCCGATGTAGATGGCTTGCACGGTCCGCCAGAAGCCCAGTCTCACCACGGGATTGAGCAGCGTGTTCCAGCGCCAAGCCTGGCATACGTATATCGCGAGCTCGGTCAGGGCGGCGAGCAGCGCCCATCGCCAATCCAGCGTCTGCAGGTCGCCCTTCAGATTGCTGAAGGAGTAACGGCTCAACACCCACGCCATACACACCACGGAAAGCGTGTACGCCAGCGCTTGAGGCAGCCAGGCAGGACTCCTGCGGGGTCGCGGCAGTGCGGCGGAAGGCTCCATAGCGGTCAGAGGTTGTCCGGCATGTGCGCAGAAATACGGCGAGCGGCTACTAGCGTTCCTTCCTTCCCGTTCCCACACGCCCGTTACGAATCTATTCTAACGTGGGGACCATAACGATAAGATTTCTGGTTCTCCCTTGTGGAACTTCTTATTGTGGTGGCGATCATCACGTTGATCTGATCCGTGTGCATCCGTGTCCATCCGTGGCTGATTCTCTTGAGATTTTCCCCCGCTTTGTGCACTTTGTCCAAGGGCCACGGATGCACACGGATCGGAATCGGACCTCACAGAGGCGGTAATTGGATCTGCTTTCGAGGTAGCCAATGTGCTCGGCGCCGGGTTCTTAGAGAAGATCTATGAGGGGGCCATGATCCAGGAGCTTCGGCACGCGTCCTCCTGGATCAGTAGCGCACCTGCCGGCGGACACGCGCGCTCTTGTCCAGCTATTTCCTGGACATTACGCTAGTTTGCCGATGGATGGTCCACACGGTCGATCACTACCACCTCCACGGGCGCTTTCCCGGATTCCAGACGCAGCCCGAGTTGTTCCTGAACCGCCGTAAAGATCGACGGCCCGAAGCTATCGGGTGCCGGACTATCCGGGTTTGCGTTCAAGTATTGGAGGGCTGGATTCCAGTTGAGCGTGTAATCGAATCTTCCCGTCAAGCCTGTCTTGTCGACAACCGTGAGATGCGTCGCGTTGGAGAGCGTCGCTACCAGCATCTCGATCGGCACCGCAGAGCCTTGTGAGTGGCCCCGTCCTTCTTCCTTACGCGGGGGACCATCCGGCGCCGGAACCCGAACCAGCTTGGGTCCGTTCTTGGCGACGGTCAACAGGTAGACCGGCTGGTTTCTCTCCTCGCGATGAACCACTAGTCCGAATCGGTCCGCCAGCAAGGATCGGAGCCTCTCGCTGACCCGTTGAAATCGTGTCTTGCGCTGCTCCATGGATTCAGCAATCCCGTCTGGAGCGGCTTGCAGTGGGCTGCCCTCGCCGATCGGCGCCTTGGCGGTCACATCGTAACTCTCCGTGTCGATCCAGCTTGGGCCACCCAGGAGTTGGAAATCCCGCAGGCCGTATGCGAGCGTGATGAGGTTGCGAACCGGCACATTTCTGATGTCCAGGCCCTCTCCGGCATCCCTGCTCGACGAAACGCCGCGGAAACTGGGGTCCGGAGGCTTGATGGAAGCCACCTCGAATTTGAGCGGTGTTGCCGCCGTCTGAGCCCAAGCCCCCACCGCTGTCAGAATCCACGCGCCCACGAAATCAATGGATTTTTGCATGCCCATTCCAACGTCTTCCCTTCTGGTAATGGCCGCTCCCGTCCCGCCGCTAGGGTAGACGCTCGACCATCAAATCCGTTAGCGAAGATCCAGGTTGGTCCTGCCTGGCCAGCACATTCCGCAACATTCCGCAAATGGGAGTGAAACCGTACGCAGGCCGATGCTATAATGTAGTGGTTCTGCCCGACAATCCAGGCTTCCTTTTATGTTCCTTAGTGTCAAAGAGATGGAGTTGCGGAAGGTTCGTTTCGACGAAGCTTTGCAGCCTGGGCAGATCGATTTTTCGGGCGAGGAGATCGAGCAAAGCTCTCCCTTGAAGGCAGCCGGCGTAGCCGAGTTGCTACCGGGTTCGGATGGGGAAGTACGGATCCAGGGGCGGTACGCAGTGGAGATGACCGCAGACTGTGACCGCTGTCTCGGAACCGCGCGTTTCCCGTTGAATGCCGGGTTCGACTTGTACTACCGTCCTGTTTCCGTTATTGCGAAAGAGGAAGAGGTGGGCATAGACGAAGGGGAAGCCGAAATCGGTTTTTACGAAGGTGGCGGCCTGGAACTGGAGGACATCCTTCGGGAACAGGTGCTGCTGGCATTGCCCATGCAGAGGGTTTGCAGCGAAGGCTGCCAGGGAATTTGCCCGGTTTGTGGCAGGAACCGGAACGAGGCCCGGTGCGATTGCAGAGTGGAAAGTACCAGCGATCGGTGGGAAGCTCTCCGGAAGCTAGAGATTCATTAACATAGGTTTTGCACCCGCGAAACGCGGACGAGATTTGTAGAGGTAGAGATATGCCGAATCCCAAACGCAGACACTCCAAAGAGCGCACCAGCACGCGGCGGGCGCACGATGCCCTGAAAGCCGCCGGCCTTTCGGAGTGCCCCAACTGTCATGAGCCCAAGCTGCCCCATCGCGTGTGTCCGCACTGCGGGCAGTACAAAGGCCGGGAAGTGGTCGAAGTCGCTGAGGAGTAAGCCGGTCCCAACATGCTGACCATTGCGTTGGATGCAATGGGCGGTGATCACGCCCCCGAAAGCGAAGTTCAGGGTGCGGTTCAGGCCGCCAGAAGTCTGGGAGTGAAAGTCATCCTGGTGGGCCAGAGCCATCTGGTCAAGCAGGAACTCCAAAAGTACGAGGACTACCAAGACCTTCCGATCGAGATCGTGCATGCCGAGCAGGTCATCACCATGGATGACAGCACGGACGCGGTCCGCACCAAGAAGGATAGTTCTCTGAAAGTAGCTTCCCGGCTGGTGCGCGACGGCAAGGCGCAAGGGCTGGTCTCCGCCGGCAACACCGGGGCGGTCATGGCTACGGCCAAGATCGTGCAAGGTGTGGTGCCGGGAGTGTCGCGTCCCGCCCTCGCCGCGGTATTCCCCACGGTGAAGGGCTCTCCCGTGGTGCTGGTCGACGTGGGCGCCAACGTGGATTGCTCCCCCCGCCAATTGTCGCAGTTCGCCGTCATGGGCGAAATCTATTCGCGCATCATTCTGCGCCGCCCCAAACCCCGCGTAGGCATCCTCTCCATAGGCGAAGAGGACCACAAAGGCAACGACCTGACGCGCGCGGCGAAAGAGCTGATTTCCGGCCTACATCTTAATTTCCTGGGCAATGTGGAAGGCCGCGACCTTTTCGGCGGCAACGTCGACGTGATCGTCTGCGATGGTTTCATCGGCAACGTGGCGCTCAAGGTCAGCGAAGGCCTCGGCGATATGGTGAAGACCCTGTTGCGCGACTCGCTGGAATCCACCATCACCGGCAAGATTGGTTACGCCATTTCGCGCACCGCCTTCCAGGATTTCCAGAAGCGCCTGGACTATTCCGAGTACGGCGGAGCTCCCCTTTTGGGCGTGCGCGGCGTGTGCATCATCAGCCATGGACGCGCCAACGCCAACGCCATCCGCAACGCCATCCGCGTGGCGGCCGAATTTTCCCAGGGCAAAGTAAACCAGCAGATCGAAGAGGAACTCGGCAGCCGGCGTGCCGTAACTTTATCGGCAACGCAGCGCGACGTCGACCGTTCCGAGTGAGTCTACATCGGAGAGGAACGTTATGAGAGCGGCGGCCTGCGTCGGTTTCCTTTTGCTGGGTTCACTTGGCGCTTTTGCGCAGCAGCATGCGCAGTTCAGCGCGGTGGCGGAGCCCTCTGCGGTGGCCCCCGGCGGAAAAACGCTGGCCCGCGTCTCCGTCAAGATCGATTCCGGCTGGCACCTCTACTCGGGATCCTCTCCGGCCGGCATTCCCATTTCCTTCCAGCTTG
>OKRF01000196.1:7130-10950 GCA_900290315.1 Candidatus Sulfopaludibacter sp. SbA3 | reverse complement strand
TACTTCCACTGCGGTGGGCTAGATCTTGCCCCGGCAGCCACTAAATAGTCGGAAGCGCCTCTATTATTATAGAAGAGCAACCTGCTCTTCCGTGGGCTCCGCTCAACAATACCAGGGCTCCGTCAGATACGGCACCGCCGCCCGCGCCTCCATGGGCACATCGATGGGCCACTCACCCGCCTGCGCCAAGTCCCAAATCTTGTGGAAAATCGCGATTCTCGGCGCGTGCCGCCGCTCTTCGCGCTTGATCGTCTCCTGAATCGAGGCGCTCAGAACATCGACCTCGCCGGACCGATTGTGCCAGGGGTAGCAGAGGCCTTTCCAGTCGAAGGGCTGGACCATCGCCCGGACTTCCGGCAGTTTCATCAGCAGCGACCCTTCTGGAATCAACAGCCGGATGGCCAGTTGAATCGGCGCCACCTGGTCCGCCAGGTCCAACTCCACCAGGGCGCGCAGAAAGTCCGCGTAACTCGCGCGGGTGGTCCACGGCGTAAACGGAATAAATGTCGGCGCCAGCGCCAGGCCCGCCTCCCGCATTAGCCGCAGCGCTTCGGCGAAGTCCGCCCGCGTGTGGCCCTTGTCCAACTTCGCGAGCACCGCATCGTCCAGCGATTCCACCGCGCTGGTCACGAACAGGCATCCCGCCACCTTGAGTTGCGGCACCAATGCGCGATGCTTCAGCAAGTGCTCGATCTTGATGGTGACGTCGAACGTCAACTGCGGCCACTCCTGGTGCAGCGCTTCCACAATCGGCATGGCATGGCCGGGACCGTTCAGGAAATCGGGATCGCCGAAGGTGATGTGCTCGGCACCGGCAGCCACCTGGCGGCGGATATCCTCCAGCACGACGTCCCGCTGCACGATGCGGAACGTCCCCTGGTACACCGGCACGACGGGACAGTGGCGGCACAAGTGGCGGCAGCCGCGGCTGGCCTCCGTATACCCAACGCGCCGTGTGCTGTCGCCGGTCACCAGTCGTGCGTAGGCGCCCAGCGCCGGCAGCCCCACCCGATCCGGCACCACGAACTGCTGCCGCGCCAGTGAAACCTGCGTGCCCTTGACGAACGCCTCGCCCGCGCTCACGCGGCGCGCCAGATCCACCAGCCCCGGTTCGAACTCCCCGCCAATCACCGTCTTCACGCCCGCCGACCGCAGCACCTTCTCGTTGAGCGGCGCGTACAGTCCGTATCCGCACAGGTGCGCCGTAGGATTCAGCGCGCGCACGCGATCGATCAGCCGCAGGAACAGGCGCGTGGCCGTGTGCATGGGCAGGAAGAAAGCGATCAGCCCGGCCTCCGACGCCGCCCCGGCTGGCAACGGACTGCACGAAAGGTCCGACATCGTCACCGTATGCCCTTCGGCGCGCAGCCACGCCGCCGGGGATGCCAGCCCGAATGGTTGCCTCCCCAGTTCGTACGTCGAGACCAAAAGGATCCGCACTCCTTCCATTATGAACGGCCCTGTAACAGCTTTGATAAAATAAACTCAGAGCGTAACGTCCTCCCCCATGCTTTCCGCACCTACGATCGCCGACGAAATTCTCGACTTGAAAAAGCAGCGCCGCGCCATTCTGCTGGCGCACCACTACCAGGAGCCGGAGATTCAGGAACTGGCGGACGTAGTGGGCGACAGCCTGGAGCTGGCCCGCAAGGCCCGCGAGTTCGAAGGCGACGTGATCGCTTTCTGCGGCGTCTGGTTCATGGCGGAAACCGCGAAGGTCCTGAACCCGAATCGCGTGGTAGTGGTGCCGGACCGCGCCGCCAGTTGCAGCCTGGTGGACGCCTGCCCGGTGGAACCGGTGCGCGAATTCCGCCGCCGCAATCCCGATCACGTGGTGGTCAGCTACATCAACACGTCCATCGAAGTGAAGGCGGAAAGCGACATCCTCTGCACGTCGCGCAACGCCGTCAAGATCGTCAACTCCATTCCCGTGAAAAAGCCCGTGCTCTTCCTGCCCGACCGCAACCTGGGCAACTATGTCAAGAAGCAGACCGGCCGTGAGAACATGCAGATCTGGCAGGGCACCTGCATCGTCCACGCCACTTTCCCGGCGCGCCGCGTAGTGGAAGCCAAGACAGAGCATCCCGAGGCCAAGGTGGTGGCCCATCCCGAATGCCCCGAGTCTGTGCTGCAACTGGCGGACTTCATCGGGTCCACCAGCGCGCTCATCGAATGGTGCGCCGCCTCCCACGCGCGCGAGTTCATCGTGATGACCGAGAGCGGCATCAATCATTCCCTCTCCAAACTGGCGGGCAAGCGGTTTTACTTCGTGGCCAATGAGAACTGCAATTGCAGCGAGTGCCCTTACATGAAGTTGAACACGCTGGACAAACTGCGCGATTGTCTGACGGACCTGGAGCCGCGCGTGGAACTCTCCGCGGAGATCATGCAGCGCGCGCTGCTGCCGCTGGAACGCATGCTAGCCGTGAAATAAATGAACAACGCCGCTCCGCTTCGCGACAGCTTCGGACGGGTCCACGATAACCTGCGCATCAGCGTCACGGATCGTTGCAACATTCGCTGCTTCTACTGCATGCCGGAAACCGGCGTGGAGTTTGTGGAGCGCCGCGAGATTCTGGATTTCGAAGAGATCGAGCGCTTCGCCCGCATCGCCGCCGGAATGGGCATCACCAAGATTCGTGTCACGGGCGGCGAACCGCTGGTGCGCCGGGATCTGCCCGTGCTGATCCGCCGGCTGGCGGCCATTCCCGGAATCCACGACCTGGCCCTCACGACCAACGGCGTATTGCTGGCAGACCTGGCGGCGTCCCTCTACGATGCCGGCCTGCGCCGCCTGAACGTCCACCTGGATACCCTGGACCGCGAGCGATTCTTCCAGATCACGCGGCGTGACGATCTGCCCAAGGTCCTGGAAGGTCTGGCCGCGGCCAAACGCACCGGCTTCGCACAAATCAAGCTTAATGCCGTGGCTGTGAAGAACCTGGTGGAAGACGATATCGTTCCGTTGGCCCTCTTTGCGCGGGAGAACGGCTTCGAGGTGCGCTACATCGAGTTCATGCCGCTGGACGCGCAGAATCTCTGGGACCGCGGCAAGGTGCTGCTGGCGGATGACATCATCGCCGCATTGTCCCGTGCCATCTCACCGCTCACGCCGATCCCCGACCCCGATCCGCGCGCGCCCGCCACCGAATATGCCTATGCCGATGGCGGCGGAATGGTGGGCTTCATCGCTTCCGTCAGCCGCCCCTTCTGCCTGAACTGCAACCGCATCCGACTCACTGCCGATGGCAAGCTGCGCTACTGCCTCTTTGCCATTGAAGAGGACGATGTGAAAGGCCTGATGCGTTCCGGAGCCAGCGATGAAGCAATCGCCGCGCTGGTCCGCCGCAACGTTGCAGGCAAGTGGGAAGGCCACGAGATCAACTCCACCAAGTTCGTCGCTCCCCCTCGACCCATGTATTCCATCGGGGGGTAGATCGATACACCCAGGGCCGAAGGGGGCGGCACGCCACGATGTGAAAGCCCGGCGCGGATGACGTCGCGTGCCCGGCTATCATCACGTACTGCGCGAAGTGGCGGGCGATTGGGCGGCGACCGGCTATTTGACCATGGAATCGGGGACGCCGCTGACCATTTCGCAGGCCAGCGGGCGTCCCTTGGTGGCAGGTAACCCGCGCGAAAGCGGCCCCATTGATCAACCAAAAAACGGCAGTTGCCAACGCCGGGGATCGCCATCCCATGCAGACGCAGGCGCCTGCAAGCAAACCGGTTCTCACTTAAATGGTGAAGCTGCGCAGCAGTTGGAAGCAATCTTGGGCGCGAGGAATGGACGATCCGGAAAACCGGCGGCAAGACCGCC
>OKRF01000196.1:0-7120 GCA_900290315.1 Candidatus Sulfopaludibacter sp. SbA3 | reverse complement strand
CCCGCGGGTGGCCCCGAGCCATTGAAGTTTGACAACCTGACGCGCTACTCCAAAAAAGACGCGCAAAACGTATCCATCCCCAACCCCCAAAGCGCCAATTCCCGCCCCTCGTTAACACTCGGCCCCAAGCCGTCGTCTAATCACCGACAAGGAGGGGTTCCTATGTTCCTCAGATCCGCCATCGTTCTGGCGATGTCCTCGACTCTGTTCGCGGCAGACGCCGTTCCACCCGCCGTGGGCTTGACCGTCCACGAGTGGGGCACCTTTACTTCCATCGCCGCCGAAGATGGCGGTTCCCAGCCCTGGGTCTCGCTCAGTCCACCAGCGGACCTTCCCTGTTTTGTCTATCACCTCAGCGGGCAATGCATCAAATGCGGATTGAACCGGGTCCGCATGGAGACGCCCGTCATCTACTTCTACTCACCCGAGCCGCTGACCGCCTCGGTACATGTGGACCTGCCCAGCGGCCTCATCACCGAGTGGTATCCGCAAGCTACTCACGTGAGCCGCCTGCAACCGGGCATGATGTACGGTGATGACGGCAACATCGAGTGGCGCGGTGTTCAGGTATCGCCCGGGGCGACGCCGGAATTCCCCAACGCCGGCGACCGCAGCCACTACTACGCCGCACGCGAGACAGACTCCGACGCCTTGCGCGTCGGCGATCAGTTCGAAAAAGTACTTTTCTATCGTGGAATTGCCGATTTCGAGATCCCGATCCAGCCAAAGTTTCTGCCCGATGGCAAGCTCGAGATTCGCAACACTGGACGCGACTCTGTCGGCTTTGCCGTCCTGTTCGAAAACCGCGGCGGAAAGATCGGATACCGGGTGATTCACGACCTGCGCGGCAAACTGCCGCTCGCTATGCCCGATCTCACGGCCGATGCGGAGTCCGTTCAACGCGAGTTGGCAACCGCTCTCGCCGGGGCCGGTCTCTATGCGAAAGAGGCTGCGGCGATGATTGAGACATGGCGCGATTCCTGGTTCGAGGAAGGGATGCGGATCTTCTACCTGGTGCCGCGCAAGATGGTGGATGCGGAGTTGCCGCTCAGGATCGCGCCCGGGCCATCCGCCATCGAACGCGTGTTCGTGGGACGGGTCGAAGTACTTTCGCCGGCGATGCGAGAGAGCATTGAAGCGGCCCTGGGATCAGGCGACACCAGGATGCTCGCGGCCTACGGAAGGTTCCTGCGGCCCTTCTGCGATCGCATTCTGCAAGGGAACAGCCAGGTGCACGTTTCGCCCGCCGCGTCGAGTTTTCTGGCGCGCGCGAGTCAACCCCCGGCGCAATCGGGCGGCTCACCGTGCCGTCTGGAGCCCTCGATTCTGCCGACCGAACATCGGTAATGCGCCTTCCGGTGGGCCCCGGCAGGTTGTTTTTCGCCGACCCGGCGTATACTCGTTTAAGCTTCGTTTGCGAATTTACAGTATGCCCCGGCCCCCCGGTCTCGCCGCGCCCAAACCCGCCCCAAAACCCGTTTCCATAGTGAGCGCACCCCCGGTGTATCGTCCGGGTCAGCCGGCCGCCGTTTTGCGCCGCGTGGCTGCCGGTCCATCCGCTTTGCAGCCCACCGTGCTCCAGCGCATGCCCGGGCTGCGCATCGAGCATCGCGCGCCCCCGCCAGTGTACCGCCCCGGGGCGCCCATCGTGTTGGCCAAGAGCGGCGTTCCCCCGGTACGTTTCGCCGCCATTCAGCGCAGTTTGCTGGCAGCCCACGCGGCCCACCGCTCCGAGCACAATGCCGCGGTCACGGCTGCCCTTGCCCGCTTCTCTCCGATGCGTGCCCACACCGTGGTTGCGGCCCACCCGCCAGACGACCGGCACGGGAAAGAGGCGACGTGGACGTACATCGAACGGGTCCGCACCCATCTGGAAGCAGCGTACTTTCGGGACAGGGATGGCGAATCCGAGTATGTGGACACCGCGCTGACAGAGTATCGCGCGGAACTGGTGGAAGCGGCACGGCGCGCCGAGGTGCAACAGCGGGCTTCCCTGGAGGCCCTGACCGTCTTTGAGCGGGAGGCCACCAGGCGTCCGGCCACTCGCGACATCAAGACGCATATGTTCAGCGCCGAAGTGGAGGGCGGCGTGCCAAAAGGGCTGCACGCCTACACCAATGGCAACCTTCCGGCCGGTGTTGTCACAGTGGCCACCGTCGGCGACGTGAACGAGGTCCACGTCCTCGTCTGGAGCAAAACCGGAGCCGCGGGCAAATGTAAGTGGAGTACGATGTTCCCCAAGTACATGCCGGTGGGCATGATCTGCTGGTATCTGCTCAATAAGCGGTTGCCTGACGATTTCACTACCGCCGCCCGGCCCGCCGTTCCGCCGTTCGCCTGGAAAGCCGTCACCGTGGGCCAGTCCGGCGATACAAACTATCCCCAGTACGGCGGCTCGGAGGCCGATATCCGAAATGCCATCAAAGACTCCGTCGACAGCCATCGCAGCGTTGTCGCCAGCGGCGCCACCAAGCTATACCTCACCAAGGGCGGCGTGGAATATCAACTGATGAATTGAGGCGATCAGATTCTCACTTCCCCTTCGAGCCTGCCGAAATTGATCCGCAGACCTGACTCCAGGGTCAGACTCTGCCCGGGCAGCAGTTCCATGGGACGCGAGTCGATACTCTTACAGAAGGACCAGCGCTCCTGCGACACGTTCTTGAGACCCCACACCGACGCCTGCTGCGGATGGCGCGTCACCACCGCCACCGGCCGCGAGAAATCGTTGGCGGCGCGCTCGTCGATATGGTGCGGGAAGAGCTGTGTGTCGTAGTTCAACATCACCGTCGACCGGCCCACGCGCAGCCGGTAGGGCAACTGGATCCGGGCGCCGCAGGTCCAGCAAAGACCCGCGTCGCGGCCGGATGCCCGCAGGCTATCCGAATCGTAGAAGTTCTCCGTGCCGCAGGCGCCGCAATACAGAATGGAATCGCGCAGCTTCACCATGGCCGCGCGCCACTCTCCCTCGCGCACGCGCCCGTGACCGGCATCGTGCAGACCTTCGGTGAATGCGCGCGTGAAGAGGTCGCGCAGAAATTGCGGATACAGCGGCCAGAAGACCAGCGCGTTATCGTGATAGCCGGCCACCGGCCGGTTCGAGGCGTCTACCGGGTCGAAGATGAACCGGGGCTCGGTGCCGTAAAGCCTGGTCATGGCGGGCAGATCGAAACTGTGGATCGCCAACTGAGGTAGAACAGCAGCACCGCCAGGGAAAACAGGTCAGTCTGAATGCTGGGGAGCGAATCTCCGCGGACGATCTCGGGCGCCATGAAGCGGGGCGTCCCCAGGATTCCGCCGGCGGTGTCGCCATCTACCGAAACGTTGTCGTTGTCGCAGATCAGAATGCCTCCCGTCGCCGGGTCCAGAAACACATTGCCAAAAGAGATGTCGCGATAGCACAGGCCTTTCGAATGCAAGTGCAGGAAGCTGTGAGCCAGTTCAAAACCAGCCATAGTCAGCACGCGAAAACTCGGATCGATGCGTCGCTTCATCAATCCGGAAATCCCGTGGAAGCGCGGCTCGCGCAGCGGCATGATGTAGCCGAACCCCGGCACGTTCGCTGCCGTCGCCAGTTCCAGAGGCCAAAGAAGGCGGTCCGTGGGAGGACCCGTGCGAATCAGAAACCCCAAAGACGAGCGCTGGTGCGGCGTGGCACAGGCGGGCAGATACCACTTCAGCGCCACTGCGCGATCGCTCAGCGCGGCCCGATAAACTTCGCCCTGTCCTCCTCCGCCCAGGAACTCGCGCACCGAGCACTCCATCCGCGACGATGCCGCCGTCACCTGCTGCCCGATGCGCAGAATCTGGCTCATGCCACTCTACCTTCCAGTTCCCGCCGCAATCCCCAGTAGATGCTGGCCAGCAACGCAGCGGCATACAGCGCGCCCATCAGCCCCAATCCGACCGGCACTCTTTCCTGGCGCGCGCGGGAGTTCAGGAATAGGAGAAAGGATTCGGCGGCCGCGTCCCTGTGCGCTGTGGCGGCCGTACGCGCCTCGCCGATCTGTCCGCGAGCATACGCCTGGAAGGCGGGCAACAGATCGCCATGAGCCGCTACCGGCACCGGCTCCGGAATTGCCGGTAAGTGCCGGATGCGCCGGTCGGCCAGGCGCCAATCGCCGGCCGCCAACGCTTGCGTGACTGACGCCAGGTACTCGTTGAGTGCCGCGAGAGCGGCGGCGCGCGCTTGTTCGGCAGCCGCACGCGCGTCCTCTTCCTGGTGCATCTGCGCCCCCACCAGACGCACCTTGGCGGAAAGTTCCGGCGTGTTGCCGTACACTCGCGCGTTCTCCAACTGGTCCGCGGCGTTCTTCCAGTCGGCGGAATCGATCAGGCGCAGCGCTTCGTTGTAGTGAGCCTGGTAGCCAGCGTTACGGCGCAGACGCTGTGCCTCCGCCCAGCCGGCGTCCACGCGCAGCACGGCTTCGGCATCGCGTAACGCCTGCCAGTAGTCGCCCTTTTGCTCACTCGCAGTCGCACGGGCGAGCAGCCGTTGGGCCTCCTTGCTGTGCGCAGGCTGCGCGCAATAAGCCCCTGGCGGCGTCCACAACGCAATCGCGATCAGAGCACGCACCCACATAGGAGTCACCGCTGGCGTACCAGCGAAACCGCAATCCTGCCCTGGATGACGGTCATGGCATGGATCCATCGCCACAGAAAAACGCTCAGCAGCAGCGATTCGAAGCCGCGAATTACGTGGAACCCCAGCGTATGCGGCAAACCCGCCGCGTGCAGTTCGCTCCACCATTCCCCCACCCACATCACCGGCAATGCGACCGGCACTAGCGGCAGCAGGAGCACAGCCAGGACCTCCGGCAGCAGCGCAAACGGCGCGGTCCGTGGATCCAGACTCCGTGGATCGGGAGCGTTCATCTGCCCAAAGGAGCGGGCCGCCACAAGCTGCACGAATCCCACTGTAGCCAGTCCGATCGCCATTGCGGCAATCTCAACCAGTCCTCCTTTCCAGGTCTGCCAGTAGTGGAAGAAGGATACCCACGCGCCTCCAGCCAACGCCATCACTGAGGCCGCGACGGCCAGGAAACACATCGCCAGCCAGGGCCAGTCCAGGTGGGACGCGGCCTCTGCGAGAACAGGCGGCCCCTCCGGCTCGGCAGGCGCCGTGCGGCTGATCGTTAACGCCCGCAGTCCTTCGCCAGCGCCCTTCAGCCCGGGATTGTCGTCCAATGCGAAGCGCCACGACTCCACCGCCCAGCGCGCGGCATCTTCCGACAGCCCCAAGCTCTCCGCCAGGCGGTGCGAGAGCGCCGCGAAGACGGCACTCTCCGGCATGGCCTCGTGAGAGATCAACTGCGCGGCCACGTTCTCGCGCAACGCGCTGACCAGCAGAAAGATCTCGCGCGGCGCATTGGGACAAAGGTCGCGCAGAATCGCTTCGCAGCGCCGCGGATCGGCGAACGCACTGCGGCCGTACGCCACCACCGCCTCGCGAAGCTTCTCGCGGGCCAGGTCGCTGACGCCGGTGCTTATGCTTACGCCGCTGTTTCCCATATCTACGTTGAGGGCAACTCCCGCCACAGGATTCCGACTGTAACGTCGTCCCCACTTCCCAATNNACGAATCATCTGTACCAGATCTCCACCCACCGCCAGGAAGCCATCGTCCTCGCGGAACGAGTTGGCGTAGCCGTCGGTAGAGAGCAGAATCAATTCGGGCAGATCCTCGGCACCGGAAACCACCCGGACGCGCATTTCTTCAGCCGCATCGGGACCAGCCAGCGAGGTCGTCTCATTCCCCAGCAGCCGATGATCGCGATCCCAGGGACGGGAGACACCGCCGTTGCCCGACACCGTCAGTATGTCCCCGTCGCCTAATTGGAGGTATAGCACCGAGTCAACCGTCACCGCCGAGACCAGCAGCGTGGTGCCGTAGGCGATCCAGGGATTGCCCTCCAACGGGTTTTCGCGCAAATGATCCAGCACCAGGCCGCGCCACTTGCTGACCAACCGCGCCGGCAGAGCTTCCAGCGCCGCCGTATCCCGGGGGCCTTCGAGATACTGCCCGACCACTTCCTGAGCAGCGTCCACCGCGAGCCGCGAACCGTGATGACTGCGCGGGCATTTGGGACTGCCGTGCCCATCCGCCACCGCCGCCAGCAGCGTGCCGGGCGATCCCGTTTCCAGCCACCCGATGGAATCCTGATTGGGCAACCCGGCACGCACGTGCGACGCACCGCGGATGCTGCGACCCATCACCCGCCAGTTTCCCACGCTTTCGTGCAATCGCGTTTCCATGGAACCGCGGCCCGCGCCCTCCGGCATTTACCAGACGTCCGGCACTGGCGTCCCCGTAACCGGCGGAGCTGGAATCGGAACCACGCCGCCCGATGCCAGGCCCCGGCTTTGGCTAGCCGGTGAAGATGCCGCCCGCAATACCGCCGTGGAGGCCCAGCGAATGTAGTTCACCAGGGTTTCGGCATTGTTAGCCTCAAGCACGGGCACTTCGGGATTGCCAATGAAATTGTGTAAGGGTCCGCGGTCGGCGTCCTGCCCGATCGCGATGGCGATGCGCACCGCGCGCTTCGCCCACGGGACGTCCATCAGGGTCTTGAGGCCAGCGTCGAAATCGTCGGTAGGCTGGCCGTCGGAGATCAGCACCAGAACGGGCGGCAATGCGCGATCCGTCATCGGGGGGATGCGCAGTTGCTGCGCCAGCAACACCAGTGCCTTGCCCATGTCTGTCATGCCGCCTGCCGAAAGATCGCTCCAGCGGAACTGCTCGACCGGGGTGGGCTCGGGCACATGCCACTGCGCGCCGTCGGAAAAGGTGAGCACCCGCACAAAAACCTGGGCGTTGGGATTCTCGTCCGCGGACTTTTGCATGTGCGGAACGGTTTCTTTGATGGCGTTATTCAGCGCCTGCACCTTGCCGTCGGTCTGCATGGAACCTGAGCAGTCGCAGATCCAGAAGAAGTGCAGGGGCCGCGAAGCCAGTTCTCCGCCGGGTCGTTTGCTCATCGCGTACCGTTACGCCTTATCGTACAACAATTCTTACAAAACGCGATTTATACCGAATCCGGCCGGCGGTAGGCCTGTGAGACAGACGATCGTTTTTTGTCGTCTGTTGGGATGGGCGTTCCGCCCGCGAAACTTCATGAAAA
>OKRF01000034.1 GCA_900290315.1 Candidatus Sulfopaludibacter sp. SbA3 | reverse complement strand
CGGCGTTACCCAGTCGCTCGACCGGTTTTTCGACCCTGGCCGACCGGCGACAAGATCGCCGGCGTTACCCAGTCGCTCGACCGGTTTTTCGACCCTGGTCGGCGGGCGACAAGATCGCCGGCGTTACGCGTCGTCGGACCGGTTTTTCGACCCTGGCCGGCGGGCGACGAGATCGCCGGCGTTGCCCAGGTCCCTATGCTCCCGGCGTAAACTGAAACAGCAAACCGTATGCACGTGCTCGCCTTCTCGCTCACGGTCTTCGCCGCCTCCGCGCTGGCCGGTTTTCTCGGCTCTCTGACGGGCCTGGGCGGAGGCGTGATTGTCACTCCGGTGCTCACACTGCTGTTGGGGGTCGACATCCATTACGCTATGGGCGCATCGCTGGTCTCGGTGATCGCCACTTCTTCAGGAGCGGCCGCCGCATATGTGAAGGAAGGTTTCGCCAACGTTCGCGTGGGGATGTTCCTGGAAATCGCGACTACGCTCGGTGCGGTAGCGGGAGCGCATCTCACGGCGGTGGTCCCGGCATCCGCCCTGGCTACCATCTTCGGCGGCGTCCTGCTTTATTCCGCGTGGCATTCGTTGCACGCGCTGCCGGACGACGTCACCGCGCCACCGGTTCCGCTGGCCGTCCGCCTGCAGCTCGATGGAAGCTATCCCGGGCCGCAGGGCCTTGTGCGGTACCACGTGCAGCGCGTGAAGGCCGGGTTCAGCCTGATGTTCTCGGCGGGCCTGCTTTCCGGACTGCTCGGCATCGGCTCCGGGGCCATGAAGGTGATCGCCATGGACCAGTTGATGCACATCCCGTTCAAGGTCTCCACCACCACCAGCAACTTCATGATTGGGGTCACGGCAGCGGCTAGCGCGGGAATCTATTTGAGCCGCGGCTATATCGAGCCGCGCCTCGCCATGCCCGTCATGTTGGGCGTGCTGGCCGGATCGCTGGCGGGCGCGCGCCATCTGGCCGGGGCGCAAATCCGATCTCTGCGCCTGGTCTTCGCCGGTGTCATCGGACTACTGGCCGCCGAGATGATCTATAACGGCCTCTGGGGAGGAATGAAGTGACCGATACACGGATGGATCAGATCATCGGCAACCTGTTGCGGGCTGGTGTGGCGGCAGCGGCAGTTGTAGTTACGGCCGGCGGCGTCTGGTACCTGGCGGAGGCGGCGGAAGACCGGCCTTCCTACCGCGAGTTTCGCCCCGCCGTCCGCGGCCTGCATTCGCTCGCCACGCTGCCGCACCCACAGGCCCTGATCCTGCTCGGCCTGCTCATCCTGATCGTCACGCCCGTGGCGCGGGTTGTTTTTTCGCTGGTGGCATTCGCCCTGGAGAGGGACCGGGTCTACATGGCGATCACCCTGACGGTGCTGGCGATCCTGTTCTACAGTCTGGGCACGTCGTGGCTGTGACTTCACCATGCATTAACTTCAGTTCATCAATTTCAATTTTTCCTTGACACCACTCCAACCGGGGCGGTAAGTTGATATTGGATGGATTGCACTTGCAGTCAGTGAGGTCCACCCGATTTGCATGGATCCTCGGTAGGCGAGGCGTCCGCGCGGCAAATAGGCCACTGCCCTGAAGCGTCCAAAGATGCTAGGCAGGGTGTACCAGGGACTCCCGGGTTAAGGGTTTCTCTAATGTGGCTGAGGTCGAAAGGCCTCTCACGGCGTGCGGTGCTGAAGCTTGGACCAGTGGGGGAATCCGTCAGCAATCGCTCGCGAAGTTGGCCATTTCTTCTGCTGGGGGAAATGGTCTTTTTATTTCCCCCAAGCCTTAACTCGTCTCCAGAAAGGTATATGGAACCGAACGACGATAAACCTCCTAGTCCGGAGGATACGGCGTGGAAGTTCCGGCGTTAGTTCGATAGCCTGCCCTGCTATCGCTTCGTCGCCGCGGCTTCCACTGAAATCACGGTGGTGAGCGCGGAGATCGAAGCGATACGCTCCTGATTACCAGCGGAGCTGCTTCTCTTTCCGACATCTCCATGTTGTCAACCAACACAGGTGAATCCTGTGCCGAGAGGAGATGCAGCAATGCACAACAAAACAGTGACTATGCCCGCATCCGGAATCGCGACGGAAGTCGTACCGGTCCGCGGGCGGGTAGTGAAATCCAAGTGGGCGCGGGACCTCCTCACCTTTCTTATGGTGGTCGGTCCGGGGCTCATCGTCATGGTGGCGGATAACGATGCCGGCGCGGTTTCGACATACAGCCAGGCCGGCGCGCAGTATGGCCCTCACACGTATTTCATACAGGAAATGGTAGTGCGGTTGGGAATCGCCACAGGTCAGGGCCACGCGGCGATGATCTATCAGCGGTTCGGCAAGTGGTGGGGCCTCTTTTCGCTGGTCGATCTGCAACTGCTGAATTTTTTGACGCTGGTGACTGAGTTCGCCGCGATTGACCTGGCGCTGGCCAAATTGGGAGTCGATCCCCGCGCCGGTGTGCCGCTGGTAGCGGCCGGCTTGTTGCTGATTGCGGTGACGGGAAGCTATCGCCGCTGGGAGCGCACGGTGGTGTTTTTGTGCCTGCTGGATCTGGCATGGTTCTTCATCGCCTACGTGCTGCGTCCGCCGTTCGGGCAGATTGTGCAAGGTACTCTGGTACCGCATATGCCTCTCGGCGGTTTGACCACTCCCTTGATGTTTCTGGTGATCGCGGTGGTAGGAACCACGGTGGCGCCCTGGCAACTCTTCTTCCAACAGAGCTGCATCGCCGATAAGCGCCTGCGTTTCGCCGATGTGAAGTGGGCGCGCCTGGATACGCTGCTCGGGGCCACCATCACAATTGTGGCAGCGGGTTGCATGATGCTGGTGGGCTATGCCTCCAAAACGCATGGATTCACGTTTACTGACCCGGCGCAGATGGCTGTGGATATCGGCAGCTTCGCCGGCCGCTTCTTCAAGGACGCCGTTTTGCTGCTGATGATCAACGCGGCGGTGCTGGGAACAACTACCATTTCGCTTTCGAGCGCCTGGGCCTACGGCGAAGTGCGTGGCTGGCCTCACAGCCTGCAGTTGCCCGTGAGAAAAGCGCCGGGCTTCTACATGGTGTACCTGTTGTGCCTGGCGGCGGCGGCCGGACTGGTGTTGATTCCCGGCGCTCCGCTGCAACTGATCATTCTGGGTGTGCAGGTGCTGGCGGGCGTAATGCTGCCTTCGGCCATCATCTTCCTGCAACTGCTGCTGAACGATAAAGAATTGCTGGGCGAGTATGCCAACAAGCCCTGGAACAACGCGGTGAACTGGACCATCATCATCGTCCTGTTTGCCTTGTCACTGATACTGGCTGCGCAGGTCGCGGCCCCGAACCTGTTCCCGGCCTCCTAGGGCGGGTATTTAAAAGGAGAAACGAAAATGGCGACCATGACGAGTCCGATGGAAATCGAAGAAAATCGCAACCATTTCGTGGTAGTGCACCCGCTCGATGATGTGTATGAGGAAAAGGTCGACACCGCCGCTCTGGGGCCCATGCCGATGACGACGAGTGTGCGCTTGTCGCTGTTGAGCCTTCGCGGCTACCTGGTGCTGATGATCCTGCTGGTCTTCTACCACGTGATCGACCTGGCGAGACACTAAGATCCTCTTCACCGCGGAGACGCAGAGACGCGGAGGAAGCCGCGGAGAAGAACCGAGAAAGGCAAACACTCTTGGTCTTCTCCGCGTTTTTCTCCGCGCCTCCGCGCCTCCGCGGTGAAGTCTACCTCACGAAGTTTCTGAGCGTGCCGATGCCTTCGATTTCGACTTCCACTGTGTCGCCCGGTTGCATCTTGCGAGTGCTGCCGGGCGTGCCGGTGTAGATGAGATCGCCGGGCATCAGGGTGACCCAGCCGCTGATCCAGCTCACGATGGCGGGACAGTCGAAGATCAGGTCGCTGGTGAACTGCTTCTGCACCACCTCTCCGTTGAGGCGGGTCTGCAGGAGCAGGTTACCGTAATCGATGCCGGTGACGATGGCGGGGCCGAGCGGCGCGAACGTGTCGCACCCCTTGGCGCGCCACCATTGCAGGTCCTTCTTCTCGCCGTGCTGCCAATTGCGGTCGCTGACGTCGTTGCCGCAGGTCACGCCGAAAATCGCGTCCCGCGCTTCTTCCGCGGAAACGTTGCGGGCCTGCTTGCCGATCACCACCACCAACTCGCCTTCATAGTGGACGTCGGTGGCATCGCGCGGAATCACGATGTCGCCTTCGGGATCCTGGATGGCGGTCACGGGCTTGTAGAAGATCTCCGGCTGCGGGGGCTGCGGCCGTCCACCCAGATGGCTTTTGTAATTTAAGCCAACGGCGAGAATCTTGGCCGGCCGGCAGGGGGCGAGCAGTTTCACATCGGACAACGTGGCTGTGGCGCCGGTTTCGGAGTGGCTGAACAGGCCGCCCTGCAGTTCTCGAACGGTGTCCCCATCGAGGATTCCAAAGCTGGCGGCGGAGCCGGAGCGGTAGCGAATGTACTTGGTCACGCCCGGCCATTGTACCAAGGGGATGGTTTTGAGCTAAAGTTTCAAGTACGATGCCTCGTGCTAACACCCTAGCTGCCGTAGAGATCGATGTAGCGGAAAAGTCGCAGATGGCTGCGGCCGTCGAAGCGGAGGAACCGTTTCGCATTCTGGTGATGGGCAACTTCAGCGGCGGCGCCGGCCGGAACCGGCGGCCCATCGAGATCGACCGTGACAACTTCGGCCAGGTGATGGCGCTGATGGCGCCGGAACTGCGGCTGCCTTTCAACGGTGTGGAACTGCCGGTGAAGTTTAGGGAGCTGGACGACTTTCATCCCGACCGCCTTCTGGCTCGCGTGCCGCTATTTCAGAAGCTACGGGATTTGCGCAAGCGGTTGGCGGACCCATCCACGTTCGCCGCAACGGCAGCGGAACTGGAGCCGCGCTCCACTCCGCCGGAACCGAACGTGACGAATCTTTCCGGCGCCGACCTGTTGCGCTTGATGACGGGCGAAGAAGCGCCGCCGCGATCTTCTTCTGGTGAGCGCAGCGCCTGGGAGCAGATGCTCAGCGAACTGGTGAGCAAGTATTCCTCGCCCAGTCCCGATCCGCGGCAGCCGGCGTGGATCGCGCGGACGGACGATGCGATCACGGGCGAGATGCGCACCCTTTTGCACTATCCGAGTTTTCAAGCATTGGAATCGGCCTGGCGCGGAATGTATTTCCTGACCAGAAAGCTGGACACCAGCGAAGAGCTGAAGATCTATCTGATGGATCTGCCCCAAGAGGAGTTGACCACGGGCTCGGGTTTGGGCGACGTGTCGCGCGCTCTGGATGGCGACCCGATCGCCGTGATAGCCGGGCTGTACGCATTCGGCAAGGGCGACGAAGCGGCGCTGGAGCGCGTGGCGGTGCTGGCACAGGTGGCTAACGCTCCCTTCCTGGCGGGCCTCGCGCCCGACGTGGTGGGGATCGAGGAAGTCTTCAGCGAGTTGCGACTCACCTTGAAGGCGCGATGGATTGGGCTGGCGATGCCGCGCTTCCTGCTGCGTCTGCCCTATGGCTCTACTACCGACGAGACCGAGACCTTCGCGTTTGAAGAGATGCCCGCGCCGCCGGAGCATGAGCGCTACCTCTGGGGAAATCCTTCGATTGCCTGCGCGTATCTGCTGGGCGAAGCGTTCAGCCGGTACGGCTGGCGGATGCGCCCCGGCGTGGTGCAGGATATCGAAGGGTTGCCCGCCCACGTATACAAAGTGGACGGCGCCAGCGAAATGAAACCGTGCGCCGAGATCTGGATGACGGAGAGCGCAGCGGAATTGCTGCTGGAGCGCGGATTCATGCCGCTGGCTTCCGTGAAAGGCAGCGACCGGGTTCGTCTGGTGCGCTTCCAATCGCTGGCCAAACCCGCGATGCCGCTAGCCGGAAAATGGGAGTAGGATGGCAAACATGGATCAACACGTGAAGATCATCGGCATTCTGCATGTCGTGCTCGGCTCCATGGGAGCGTTGGCGGCGGTGGCGTGCCTGTTCTTGTTGGGTGGAATCGCCGGCCTGGTGGGAGCGTCAGATCACACCGGCGATGCAGCGGTGGCCGTACCGGTGCTGGGCGGGATTGGCGTTTTCCTGTTCATCATCTGCCTCATCTTTTCGCTGCCCAGCCTGATAGGCGGCATTGCCCTGCTCAAGATGGCGCCCTGGTCGCGCATCTTCATGATTGTGGTGTCGGTGCTGTACCTGCTGCACATTCCCATCGGCACCGCGTTGGGCATCTACGGCATTTGGGCGTTGACCAAGCCGGAAACGGAAGCTCTGTTCGCCCGCCGCGGATATCAAGCTGCTGTTTAGGACCGCTTGCTAACGCGCGCGGCTCGGACCAGAGCCACGACCGTTAGTTTAGGACCGCTTGCTAACGCGCGCGGCTCGGACCAGAGCCACGACCGTAAGGGAGTGGGTGCAGTCTACTGAATCGGGACGCCGAAGAGCGGCTGCGAAGTAGGAGCAGCCGATCCCGCTTCCGGTTCCACCGTCACTGCAATCACCGGCGAGGTGCTGACATCCACCAGTCCGCGCTGGATGTGCATCGCGGAGCCGTCGCTATTCGATTGGAACATTCCGGCGGGAAGCGGCTTACCCTTGCCGCCATTGGGAATCAACCACATCTCGTATGCCTTGCCTGCCTGCGTGGGCGGCAGGTTGGAAGCGATGAGCAGAACACCCTGCGAGGGATTGACGAATACTTTGCCCTTGGGCGGCTGAGTCTTTCCCGCACCGAAGGAAGTGACGGTGGTATCTGGCCCGTTGAGAATCGCGAAAGCCTCGTTCATGCGGGTGAGCTCGATGGTCTGACTGCGCAGTTGACCGTCCAGACGATTGGCCAGTTGGGCGAAGTCGCGTTCGCGCCCGCTGAAGTAGAAAACCGCAAAGAGCGATAGCGCCAGGGCCGCCGCCAGGAACGGCGCCATGCCGAAGCGCTTCTGTTCGAATCCCACGGAAGCCAGAATGCGCCGCCGCAGTTTGGGTGAAGGCGCGGCCGCAGCGGCGGTGCCTCCCAATAGGGCCGCCAGTCGCCGGGCGTTCTTCACTCCTGCCATACAAACCTCACATCCGCGATTCAGGTGCTCCCGGATCTCATCGCGTTCCGGCTCATCCGCTACGCCCAGCGCGTAGAGCTCGTACTGATCCTGCAAATCTTCGCACTTCATGCCGACACCGCCGCCGCGCCGAGTTCGTCGCGTAGATTCTTCAGCGCCGTCCGCACCCAGGTCTTGACGGTTCCCAGAGGCTGGCCCATGCGCTCAGCCATCTCGGTTTGAGAAAGCCCTTCAAAGTAGGCCAGTTCGATCACCTGGCGCTGGTTGGCATTCAGCTTTTCCAGAGCGCCCTTGATCACGCGCGCCTTGTCGCTGGTCAGAATGTCGTGTTCCATGTCGACGTAAAGGGAAGGATGGCCGGTCTCTTCGTATTCCACCGCGTTGCGCTCGCGGCCGGCCACGCTGCGCAGATAGTCAATGGCGCGATTGCGCGCCACGGCGAGCAGCCAGGGGCCGATGGATCCCTTCTCGGCGTCGAAGCCCTGAACGCGGTTCCAGACGCGGAGGAACGTCTCCTGCACCAGGTCCTCCGCGATCCCGCCATCGCGCACCACGCGCAGAATCAGGGAAAACACGATGCGGCCATAGCGATCGTAGAGTTCGGCGAGCGCCTGCGGATCGCGGCGCTGCAATCGTTGGACGAGTTCGGGGTCTCCATCGGCGGTGTGAACCGCCAGCCATAGCGGAAATAGCATCATGCTCACTTCTCAAGCCCTCGATCCGTGTACGATCTTAACGCTTCGCGCTCTTCAATTGCATATACGAGCGCGAGCGCGGCGGAGATTTAGCGAGGACAATGATTGCCCGCGAAATTTTCCGCGCGCGTTGCAACTCGAAAGCGCCGAAACGAGTGCTCGATTCATTTTTTTCTTGACTTTCGTCGCGAACAACCTTATATATGAATCACATTGCGATTTTCGAATCGCAAAATTTTGATGTTAGGGAGAATCAATCGATGAAGAGCGCAACGAAGAAAGCCGCCCCGAAGAAAAAGGCCGCTCCGAAGAAAAAGAAGTAGGCTTGGGCGCGCCCTGAATAAGGGCTAGCAAACAGGTTCCACTCCAAGGCCCCGGTTTTCGGGGCCTTTTTCATTGTTTCAGGCTTTTCTCTCCGGTTCTCCTCCCCCCACCGAGTCAGGTTTTCTTCCGCTGCAAAAGTACGCGGAAGGTCTCACCCATTCCGAAGAGCAGAGTCTTGAGTTGCATGCGGCGTTGAAACTCGCCTGCCGGATCGCCGGCGCCGAGCGCCGCGGCGAACTGATCTTCTTCACCTGCGGCGAGAATTGTTTGCGCCAACGTTTCGAAGCGTTCGGTGACGAATCCGCACTCCACGCCGCTCTCTTCGAGCGCGCTGAAGTTCACGTGCGCGGTGATGTCGCGCGCGCCGGGTTCATCCAATACGTTGTCGTGCGCGGTGTGCCGCCGGTATCCCATGAGAGTGCCGGCGGGAAAACGAATGGCTTCCTGGAGCGTGAAGCCGTAATCGATAGTGAGCAGGTAACCGGAGCGCAGCGAGCGGCCGAGTCGTCCCATCCACGCGAGGGCAGCGAGGTTGGCTTCGTAGCAGCGGCCTTCTTCGGGTGGTGGAAACCAGCGGCGAAGGAAACGCTCAACCTCGGGAGCCACCGTGCCCCCATCGTGCCAGGCGAAGGCATCGCCGATCCGCGTCACACGCCGCTCGCGGAACCCGCCGCCGCGAAACACAGCCGCGTCCACCGGGAGGGCATCGAAGAATTCGTTGGAGAAGACGACGCCGTCGAATGCCTCGGGCAGCGCGCCGGAATCGACATCGATGGGAATGTAGCGCCACCCCGCGAGCGCCGGCGACATCTCGCCGCGTCCCGCCCCCAATTCCACTACCGTGAAGCCGCGCGGCTCGCCCATGGCGCGGTAGAGTTGCCGAATGCGTGCCGCAATCAGCGTGCCGAAGACGGGTTGCACCTGCTCGGCGGTAAAGAAGTCGCCTTCCTTGCCGAAAGGATCGCGCGGGCGGCGGTAGTATCCGTACTCCGGATGGTAGAGAGCGACTTCCATGAAGCGGCGGAACGGAATGGAGCCCTCGCGGCGGATTTCGTCCGCCAGCAGTTCTCCGGCCGGAGTCATGGCCGCTCGTCCCGGCTCTGCGGCGTGTGGATGAACATCTCCACCAGGTAGTCGTGCATGCAATCGTACAGGTATCGTTGGAACGTCCAGGCGAACTGCGGATGGTCGATGTCGCGCTGGTGGACGGGGGCGTAGTAGGTATGCAGACCCAGGCCGCGGTTCTTCATCTCGATTACCAGCTCAATGGCGCCGTTATGTTCGCGCGCGGAGAAATCGAGCAGTGCATGATCGTAGCGCCGCGTTTCCGCGAGCACCTTTTCCAGAGGCGTCACGGACTTATGCTAGCGTGAAATCAAACGATGGCGTTACCGCAATCCGTCCGGGTGAAGCTGAGTTCCGAAGCCGCCGAGGCGATCTCATTGACCCCGGTGGTGGTGCAGGAGTTGGCGGTCCGCGAACTGGTGGAGCACATGCTCGGCGTGACCGGCAAGGATGAGGCGCGCATCCGGGAGTTGCTGCTGCGCGGATCCCTGGTGAGCGGCGCGTCGCGGTTCCGGTGGGCGGGATGGGAGCAGGATGCCGAGAGCCTGCGTGAATTGCTAGCGACGTTTCCCGATCCCGATCCTGCGCGGCCATTCGAGCCGGCGGGGTGTGTGAAGGTGGTGCTGCGGGGCGGCAGGAGCCCCATCGAGATTCCGCGCGAGGCAGTGGCCCGCAAGACCCTATTCCAGCGCCAGACCTTTTGGGACCAGTTAATGCAAGTGGTGGGCGAAGGCGCCATGGCCTATGGCGGGTATTCGTACCGGGAGCGCACCGACCGGTATACGCGCCAGGTCACGATGCCGGAGATGGAACAGATCCGCGCCGCCGCGGAAACAGTGAAGTACAGCACGCTGCGAGACCAGATCCGCAGCGTGAGCTTCCTGTCAGCGGAGATGCACGTGCGACGATGG
>OKRF01000025.1:3241-13859 GCA_900290315.1 Candidatus Sulfopaludibacter sp. SbA3 | reverse complement strand
GGCGGGGCGGGCGGGTCCTGCTGCCGACAATAATTTAGAGACCGGCCCGAAGGGCCGCACGGTCCCCCGGCCCCCGGCCCCTGGCCCCCGGCCCCGGTTTGTCCGCCCCTGGCCCCTGTTTTTCTTATCCTTCAATGAACGTCACCTTGTTAATCTCGCGCAGGGTCGTGATGCCGGCGCGCATTTTTGCTACGGCGGAATCGCGGAGGAAGGTCATGCCGTCTTCGCGCGCCGCCCGTTTGATTTCAGAGGTCGGCCTGCGATTCAAAATCATTTCCCGGATGCGGTCGGTCAGGTCGAGCAGTTCGTGGATGGCGGAACGGCCGCGGAAGCCGGTGCCGCCGCACTCAAAGCAGCCAGCGCCTTCCATTAAAGGAACGTCGCGCCACTCGTCGGGATTCAAACCGCTTTCGATGAGCAGCGAATCGGGATAATGCACCTGCCGCTTGCAGTGTTCACAGATCACACGCACCAGCCGCTGGGCCAGAATGCAATTGAGGGCGGAAACAAAGTTGTAAGCTTCCACGCCCATGTTCAGGAAGCGGCCGAGCACATCCAGCACGTTGTTAGCGTGCACGGTGGTGAACACCAGGTGGCCGGTGAGCGCGGAATTGATGGCGATCTGCGCGGTTTCCTGGTCGCGGATTTCGCCCACCATGATCTTATCGGGGTCGTGGCGCAGAATGGAGCGCAAACCGCGCGCAAACGTCAGCCCCTTTTTCTCGTTGACGGGAATCTGGGTGATGCCTTTCACCTGGTATTCCACGGGATCTTCGATGGTGACGATCTTGTCTTCGTCGTTCTTGATTTCACTGAGCGCGGCGTACAACGTGGTGGTCTTGCCCGAACCGGTGGGGCCGGTGACCAGCACCATGCCGTACGGCTCGGTAATGTAGCGGCGGAACTTGATCAGGTCGGCTTCGCCGAAGCCCACCACGTCGAGCGAGAGCTTGGCAAACTTCTCGCTCATGGATTCCTTGTCCAGCACGCGCAGCACGGCGTCCTCGCCGTGGATGGTGGGCATGATGGAGACGCGGAAATCGATCAGGCGGTTCTTGTAGCGCACGCGGAAACGGCCGTCCTGCGGGACGCGTTTTTCGGCGATATCCAGCTCGCTCATCACCTTGATGCGGGAGATGATGGTGCTCTGCCAATCCTTCGCAATGGGCGGCATGGCATAGTGCAGCACGCCGTCGATGCGGTACTTGATGGCCACTTCCTGGTCGCGCGATTCAATGTGAATATCGCTGGCTCTCCGCTCCAGGGCGTTGAAGATGGTGGTATCGACCAGTTTGATGACCGGCGCGATGTCGTTATCGGTAGCCGTCAGCCGGTCGATGGAAAGCGTTTCGTCGCTCTCGCCCTCATCGGCCACCACGTCCAGGGTGAAACCCTCGGTGACCTCTTCCAGCACGCGCTGCGACTGCTCGGTTTTCTTGAGCATCTCCGAAATCTGGGAGAGCGTGGCCACCTTGATGCGCAGTTTGCGGTTGAGCAGCAGCGTCAGTTCGTCGATCAGGTTGAGGTTGCGAGGATCGGAGAGCGCGATTTCCAGCGTCCCGTTGTTGGCATGCATCGGCACAAAGTTGTACCGGAACATGAGGTCCACGGGAATGGCGCGGAACAGGTCGTGATCCATGGCGGCTTCCCGCAGATCCACGTACTCGCAGCGGTAGCGGGCGGCCATGGCGCGCGCCTGCTCGACTTCCGTGGTGGGATCGGTGAGACGGGGTTTTTCTATAGTCGCCATACGTTAATGAATGTTGTCCGCCAGGGAAAAGATCGGCAGATATAGGGAAATCAGTACAAAAGCCACAAAGGCGCCCATGATCAGCATGATGACCGGCTCAATCAGGGAAAGCGTGGCCTGCATGCGGGTGTTGACGTCCTCTTCGAAAAACTCCGCCACGCTGTTGAGCATGGTGGGCAGGGCGCCGGTGGATTCGCCCACTTCGATCATATCGATGGCCAGCGCCGGAAAGATCTTGGATGCATTCAGCGAGCCGGAAAGCGGCTGCCCCTCCCGTACCATTTTACCGGCCCCCTCCACCGCACGCTTCAGCAGCGGAGTGCCCAGCGAATCGGCGGCGGTTTCCATGGCCTGAACCAGGGGAATACCGCCGGTGAGCAGCGTGCTCAAAATGCGCGAAAGCTGCGCCACCTGGTACTTGAGCCAGATCCCGCCGAAGATGGGCATCTTCATCTTCATGCGGTCGATGGTCTGGCGCGCCGAATCTTTCTTGGCCCACCATCGGAACAGGAAGATGGCCGCCACCAGCGCACCAGCGCCGATGGCAATGTACGAACGGGCGGTGGTGCCGATCGCGATGAGGTATTGGGTCATCACCGGCAGTTTGGCGTTCATGCTCTGGTAGAGCGTGGCGAATGTCGGGACCACGTAGGTCACCAGAAACACCATCAGCAGGATCACTAGCACGATCAGCACGCAAGGGTACATCAGGGAAACCATGACCTTCTTGCGTACCGCCAGCGAAAGGCGCTGGTAGGTGATGTAGCGGTCCAGAACTTCCACCAGGCTGCCGCTTTTTTCACCCGCCATCACAGAGGTGACATAGATCTTGGGGAAAATGCCCTGCTGCCGGAACGCGTCGGAAAGCAGGCTGCCGTTGCGCACTTCGTCGCGCACGGCTTTCACATACGGGCTGAGCTTGGCATCGGTGAGCCGCTCCGCCAGCAGGTCCAGCGATTTCAGAATCGGCAGGCCCGCGCGGATGAGAGTTACGAACTGCTGGTTGAAGATGAGAAATTTTTCGAGGTTGAGCTTCTTACGGCCGAAAATCCCGGACGCCGCAGCCGCAGCGGAACGAGGCTTCACCGAATAAATCAGGAACCCCTGCTGGGCGTAACGGTCGCGCAGTTCCTTTTCCGAGCCGGCGGTGGCCACCTGCTGGCGAATCTGCCCGCGCCCGTCGGCGTATTTGAGTACGTATTCCGACATAATCTACTGCGCTCCGTCCAATTGGGCTCCGGGTGGCAGGTGGAACTGGAAGAGTTTGGCATCCAGCGCGGGATCCAGGCGCTCCTGGTCAAAGGTGAGATCCAGCACCGATTGATCGTAGTAGGTGATCCGCACCTGCTTGATGTGGCTGTCGTGGCTGACCACGAACTGTACCGAGGAGTAAGGCAGACTCTCGCTGTTGGATTCGGCGGTGACGCGCGTATCGGACCCCTCCTGCTTGCCCTGCAAATTTCGAAAGTCCTTCTGGAAGTTTAGTTTACCTAACAGGAAAGCGAGCGGAGCACGCATGTCCTCGGTTTTTTTGAGGGACATCTTTTCGGCGCGGTTGTCGGCGGGGGTATAAATCCACAGGTCGGTGCCGTCGGAAAGCACCAGCTTGCCCTTGGGCTGGGAGTAGTCCCAGCGCATGCGGAGCGGTTTGCGCAGCATGAGCAGGCCGTTTTCCGTGCGGGTGGCCTTTCCCGGTAGCGTATACTGCTCTTTAAAAAGGACTTGGAGGCTCTTAGCGTGGTTATAACGATTCTCCACGCTCTTGAGGAGATCGTCCAGCCCCGGGTCCGCGGCAAATGCCGACACCGCCAGTAACCCGAACATCAGCCGAAACAGGCTCACACCAGCTTAGACGCAAGCGGGAGCCGAAACGTGTAGAAAGAGGTAGGGCCGGCGCCAGACCGGTGCCGAAGACCGCCGGCGTTACCAGGCAGACCGGCGGCGAAAACTGCTGGCGGCGCGGACCGGCGGCAAAGACCGCCGGCGTTACCGGGCGAACCGGCGGCGAAAACTGCTGGCGGCGCAGACCGGCGGCGAAGACCGCCGGCGTCACCGGGCGAACCGACGGCGAAAACTGCTGGCGGCGCAGACCGGCGGCAAAGACCGCCGGCGTTCCCGGACTGACCGGCGGCAAAGACCGCCGGCGTTACTGCACCTGGACGGTGACGTTCTGCTGACTGCTGTTGCCGCCTACCGAAACGACCAGCGGTACGGGGCCTGAGCGGACCGTGGTGGGAATAGTGAAGTTCACCTGTAAGACTCCCGCCACCAGAAGCGGCGCTTCGCCGTAGAATGTGATGGTGGCCGGTTGACCATCCACCAGCACTGCGACCGGCAGAAGCGGTACCGGGATCTGAGAAATACTGGAGCAACCGGCGCTGCAGGTCACTTGGCCATCCACCCCTTTGGGAGTGGTGGCGCCTTCACCAGTCAGGTAGACGGAGACCGTGCTGCCCTTGGCGGCCGGGGTGTTGGGGCCGTTGGTGCGGCCATCGGAATTGAGGACGTCGGCCGGACCGCTCCCCGACCCGTTCTGGGTGAAGATGCCGGGGACTGAGGTGGTTGTCTGCACCGTAAAGCCATTGGAATTCTGGCCCAGGTAGGTGACAATCACCGGGAAGTTGTTGAAGCCGGCGACTCCATAAGGCACAACGGCGTTGATCTGAACGGAGCTGACATAGGTCAGCGCAGCCGGCCGGCCGTTAAACGTCACTGTCGCGCCGGCCAAACCGGTAGTGGGCACATTGCCATTGACCAGATCGGATCCCGACAGCGCCACCGGTGTAGCCGGTCCAATGGGGTTGGTAGCGGTGCCGAAGATCGACACAATTTCGCCCGGCGACACCGGCCCGCTCGCTCCGCTGGCGGCATTCACCAGCGCGGTAACGGTGGGCAGCGGGGCAGCCACCGTGAGATTCACGGTGACGGTGGTGTTTCCGGTGCTGCCGTTGGTGCCGCTCACCGTAATGCTACCGGTGTAGCCACCCGCAGTGAGGGTCGTGGGACTAATCAGGGTTACCGTGATGGTCGGGTTGGACGTGGTGTTGCCGCTCGACGGCGAGACCGAAATGCAGTTACAGTTGCTGGACACGCTGGTGGTGTAGTTGAGGTTCGAGCCACCGGTCACATTGATCGTGGTGGTGGGAACAGTGCCTCCCACACTGTACGACAGGTTCAGCGAGGTGGGGGAAGCGGAAACCGATGGCAGCCCGCTGATCGCCAGAGTCACCGGAACAGTCACCGCAGAGCCACCGGTGGGAGAGATCACCACCGTGCCGGTGTAGGTTCCCTGAGTCAGGGTCCCCGGGGTAACCGTGACGCTAATGGTGGCGGGAGTAACGTAGCCCGCGGTAGTCGCCGACAGCCAGCCCGTGCCGCTGGCTACATTGGTGCTCAAACCGAAACTCACCGCCGAAGAGCCCGATTGTGAAGTCACAGAGACCGTCAGGGTCTGTGCCGATCCATTCTGATTGGCACTGAAATTAAGACTGGTTGGGCTGGCCGTGATGACGGTGTTGGTGCCCGTAGTGGTGACGCTCAGGCTGACCGTCACCGACTGGCTGCCCCCGCCGCTTGGGTAAAAGATGATACTCCCGTTGTAGTTGCCGGCCGGCAGAGAACCCTGGTTCACGCTTACAGAAATGTTCTGCGATGCGTTGGAAACGTATCCGGATGGGGAGATCGAGAGCCAGTTGGTGTTGTTGTAGGTGCCGCTGGCGCTCGCCGTATAGGTTGTCCCGGTGGGCGCAGTCACAGTGAGGTTCTGCGACGCGGGCAGGGACCCATTGACCTGGGCGGTAAAAGCGAGAGACGAAGTGCTGAAGTTGAGATTCCCGCCTCCGGTGGAGCTGCTGCCAGTGACGGTGAGCACGATGGGTACGGTCACCGTGCCATTGGCCGCGGAGGGAGCGCTAATGTTGATACTCCCGTAGTACACCCCGTTGGCTAAGTTCGAGAGATTCACAGTGAAGCTGGCATTTTGGGGAGTAGTGCCATTTGCGGCGGTGTACAGGCTCAGCCAGGGCGTGCTGGTGGAAGCGGTGTACGGAATGTTTGAGCCGTCGCTGGCCAGCACCTGGAAGGTCTCGGCGCCGATGATGGTGCCGTTGTTGCCTTGCAGGCTGATGTCGCCGGTTCCACCGGCTGAGATGTAGATCACGGGAGAGGAGGCTACCTGAAAAGCGACGGATACTGCCTGGGTACCGCCGGCAGTGGTGAAGGTCACGGTGGCGGAATAATTCCCCACGCTCAGGTTGGCGGCGCTCACGGAGATCGGGGCGGGGCCGGGCCCAGTGCCGGATGCGGGCACCGTAAGCCAGCCACTCCCGGAGTTGTACTGAGTGGTGCTGGTCCAGGCCCCGGAGGGACTGATGATGGCGGCCTGCGGCACCAGTGTATTGCTGCTGGCACCGATCTGATACACAAAACTCATAGCGGTAGGCAATACCGGGTTGCCGAAACCGGTGCCGCTTCCCGAGCCGATTACCCACGTGATGGGCACGGATACCGTTGCGCTGGTATTTATCAAATAGATGTTCAGGGAACAGTTATTGTAGGTGGTCTGGGAAAGTCCGGTGGGGTTGCCGGTTATCACGAACTGCACCGCACTGGATCCCGCAAAAATAGAGGCAGTGGAAGAACCGTTACCGTAGAAAGAGCCGCTGATCCCGAAGCAGGATCCCGAGAAGTTGTAGGAAGCAGTGCCACTGGTCGTGCTCGTGATATAGACCGAACTGCTTACCGATGTAGTGGATCCATAGACAACGTTGGGTAGCGTCACGGCGGAGGGGCTGACCGTAAGGCCGTTATTGCTGCCGCTGCCGGTGTTTATCGCTATGCTCACAAACAGCGATGTCTGATTGTTGTTGCTGTCGTTGATTGTGACCGTGGCGGTGTGCGTACCATTCGACAGCGACGCGACATTGCTGGTAGGTTGGATGTAAAACGTGCTGATGTTGGCGCTGAACCCTCCGTTAATGCCGGTGTTGCCGTTAAGGAAAGTCAACCACAGGGGGTCTCCCGACGTGACAGCAATGTTCGCATTCCAGGCGGAAGCTCCACTGTTGTCCGTGATCGTCACGTACTGAGCGCTCGGGAAGGCTCCGGTGGTGGAGTTGTAACTCCATGAGATGCTGGACGGACTCACGGATAGAACCCCGCTGCCCGAGCCGCCAATGGTGACGGCAATGTTCGTCGGCCCGCCGTTATAAACAATGGATACCGTGGTGGCAGAGCTGGCCTGTGAGAAATTGTTGACGGATACGCTGATCGTGGTGGAGGCGGTGCTGCTCACCGAGGAGGTACTCTGTTGCACGGTGAGCCAACTCGGGGCGTTGATGGTGAAAGGGACAGCGCTCACGCTGCTGGTCGTTAAGACGACGGATTGGGCACTGTAGCACCCGTTGCAGAAATTCAATGAGGTGGGGTTCGCCGTGATCAAACCGTTGCCGCCGCCGCCGCCCGATGAGCTGGGTGCGTAAACAGCAATGATTGTCCCCGCAACCGATCCCGCGGGCGCTGCCGCTGTGGGCGTCAGCGTGATGGTGGCTGTCGAGTTGGTGGCAACTCCGGCCGTTTGGGTCAGTTGGAGTGTGAGGCTCTGCACAGTATTTGCTCCTGTGCCTGAGATCGTGCCTGATTGCGGAGTCACGCCGAGCCAGCCGCCCTGTCTGGGATCCGCCGGATTAAAAACAACGGAAGACACGGTATACGGAATGGGGACTCCGGTGCTGGAGCTCACGGCGCACGAAAATTGCGAGAGGTTGGTAATATTTATCGAGCCACAAGTCAGGATGGTTGGCTGTGCATAGGCACTGGAACTCCAGGGCCCGAGGCAGAGCAGCGCGAAGGCGAGAAGAAGAGCAATCTTTTTGAGTGTCGTTTGAGCAGCGTCCATGATGGTCCTCGACCAGCTTGATGATACAACATCATTAGCCGGAATAACAGACGTGCATCTCTGTTTCACGCATTGTCAAACGGAGATGCGGACGCGGATACCTACAGCTTACACCTATTTCAAGATCTGAAAAAGGTTGCTGTAGTCGTCCGTCCATAAGCGGACAGTGCGCTTGGACGCAATTTCCGCAGAATTATTCAGGATTTCGCCGTCGAATCCGGGCGAAGGAGCGGTCACCAGGATCCAAGTGGCGCCGAAAACGTCCTGAGAATCGTCATCGTCGGTGTCCACCAGGCGGGCCACATGGCCGGTGGCTTGGGCTTCACCCCGCACTACGGGCTGCAGGTCCAGATACCGGTTGGAGATGTGCACGGCCAGAATGCCATCGGGTTTGAGGTGCCTGAAATACAGGTCCATGGCCTCGCGAGTTAACAAGTGTACCGGAATGGAATCGCTCGAGAAAGCATCGACGGCGAGCACGTCGAAGTTCTCGGGCGCCTCCTTTTCCAGAGAGAGACGCGCATCTCCCATGGCTACGCCAGTCTGGCAGCGGCAATCGTCCAGGAAAGAAAACTGGCTGTGGGCGATGCGGCGCACGATCGGGTTGATCTCGTAGTAGCGTACGTAATCGCCCAGACGTCCATAGGCCGCGATGGTTCCCGTTCCCAGGCCGATCACGCCGATGCGGACAGCGTGGCTCTTGTTTTTGTCGCGAATCGCAATGCCGATCCCGGTATTAGGTCCGTAGTAGGTGGTGGGCAAATCGCGCCGGATGGGGTTGAGATACTGCTCGCCGTGATTGATGGTGCCGTGCGTCAGGCTGCGGGTAGCTTCCAGGTCCGTTTTGGGTCCGCTATCCTTTACTTTAAGCGCGCCGTAGAAGTTGCGTACCATGAGGCGGGCGCCCTTTTGGAAGTTGCGGAGTTCCATCCCGGTGTAGACCGTGAGAGCTCCGGTCAGCACCACGGCTCCGAGGAAAGCCGGCTGCTGCCAATTGCGGAACCAGGACAATTCCTTGTCATATTTCAAAACGATGACAGTGAGAATGGCGCAAACCACCAGGCCGACGGGCAGTTCATAGAAGGCGTTGAACACGTACGGCGCGATCAGGCCGACGGTCAATCCGCCGAGAGCGCCGCCCACCGAGATCATCACGAAGAAGTGAGTGAGGTAGCGCGGGTGCGGTTTGAGTCGCGCCAGTTCACCATGGCAGACCATGCAGCAGGTGAAGAGACCCAGCGAGAACAGCGGCACCAGCACCTTGATGTTCAGGTTGCCGGTGTTATCCACGCCCAGGGCGTAGGCCATGGAGCCGACGGCCACCGCCAGCAGGGGAATGTAGGGAAAGCGCTTGTACCAGCCGCTGCCTTCGAAGCAGAGGATGAAACTCAACAAGTACAGGCTGAGCGGCAGGATCCACAGGAAAGGAATAGCGGCCACGTTTTGCGAGAGATGATTGGTGATGGCCAGGAGTAGCGCCGAGGCCACCGCGGGCAGGGCGATCCAAAGGGCGTAGAGCGCCGGTCCGGGAGGCTCGGTGGCAATCGCTTCTTCTTCTTCGTGCGCAGCATCCGGAGCTTTGCCCGCAAGGTAGGCGGTGATGGCGCAAAGGATGATGAACACGGCGTAGCAGATGGACCAGATGGACGCCTGTCTTTTGGTGCCGAAGACCGGTTCGAACAGCACCGGATAGCTCAGCAGGGCGAACATGGAGCCGGCATTGGACAACGCATAGAGGCGGTAGGGCATGGCGCCCTTATGCGTTCGCGCGTACCAGGCCTGCAGCAGCGGACCGGTAGTGGAGAGCAGGAAAAACGGGAATCCCACAGTGAGAGTCAGCAATCCCAGAATGCCGAGGACGGGGTCGCCGGCGCCGGAAGGCTTCAGCGAGGCGCTGGGATAGATGGGGAGCGCCAGCGTGCTGACCAGCAGCAGGCCAATATGGGCCACTGCCTGCATCCGCGGTTTGAGGTAGCGGACCAGGGCGTGGGCGTACAGATAGCCCATCAGCAGGGCCAGTTGAAAAAACAAGAGGCAGGTGGTCCAGACGGCGGCCGAGCCGCCAAACCACGGAAGGATGATTTTGGCAATCACCGGCTCGACCTGGAACAGAAGGAAGGCGCTGACCAAAATGGTAAGTGCGTAAAGAAACATGGGTTTATTTGTAGGCCGCCACTCCCGTTACGCGTTCTCCAATGACCAGCGCGTGGATATGGTCAGTCCCCTCATATGTCTTGACGGTTTCCAGGTTCATGAGGTGTCTCATAATGGGATATTCGTCGGTAATTCCGTTGGCGCCCAGAAGGTCGCGGCTCAGGCGGGCACAATCGAGGGCCATGGCGACGTTGTTACGCTTGAGCATGGAGATGTGGGCGGGCTCGAGTTTCTTCTGGTCCTTCAGCCGTCCGGCCTGCACGGCCAGAAGCTGGGCCTTGGTGATTTCGGTGATCATCCAGGCCAGTTTTTCCTGCACCAGTTGGTGGGACGCGATGGGCCGGTCGTCGAACTGTTTGCGCAGGATGGAATACTGGCGCGCGGTCTCGTAGCAATCCATGGCGGCGCCGATGACGCCCCAGCCGATGCCGTAGCGCGCCTGCGACAGGCAGGATAGCGGAGCCTTCAGGCCCTTGGCCGCGGGCAGGCGATCCCGTTCGCTGACGCGGCAATCGGCAAAAACAAGGCTGGAGGTGACGGAAGCACGCATGCTCCATTTGCCGTGAATGTCGCTGGTGCTGTAAGCGGGGGTGCCGCGCTCGACGAGGAAACCGACGACCCCTTCGGCGGCGCGTGCCCATACGACGGCGACATCGGCCACTCCGCCGTTGGTGATCCAGGTCTTCTCGCCGTTGAGCACCCAGCAATCGCCTTCACGCCGTGCGGTGGTGCGCATGCCGCCGGGGTTGGATCCGAAATCCGGCTCCGTCAGACCGAAACATCCAATGGCGGCGCCGCTCTGCAGGCGGGGCAGCCAC
>OKRF01000025.1:0-3231 GCA_900290315.1 Candidatus Sulfopaludibacter sp. SbA3 | reverse complement strand
ACAGACCGAAACATCCAATGGCGGCGCCGCTCTGCAGGCGGGGCAGCCACTTCTGCTTCTGCTCTTCGGATCCGTAGGTGTGGATGGGGTACATCACCAGCGCGCCTTGTACGCTGACGAAGGAACGGACGCCGGAATCGATCCGCTCCAGCTCCTGCATGATCAGTCCGTATTCCACGTTGCTCATGCCGGCGCAGCCGTACCCCTCGAGGTTGGCGCCGAAGAAGCCCAACTCGGCCATCTCCGGAATCAAATCGGACGGAAAGCGCGCGTCGCGGAAGCAATCGCGGATCTGCGGCAGGATACGCTCCTCGGCAAACCGCCGGGCCGCCTGCCGCACCATCAACTCCTGCTCATCGAACAGCGAGTCGACGCAGAAGTAGTCTACGCCTTTAAATGCCATCGGATTTACTGATCTCTTATTTGAACACAAACGGGTGGGGGAATCTCGCAAAGGATCGAGAGGCCACAAGTGTGAGCGAACGCATTTTGGGGAATCTCGCAAAGACGCCAAGGCGCAACGGCGCGCAAAGGAAGACCTGGTTTTCTTTGCGTCCTTTGCGGCTTTGCGGCTTGGCGTGAACGCTGCTCAACGATCAGATTGCGGATCAAAAGGCCATGAGTGTGAGCGAACGCATTCTGGGGAATCTCGCAAAGACGCCAAGGCGCAAAGGCGCGCAAAGGAAGACCTGGTTTTCTTTGCGCCTTTGCGACTTTGCGGCTTGGCGAGAACGCTGCTCAACGATCAGATTGCGGATCGAGAGGCCACGAGTGTGAGCGAACGCATTTTGGGGAATCTCGCAAAGACGCCAAGACGCAAAGGCGCGCTAAGGAAGACCTGGTTTTCTTTGCGTCCTTTGCGACTTTATGGCTTTAGACCTGGTTTTCTTTGCGTCCTTTGCGACTTTATGGCTTGGCGTGAACGCTGCTCAACTGCGCATCACGGATAGAGACCGCGGACGCGGCTGGCGTCAGCGACGCGGCTCACGCCGAGCATGTTGGCGGCGAGGCGCATGTTGACCTTGCGGTCGAGGTGGATCTTCAGCACGTCCTGGAACGCGCGGGTCATGACCTTCTCCAGGCGGTTGTTGACGTCCTGCTCATCCCAGAAGAGGTGGTTTTCATCCTGCACCCATTCGAAGTAAGACACGGTGACGCCACCGGCATTGCAGAGAATGTCCGGGATCAGGAAGACTCCATTCTGATCCAGGATGCGGTCGGCTTCGGGAGTCACGGGTCCATTGGCGGCTTCGGAGACGATACGGGCATGAATGGTATGGGCGTTTTCGACGGTGATGGCGTTTTCGAGGGCCGCCGGCACCAGGATCTCGCACTCCAGGGCGAGCAACTCTTCCTGCTTGATGGAATCCGCACCGGGGAATCCCACCACGCTGCCGGTGCGGTTCTTGAAGGCGATGACCGCGGGAATGTCCAGGCCCTTCAGGTTGCAGATGCAGCCGCGGGTATCGTTGACCGCCAGCACTTTCGTCCCGGCCGCATGGAACAACTGTGCGGCGATGGAGCCGGCGTTGCCGAAGCCCTGCACCACCACACGAGCCCCTTCGACGCTGATTCCCAGATGGCGGCAACTGCTGACGGTGGTGTAGAACACCCCCCGCCCGGTAGCCTCGTTGCGTCCCAGAGAGCCGCCCAGGCTGATGGGCTTGCCGGTGACCACACCATGGACCGGATAGCCTTTGTTCATGCTGTAAGTGTCCATGATCCACGCCATGATCTGCGGAGTGGTGTAGACATCGGGTGCCGGGATGTCCTTCTCCGGACCGATCAGCGGCAGTATGGAACTGGCATAACGGCGAGTCAGGCGCTCGAGTTCACCGAGCGAGAGCGCTTTGGGGTTGCAGGTGACGCCGCCCTTGCCGCCGCCAAAGGGGATATTGACTACGGCGCATTTCCACGTCATCCATGTGGCCAGCGCCTTGACTTCATCCACCGTGACATTGGGGTGGTAGCGGATGCCGCCTTTGGCCGGACCCCGCAGCGTGCTGTGTTGCACGCGGTACCCTTCAAAGCGAACTACCTTTCCGCTGTCCATGCGGACCGGGACGCTCACCGACAGGATGCGTTCCGGGTATTTGATCATGGTTCGAATATTGTCTTCGAGATCCAGTGCGTTTGCCGCCAGATCGAAGTTTTCCAGCGCTACATCGTATGCGTTTTTTTCCACTATCGCGGTAGCTAACATGGCTGCCCCTTTTCGGAGTTTCAGACCTTACGCAGTCTGTACAGCCGAATGATAATTCCACGCACACACCACGTCAAGGGGGTGTGTGCCTGTTAACCGGCAGCAACCGCCGGCGCTACCAAGTCAGGCCGGCTGGATGACGCGCGTGATGGCCTGCATCACCCTTTCGAACTCGGTGATTTCGGCGCTCAGTTGCTTGCGGCCCGCAGGCGTCAGCTTGTAGTAGCGGGCGCGGCGGTTGTTGTCGGACTGGCCCCACTCGGCGGTGACCCATCCTTTGATGAGCATGCGCTGCAGGGCCGGGTAGAGCGAGCCCTCTTCCACTTGGAGAATCTCCGACATCTGCTGGATGTGCTGCGCGATGCCATAGCCGTGCATCGCTCCGACCCGGGCGAGGGTCTTCAGGATCAGCATGTATGGGGTGCCGGGCGGAATCTCGGCGCGAAAGGATGCGTCTTCTTTTCCCATAGCTAGCCTATAGGGAGTGTCTACCGAACGGGTGGGCGGTGTCAAGTTCTAGCCGTCTCATCTAATTGACTTCTATCTAAGAGTGTCAAGTTTTCAACCGGCTTTCTAAAGCGGAAACGCCTGGTAGATCAGCAGATCGAGTTGCGCATCGGTGCGGTCCAGTGCCTGTCGCGGTGTAAACGGTAGAACGGCATCGTTGGCCGTGAACATCGCCATCGCGGGTGACGCGTTCGACTTCCAGCAAGCGCCGGTTGATCTGCCGACCGATCTTTTGTAGGTACGGCAGATTGGCCAAGCCTTTGCTTACTCCAAAGTCGTTCGGGTTCCGGAAAGTTCCTTCCGTCCGGCAACCGCGCCCTTCTTTGAAGTACTGTTTCAGATCGAAGTTCTTGTAGTTGATGTGCAGGCTCGGATGCACACCGTCCTGGAGCGTCGCAGGCGAGTTTCGATAGAGCGGCCTGTTTCCCGCTCGAACACCGGCCGGAAAACGAATCTGCCGCGGATGCGCTCGCGCGGTTTTTCAATTCAACGTTTACCCATGCTATTTTGTTCGAAGTGGA
>OKRF01000232.1 GCA_900290315.1 Candidatus Sulfopaludibacter sp. SbA3 | reverse complement strand
TGAAAATGGACGATTGGGTACAGTTGCAAGTTCCTTCGCCTCTCTCGAAAATGCCCGCATAGCGTGAAGAAGACAGACGACAAAAGACGATCGTCTGTCCCACGGGGCTAACGAATTTTCATCCGGGCGGAGGCGATTGCGGCGGATACGCGGCTCGGGATTTTCGAGAGAGGCCGCCGAGAGCGGGTTCGCCGCGAAATTGGAGTTTGACCGTTTTGTTTCTGGGACACAATGGATCTTGGGCGAAACGATGATGTTGCGGCGGGAAGCGATTGCTCTTCTTCTGGCGGAGGCGCCGGCTCCTCGGCGGGCAGTTGTTCTGCTGGACGTTCGTACCCGGCGGGTGAGCTCGGCGCGGAATGCGGATTGGATTGCGCCGCCGGGATCGACTTTGAAGCCGCTGGTGTTCTCCGTGTTGCTGCGGGCGAAACTGCTGGACGCCGCCGAGAAGTTTCTTTGTACGGGTCACCTTTCGATCCGCGGGCGACGCTTCGATTGTTCGCATCCGCCGGTGGACACGGCGATCGATCTGCGGGCAGCGCTGGCGTATTCGTGCAACGCGTTCACGGCGCGCGTTGCGGGGCGCCTGGGGCCTGGAGAACTGGCACGGGGGCTGGAACGCTTCGGAATCGGGAGAACGCAGGCGGCGGCGACGCGGGAAGCGACTCAGTTGCAGGCCCTGGGCGAAGAGGGGGTGTTGGTGACGCCGATGGAACTGGCGCTGGCTTACCTGCAAATCGCCGTGGGCGGCGAACGGGCGATTCTCGACGGGCTCAAGGACGCTGTAGAGTTCGGGACCGCGCAACGCGCCGCGGTTCCTGGCCTGGTGGTAGCGGGTAAGACGGGGAGCGTCCGCACGCCGGCCGGTGCACGAATCGCGTGGTTCGCGGGATTTACTCCGGCGACAGTGGTAGTGGTGATGTCGCAGGGCCGATCGGGCGGCGCCGACGCAGCACCGGTAGCGGCTGACCTGCTGCGGGGGAGTGTCCGGTGAAGCGTGCGGTGTGGATCGGCGTGATGGCTGGGGCGACGCTGACCGCACAGACCTCGTTCCAGGTGCGGATAGGCACGGAGACGGTCGCTGTGCCGCTGGAGCGCTATGTGGCTGCCGTGCTGGCGGGCGAGGCAGGTACCTTTCGCTCAGAGGAAAGCTTAAAAGCCATGNNCAGGTACCTTTCGCTCAGAGGAAAGCTTAAAAGCCATGGCGGTGGCGGCGCGTACGTATGCCGTGCGGCTGCGGGGCCGGCACGCCGCGGAAGGCTACGACTTCTGCGCGACTACGCACTGCCAGCACATCGAACTGCAGTCCATCAATGCACGATTGGAGCAGGCAGCGGCGGCCACGCTGGGCGAAATGCTCTGGTACGAAGGCAAGCCAGCGTTCACCTGCTACACGCGCGATTGCGGCGGACGCACGGAAGATGGCGCCGCCGTGTGGAATGTGCCGGAGCCTTACCTGAAGAGCCACCAAGATCCGTATTGCGAGGCGGCGAAATGGCGATGGGAGGCCAATCCGCAGCAGATTGTGACAGCGCTACGTCAGTCGCAACTGCGCACGCCGGAAAAGGTGGAGCGTGTGGATGTGGTGGCACGGACCCCCTCGGGACGCGCGCAGACATTAGTGTTGCAGGGCCCCGGTGGATCGGTCCGGGTGAGCGCCGGCGCGTTCCGCTTCGCGCTCGGCAGGGCATTCGGATGGAACCTGGTGGCGAGCGACAGCTATCAGATCCACTGGCCGGTGTTTGAAGGTACGGGCTCCGGCCACGGCGTGGGATTATGCCAGCGAGGGGCGGACCAGATGGGCGCGGCCGGTAAGACCTATCGGGAAATTCTGGCATTCTACTTTCCGGGCTCGACGCTGGGCGTCTCGGGACGCGGCTTGGCGTGGCAGCGGCTGCGCGGCGAGCGAATCACACTGCTTACCACGCTGCCCGCGCGCGATGGCACGGTGCTGACGCTGGCGGAGCGGGAACTGGCCACGGCGGCGGCACGGATGCACGCGGACGCGCCGAGGGACGTGGAGGTGCGCGTGTATCCGGATCTCGACAGCTTTCGCAACGCTACGGGCGAGCCGGGCTGGGTAGCGGCGCGAACGGATGGGCGGCGGGTCCACTTGCAGCCGGTGGCGGTGTTGCGATCGCATGGTGCGCTGGAATCGACGGTGCGGCATGAGATGTGCCACGTGGTGGTGGAATCGCAGGTTGCCGCCGCATTGCCTGTGTGGTTCCGGGAAGGCTTGACGGAGTACCTCTCTGAACGCGGCGCGCATGCGATGAGGGCACCATCTGGAGATACCGATGCGGCAGTGAGGCAGCGGGACAGCGCGGCGGAGGCGCGGCGCGCGTACGAGCAGTCCGCGGGCAGAGTTGCGGAACTGGTGGCGCGTTACGGGGAAGCGGTGGTTTTGAGTTGGGTGAGGAGTGGTTTGCCGGCCGATGTGAAAGATGCCAGCAACGTCCAGGCGCAAAGGAACAAGAAATAGGCGATGGCGGTCCTGACCACGAAGCTGAACATCTCCAGGGTGAAGGAGCTCACGTGGGGAACCCAGCCAATCAGTTCCCACGGAAGAGCCAGAGCGCAGGCGAGCAGCAGCGGCGCGGCGACCCAGTACAGACGGCTGCGGCGCATGCGGCCGAATTCGGCAAAGCCGCGCCATCCAAGGGCCGCGATGCCTGATAACATCGGCAGCACGAAAACCGGGATGACCATCCAGCGCACCAGTGCCAGCACGAAATTGAAAACGCGGAGCACGCTGGTGGGCTTGATGGGCTTGCGCAGTTTCAGTGTGAACCAGGAGGCGATAGTCAGGGCGGGCGTTCCACTGTATGCGGCCCACTGGGCCAGCGCCCAGTACACCGCGCCGATGAAGACCACGGCGGCCAGGAATGGCGCCAGGTGGCGCACGATAGTACGGCATGCCGCGAATAGTGAATGGGATTGATCGGCGCGCAAGAACACCAGGATGCTGCCGTGCAGGCAGCACGCCAGACATAGGATGAAGAGCGCCAGCACGCCGCTCCAGGCCAGGGTGGCGGCGCGCGATTCGCCGACGCCCAGCCAATAGTAAGCCAGGCCGAGGACCAGGGCATTGCCCAATACCTGAACGGCGAAGAGTTGCAGCCCTCTACGGCGCATCACTTCACCTCCAGACGGCGCGCATCGCTAGTCGCCATCACACCGGTTTGATACATGGGCTGCACGCGCGTGGGGCTCACCTGGAACATTCCGGGGTTGACCACTTTCAGCAGGTAGAAGTACTGGTGCTGGCCGGAGGGGAACCAGGTTTGGAACATGGCGAGCCGATCGTCGTGTAACTCGCGCCGGGTGAAAGATCGTCGTGTAACTCGCGCCGGGTGAAATAGTAAGTCCACCAGGGCGGCCGGTTGCGAAGCTGATAGATGGCGTCGCGTTCGATGAGCTCCGTGCCGGCGGGAATCGGGTCTTCGAGCATGAGATATTTCCATTCAGACCCGGTCACGGTGAGGCGCACGGCGATGACGTCGCCAGATGCCGCGGGACCAGTCAGGGGCGCGGTATCGTACACGATTTTGTCGCCATCCTTGCCGGGGACCAGGCGGAAGTAGTCGCGCAGAACGTTGAGCGAAGCCGTGCCGGTCTTCTGCAGTTTATCTTCGGTGGAGTAGTATTCGGCGCGCGCCGAGTAGTACACGCGGCCCTGGCCGGTAGCCGTGACGCGAATGTGATTGACGCCGGGCTGCAGCTTGGAATCATCGAGTGTGAGCGGCGGCGGATTCAGGTTGGTGGCTTGATCGATGGTACGGCTGAGGACCTGGCGATCATTGACGAACACTGTCACCGTGAAGTTGGGATTGAGCTCGCCGGTGGCGCGCAGGTAATCGGTGAGGCCATAAATCACCATGGCGGTCTGCTTGGTGGAAGACCACCAGAAGCCTTCGTTGCGATGGTTCATGAGCCACAGCGCGGCCTTGGGAAGCAGGGGGCTTTCCTTGCGCTGATGCGAGAGGAATTTCACGGCGTAGGCGGTGGCTTCGGCTGTTACGTCCTCGGAGAAGTCCAGCATCTGGTCGCGGGTAGCGGGCCACCAGGCCTGCTCGGGATCCTGTTGGACGGTGCGTTCCAGAAGAGCGGCGATTTCGGCGGCGCGCGCGTCTTTGGCCTGTTCGAGCGCGAGTCCGAGAATGGCGAGGCCGTAGGGCGACATAGCGGAGCGCTTATCGTAGATCTGGTTGAAGCGGGCGGCATCGAGCGAGCCGGCGACGGCCAGCGAGTAGAGCATGTAGGCGCGCAGGTCGGGCATCAGTTGCGGGTCCTTGGTGAAATCCTGCTGGAGCCAGGTGACGCCTTTGGCGATGGTTTCGTCTTGCACCGCGATTCCGGCCGCTTTGGCTTGCATCAGACCGGCCACCACGTAAGCGGTCATGAAGGGATGGCTCTCATCGGTCTCCCACCAGCCCCAGCCGCCGTCTTCGTGCTGGAAATTGTAGAGGCGGTCGAGCCCGGCGCGAATTTTTTCCTGAAGCGCGGCATCGTCGAGATTGACCTTCAGGCCCAGGTCGCGGACCGTCTGACGCACGGTGATGTTAGGCAGGAAACTGGACATGGTCTGTTCGACGCAACCATATGGAAAGCCAGTGAGGTACTCCATGGCGCCGAACAGCGAGCCGGCGACGGAGGGGGAGATATTAATGTTGAGCAAACGCGAACCAGGATGGATGTTGGCTGGGAAGGTGAGGTCGAACGAGGTTTCCGTTCCGGCGGCGATCGCGCCTCCATGCGATTGGGAAAGCTTGACGCCGGGCATGTTGACGGGCAGGTCGAGTTGCATTGCGTCGGATTCTTCGTTGGTAAGCGCTTTGCCGGTGATGGTGGCGGAGTGCACCTGCTGGGCGCGGACGCGCCAATCCACGCGGGCTTCACCGCGGCTGGGAATGGAAACCTCTTTGGTCTCGCCCTCCAGGATGTCGAGCCCGCTGACGTCGAGCGAGACGCGCGCGGTTTTGGTGTCGGTCAAGTAGTTGTGGACCACGGCGGAGATGACCACTTCGTCGCCTTGCACGAAGAAGCGGGGCACGACCAGGCGCAGGATGAGGTTCTTGCGCACGATGGTCTTGAGGACCGCGCCGCCCACTTTGGTGTCTGGCGTGACGCCGCGAGCGGTGGCGCGCCAGGTGGTGAGCGAATCGGGGAATTCCACTTTGGCGTGGGCGTGGCCGGCGGCATCGGTGACAATGTCGGTGGCCCAGAATGCGGTATCGGGGAAGGCCTTACGGATTTTGGGTTCCACCATGCGTTCGGGTTTGAGCTGGGCCAAGCGGCTGGGCGCGCGCAATTGCGCCAACTGCATGCGGCGTTTGCCGGCTTCGCCGCTGAAGAAAAAGTTCAGCGAGTTTTCGGTGTCCACGCTGTTCCAGGAGCGGCCATAGAAGAAGGTGAGCGGATCTTCCAGCGTGTCGCGGCGGATGGCATAGATGGCTTCGTCCACAACGCCCAGGCTGAATTCGCCGCGCGGAACGGGCTGGCCATCGGAGCCGGTGACGTCGATTGTATAATCGGCGGTCTGGCCCGGCTGATACTGCGGCTTATCGGTGGCCAGCTTGACGTTCAACTGGTGCTGTTCGGGCGGGACTTTGAGGTACTTGTTGCCGGTATACAGATCGCCTTTGCGGACGTAGGCGGCAGAGAAGCTGATGCCGGGCTCATCGGCGGCAGTGACTGGGATGTCGAACTCGGCGGTGGATTCGGACGAGCGGACGAGTTTGTACTGCTGCAGGTCGCGGCCCTCTACGCTGACCCAGATGGGCGTGTTCGGTTGGCCCGTCACGAGCAGGAGCTTGGCGGTATCGCCGGCGTGGTAGGTCTTTTTGTCGGGGATGATCTGAATTTCCTTGCGGTCGTTTCGCGTGTGGCGGGAGACGCCGCCAGAGACCCAGAAGTAGACGGTGTCCTGGACATCCCGGCCTTCCGGTGTGTGTGCCGCAGCTTCGACGCGATACGAGCCGCCCTCTTTGGGGACGTTGACGCTGACCGTTCCTTTGCCGCTCGCGTCCGTGCTGCCGCTGGTTTCGGTTTTCACTTCTCCGAACTGCCGATCGTAGTAGTTATAGCTGAAGACCTTGACGTGGAAAGCGGTGGCCACCGGCTTGTTATCGTAGTCGCGCGCCTCCATCGTAATGGCCGCCGTGGAGCCGGGCGCATAGAAGTAGTGCTCCGGCGTCACGTTGACGACGAAGCTGCCGTAGGTGGCGACAAACCAGCCTTTGCCGACGATCTCGCGTTTGCCCAGGTCTGTGACGTGGGCTTCGACGCGATACAGGAAGTCCTGTTTGTGTTCGGAAATGGCGGTGTCGACGTTGATGGAGAGCTTGCCGTCCGCGTCGAGTTCGCCGTCGCCTTCGGATATCTGGTCGCCGGTGATTTCGTTATCACCGGCGGAGAGATCTTCGGCCGTGGAATCGTCGGGGTCGTACCACAGCGGGAACCAGTAGTGGTCGCGGTAGACGGCGTAATGGACTTTGGCGCTGCTGACGGGCTCGCCAAAGTAGTAGCGCGCGTCGATGGCGGCCTGCACCGTTTCGCCCTGCACCACGCGGGTTTTGGAAGGCGCGACGCGGACCTCGTATTCGGGCTTCTTGTATTCCTGCACCTCGAAGCTGCCGCTCATGTAGCCATCGCCCACGGTGGATTTGATCTCGATGAAATAGTTGCCGAGGGTCGCCGAGGTGGGGATCGGTAGGTCGTCGTTGATGGTGCCAGTGGCGCTGGTGGTGAGGCTCTTCTGGTAGATGGGCTTCTGTTCCTGATCCTGAATGGTGACGGAGACAGCCTTCCCAGCCGGCACTTCATAGCCGGCCGCGGTGCGCCAGCGGAGGATGCCTTTGAAGTGGACCGTGTGCCCCGGGCGATAGACCGGCCGGTCGGTATAGACGTAGCCCATCCAGGAGGCCTGGTTGGCGGCAAAGGCGTAACTGGATAAGGTGGTGAGGGCGTAATCGGCGCCCTTGTGGGCCAGGATTCTCACGTCATCGGGATGCCCGGAGGGAACGGGCAGGATCGCCACGCCTTCGGCATCTGTGGTGGCGTTGCCCAGGTTGGCATCGCGGCCCAGCATCCAGATTTTGGCGTCCTGGATGGGCTCTCCGGTGGCGCGGTCCATCAGCATGTTGACCACCCGGCCCTTGCCCGTCTTCGTCATGAGAACCGAATCGGAAACGATCAGCACGGTGTAGGCGCGGAGCTCGCCTTTGACGGCTTCTACGATATACACACCCTTGGCGGTAAGGCGCACGGGAACGGTTTCGCGCTCCCAGCGGCTGTGGCTCTGCACCGGTTGCACGAAAGACAGCACCAGTTGCTGCGCGTTCAGCACGGGAGCTTCGGCGAAGTGCGTGTCGCGGCTGCCGGGTTGGGGCGTGGATTTCGAGGGCAGCAGTTTTTCGAAATGGGCGCTGGGAGATTCCGTGAACTGGGCCCGAATCCCCCTTTGGATGGAGGCGCGCAGGCTGCGCTTCCAGAAGTGGATCCGCTCCAGCAGCGTGCGCTCGTGGGGCGGCGCGGGGGTGCGTGCGCCGAACTCGTGCGGGTTTTCGATCTGCTGAAAGAACCTGACTGGATCTACGATGCGGTAGACACGGAATTCGAGCGAGTCGACTGCCCAGGCGCTGAGGGAGACGGAGGGCTTGGAGTGCGTGCCGAAGGTCTGGTTGGAAGAGAGCGCGAAATAGGGCTGATCTTCAGACTGGCTCAGCCCGGTGGCCACGGCGGCGAGCGTCAGGATAAGCTTCAGGTACTTTTTCATAGCGCCTCTCTCAGAATGTTCCAGCGATACACGCCCAGGAAATTGGGATTGGCCGGCAGCGGGCGCCAATCGAGCTGCGGAAAGTGGAGCAACTCCGTCACGCTGAGGCGTTTGATTTCGCCAGGGTCGCCGCCATCCGGGCCGGTGTGGTATACCACGTAGCGGTTGCCATCGGGCCGCAGTTGGCTTGCGCCCAAGTAGATCATACTGTGGAAGGTCTCCTCGTGATGGAAGAAGAGCAGATCGCCCGATTGCGCCAGGGAAAGGTCGCGCGTCACGAAGTGAGTATTGTAGCGGCGCAGGTTTTGGGCGTCGGCGAATTGCGCGAAGGCGCCGCTGGAAAAATCGGCCGGATCGAGCGGGCCGGCGCGGACGCGGAACAGCGCGGCGCCGAGCGGGGTGTAGGGGTAGCGATACTTGCCGGGCGGATCGAACGCAGGGACCACGGGCACCCGGGCGCCTTCGGCCCATCCCGTTTCGTGGGGCCGGAAAGTCTCGCGGTAGGCGTAGCGGATGAGCGCGGCGCAATCGTTGATCTCGGCGGGACGCGCGGCGGGAGCCTGGAAATACTGGGTCTCGGCGAGGAAGGTGAACCAGCGGCGGAAGGCCAGGCGGTCGCGATCCTCATCGAGGCGGAGGAAGTCGGGGGTGCCGTCCTGGAAGGAGTCGGCGGCGGCCAGGGACGTGGTGAGTGGGAGTACAGACGGCGGAAAGTTGGGGAACTCGAGGCGCACGCTGATTTGCGCGGGCAGGACCGCGGCACGGATCCGGGCGTTGGAATCGGTGAGGTCTTCCACGGTGGCGGCGTATGGCGGCGAGATGGCGATGTGAGGCCGGCGGGCAGAGTGGAAGGTGAGGGTAGCGGTGTCGTAGCCATCGGCCAGAAGGCGCGCAGGCTCCAGCGTAATGCTCGTTGGCGGCGTGGGTTCGCGCCGCGCCCAGAGCACAGTGAGCAAGAGGAGGGCGCCCATCCACAGACCGGCACGAGAGCGGGTTTTCAAGCGCCACGATTATACCGGGTGGGTGAAAGCGAAACAATCGGGGGAAAGCGGGAAAACTGGTTGGGGCGCGGTAGGGAAACCGGTGACGCGGCACCCGGGGCGCTACTCCTGACCCGTGAGGAACACCACCACGCCGCTGCCGCGGAATACCAGTGTCGCCGCTCCGGTGCGCTTTTCGACCCGTCCATAGACCACCGCCCAGCGGTCGTAATCCGGAGTGCCAAAGCGGAACTTTCCGAGCGAGGTGCGACGCTGCACGTCAGTTAATTTGCGATGGACCGCCGCACCATCCAGATCATAGCTTTCGGGAAGCTTGGGTGCGTCGCTCTCTTCCACAAGCGTCAGCGTGGGCGGGGCGTCCAGCGATGGTTGGCAAGCCTGCTCCCCCACCCACCGTCCGGAGGTGCGGAAAGAGTAGCGGCCCAGTACGGCGACATCTTTCCCTTGCTGCGCGGGGAGATCGCGCAGCACCTCGCACACGGTCAGCGGCGCCAGCGGCGGGTCCGCGGCAAATGACGCGCACGAAAGCAAGACGGCACACGCGGCCCTGGTCCAGAAGCGGCAAATCTTTGTCTTTTCCCGAAGCACGGTTCTGTAATTAGCATAGACCAGCTTACAGCCCCATCGGGTTACACATTATGCGGAATCCGGGCAAAATCACTTGGATCACTACCATCGCGGCGCGGCTCACACGCAAAACTCTTTGTGAAAGTCGTCGATGTGCCCGCGGGACGGCAACCGGACCAGATGGCAACGGAGGAGATTCGAGTGCTGCTGATGCAGGCAAGTACAGATGGGTTGGCGGGGCGGCGAGGGGCGGGAGTGTGGCCGAATGCACAATCTCGCTGCCGCATTGAAACTGAGCTATTGCCATCCAATATGAGTTTCGTCATAATATATAGGGAACCAATAGGAGCGGTCATGAGCGCAAAGAAGGATGTGCGGCAAGGAACGTTGGCGCTGATGATTCTGAAGACGCTGCAGAGCATGGGGGCGCTGCACGCCTATGGCATCGCGCGCCGCATCGAGCAAATCAGCGGCGACGCGCTTACGGTACAGTACGGCACAATTTATCCGGCGCTGCTCAAGCTGGAGCAGGAAGGATATGTGATGTCGGAATGGACATCATCCGATAGCAACCGCCGGGCGAAAAATTACCGCCTGACGCGCGCCGGGCGCAAGCAACTGGAAAAAGAAGCGAGTGAATGGCAGGAGACGGCGGAGGTGATGGCAAGGTTCCTGTCCCTCGGCAAAGAGCTTGCGTAATGGGGAGGCTCAGCATGAGATATATGTACAGTCTCGTTCGCCGCGTTGGCGGCATGTTCCAGAAAGATCGGCGCGACCGCGATCTGGCAGAGGAGATCGAAAGCAATCTCCAAATGCACATCGCCGACAACCTGCGCGTTGGAATGAGTGCCGGCGAAGCGCGGCGGCAGGCACTCATTAAGTTGGGCGGATTGGAAGCGACCAAAGAGGCGTATCGCGATCAACGAGGTCTGCCCACTTTCGACACACTGGTTCAGGACATCCGATATGGGTTGCGCGGGCTGCGGCGCAGTCCGGGTTTTGCGCTCACAGCGCTGCTGACCTTGGCAATAGGAATCGGGGCGACCACCGCAATCTTCTCCGCTGTGTATGCCCTGCTCATTCGCCCGCTGCCCTATCGCGACCCTGACCGTTTGGTATGGGTCGCCGAAAACGGCGCCATCGCCACGCCGGATATGGTTGCCTGGCGTGAACGCGGACGGCCCTTCGAAGCTGTCGCCGGCTATGCTCCAAACGAGTACACTTTGCGCGGCGCCGGGCCGGCGCTGCGCGTATCCGGCGCCGTGGTTTCTGCAAACTTCCTCTCGCTTCTGGGAGTTGTGCCACAAATCGGCCGCGATTTCGTTCCAGCCGATGGCCGCTCCGGCAGTGCCGCGGTAGCGCTCGTCTCCGATGCCCTGTGGCGAGAGCGCTTCAGTCGAGATCCGCGAATGGTGGGGACGGCCATAGATCTGGATGGACAGCCGTGCACCGTGGCTGGCGTGCTGCCGCCGCAGTTCCGCTTCCCCGATGTGGCGGCCGCGCCGCAAGTGCTGCTTGCGCTGCACACTCCCGGCTCATCCACATTCAATGCCGCGGAGCCGCTGGTGTTTTTGCAAGTGCTGGCGAGGCTGCGCCCGGGAGACTCCCTGGCGAGTGTGCGGACAGAGTTACAGGCGTTCCAGCAGACCAGGATTCATGAGTATCCACCGCCTTTGGCGCGCGAGGCCGAGCGATGGAACCTGGAGGTCGTTCCCTTACAGCGCCACCTTGCGGGCGATTCCCGAAGACCGCTGATCGTTTTGCTGTCGGCGGTCGGCTTTGTGTTGCTGATCGCCTGCGCCAATATCGCCAACTTGCAACTGGTCCGCTCGGCGGCGCGACGCCACGAAGTTGCGGTGCGAGGCGCGTTGGGTGCGGCGCGCCTGCGACTGGCGCGGCAGTTTCTGGCTGAGAGCATGGTGATTTGTGTATTGGCGGCTTCCGGAGGACTGGCGATCGGCGCCCTCGCGATCGACGCTATTCGCGGCTGGCAATCGCCCGCGCTGCCATGGCTTGCAAGCGTCAGCCTCGATCCGCTCGTTTTCGGGTTCACCATGGGCGTCGCCCTCCTGGCTGCGGTGTTATTTGGAGCAGCGCCAGCCATCACCGGGTCCCGCGCCAATCTTATGGACGCGCTCAAGTCGTCATCACTCGGCATTTCGGGCGCGCGCGATCATCGGCGATTACGGAACACATTCGTGACCGGAGAAATCGCTCTGGCCCTGGTCCTGTTGATTGCCGCCGGCCTTCTGGTGCGGAGCTTCCGCGGCCTGGTGAGCACCGATCCAGGATACGATCCGCATAACGTGCTGACCGCAAAAGTGCAGTTGCCGCTCGACGAATTCGCGGGTCGTTCAGCCGGACCCACTGCTGACCGGCCGATCCTGGCACTTGTATCCGAGGTGTTACCGGAATTGCGGGCTTTGCCTGGGGTAAAGTATGTCGCGCTGAGCGGAAGGCTGCCTCTCCAGCCCAATCACACTGCCACCATGGCTTGGTTCGGAGAGATCGTGCCGCCGCGGGAAACTTGGGGAAATCTCCGAGTGGCGCTGACCGCGGTTACTCCGGATTTCTTCCGCGCGATGGGCACGGCCATCGTCCAAGGCCGGCACTTTAACCTGGACGACAACGAGAACTCTCCGGGAGTTGCGATCGTCAATCGCGCTTTTGCGCGCCAGTTCTCTCCCGGTGGCGTACTGGGCAAACGATTCCATTCCATGGCCTCCGAGTATTGTGCCGGTTGTGCGCCAGGCGTGCCCGCCGAACTCGATATAGTGGGGATCGCCGCCGACGTCCATCAACAGGGTCTCGACCGCCCGGCCGAACCGGAAATCTACGTGCCATTCGCTCAGGCGCCGCAGGCCGACTTCCATGTCGTGCTGGCTACCAACGGCAACCCTGGCGTGCTCGCTGCTCCCTTGCGATCCACCGTTTTCGCGCTGAACCATCGGGCTCCGGTGTATGACATCGCGACCCTGGACCAGCGGTTGTCCGAATCCCTGGCGCAGAGGCGGCTGACGATGTTCTTATTGAGCGCATTCGCCGGCCTGGCGCTCATGCTGGCGGCAATCGGAGTGTACGGCGTGATCTCCTATTCCGTGTTGCAGCGGACGCAGGAGATCGGAATCCGCGTGGCGCTGGGAGCGACGCGGGAAGGCGTGATGCGGCTGATCCTGGAGCAACTGGGGCGCCTCATCTTGCTGGGTAGTGCGGCTGGTCTGGCTCTGGCAGGCGCCCTGAGCGGGGTCTTATCCGGCCTCCTCTACGGTGTGAAGCCCCGCGACTTCGTCGCTTTCACGTTGAGTTGGGCGGTATTGACTGCGATCGCGCTACTGGCGGGCGCCGCACCCGCGTTGAGAGCCACGCGCGCCGATCCGTGCATCGCATTGCGCTACGAGTGAGGAGATTATCATGATTCGACTTACCAGGAGAGGAACGGTTCTTAAAGGAACCGCAGCGAGCAGCCTGCTGCTGTTGGCCGTCTGCGTGACCAATGCCCAGACCGCCAACAAGGGGCTTACCTTCGACGCGGCATCCATAAAGCCGGCCGCGATGCCGGCACCCGGTAAAGCTGTCATGGCAGCGCCCAGTGGAGGGCCTGACACCCGGGATCCCAGCCGGATCCACTATCCATTCATAACCCTGAAGGCCCTCCTGCTGAATGCCTATGACGTGAAGCCTTATCAGATCCAGGGTCCGCCATGGCTAGACACGGAGAGGTTCGACGTGAACGCGACGATGCCGCCGGAAACGACCAAGGAGCAATTCCGTGCGATGCTTCAGAACCTGCTTGCAGAACGGTTCAAATTGACAATCCATCGGGAAACGAAGCAGCTTCCGGTGTACTTGCTGGTCGTAGGGAAGAATGGACCCAATATGAGGGAGTCCAATCCCGCCTCGCCTGCCGGGGATGAGGCCAATCCGGCGTCTCCAGCCTCCTTCGCCGCGCCCAAGATCGGGCCGGACGGTTTTCCTGCGCTTCCTTCGCCGGCTGCAGGGCGCCCTGGCCTCTTCCTGATGATGATGCCCGGACGCGCCCGCCTGGTCGGCCAGCAGCAGACGATGTTGGATCTCGCCAACCGGCTGACAGGCCTATTGAGTCAACCGGTCACTGATGAGACTGGCCTCGCGGCGAAATATGATTTCACGCTGACCTTCTCACCAGACGGAATGAGTGCGCCCATGGGTGCTCCGAGCGGACCGGTGGGCATGATGGTTCCAGCTACACCGCCAGCACCTTCGGGAGCAGCCGGCGGAGCGGTTTCGGGAAGCCCACTCGAAGGGGATAGTTTCCCAGATGTCTTCAGGGCCGTGAAGGAGCAACTCGGCCTCGCGTTGGAGGCGAAAAAGGGACCGGTGGAGCTGATCGTTCTCGACCATATCGAAAAGACGCCTGCTGACAATTAAGTTAAGGACCGGGTTCATCGCGAGCAACGCCATAGCGTATGCAGACCTATCTGGTTCCGTCATCCAAAAAACGGCAGTTGCCAATGCCGGGGATCGCCACCCCATGCAGACGCAGGCGCCCGCAAGCAAACCGGTTCTCACCCAAACGGTGAAGCTGCGCAGCAGTTGGAAGCAATCTTGGGCGCGAGGAATGGACGCTCCGGAAAACCGGCGGCAAGACCGCCGGCGTTACCCAAACGGTGAAGCTGCGGAGCGGTTGGA
>OKRF01000380.1:3950-5254 GCA_900290315.1 Candidatus Sulfopaludibacter sp. SbA3 | reverse complement strand
CGTGGACCATTTCGAGTTCGGCGGGTCCTTTCGCAACGGCTTCTCCCTGGATGGCGAGATACACGCCCGCACCGCGGGGGACGCGAAGAAGGTGGCCGAATGGCTGAAGTTCTTTGAGACCATGACCGGCAGTCAGCAGAACGCCGCCAATGGCACCAAGTTCAGCGTGCACACGGAAGATGGGACGCTGAAGCTGTCGCTGAGAATCCCCGAAGAAGAACTGAAGAAGGCCATCGCCGCGCAGAAAGCATCCATGGCTGCCGCTGTGAAGGCGCAGGCGCAGCCGCAACCTAAGCCCGACCCTCACGGCAAGATCGTCACCAACGCCGCAGGCGACACCGTCAGCGTGACCCTCCCCGGCGGACATTGGTAACGCCGGCGATCTTGTCGCCGGTTGGCTAATTCCCCAGTGGAGTCCGTTCGGCGTGATCCACCACCACAACGTCCAGCGGACCCTTGCGAGCCTCTAACTTCAGCCCGAGTTGTTCGACTACCGCCGCATAGATCGATGCGCCCGCATCGCTATTCGCCACCTGTGCGTTGACAGTCTCCGGAGTCCATTCCAGGCGCACCTCGTACGTTCCGGGAGCTTCGTCATGTCCTGGACGGGCATGTCCGTGAAGCGCGCGATGAACACCGCCAGGGCCGTCATCGAAAGGTTGTTGGCGATGATCCGGCCGGGACGAACGACGCTGCCGACGTTGTCGGCGCCTTGCTTCGCCGCCGATAGCTTGGGGCCCTTCTTGTCGGCCACCATCGCCAGGTACGGCAACTCCCTCTGCTCGTGGTGCAGCGCCATCTGGAATCGCTCGGTAAGCAGCGTCAAGGTGATCTGGCGAAGCAGTTCCCTGGACGTATCCGGCGAAGCCTGGCCCACGATGCTAAACAGCGAACTCCGCGACTTGATCCAGTCGGGACCGGCGATCTGGGCGTCGTTGTAGATCTTGCAGGCATATCGCAGGCATTCGCTGAGCGTGACGTTGCTCAAGGTCACTTTGCCGTGAAGCGTATTGCCCAGGTCGATCGCAAATGGCGGCACAGGCTGCACCGCTTTGAGCGACGCGACGTCAAACGCTGGTTCCGCGGCAGCCGCCGTCATGGCGAGGACGAGCAGAACCCAGGGCGCCCGCATCATGCTAAAAAACTAGCATTTGCTGGGGGCGCTGTCAAGACTAATGGATCACGGTATTCGCCATGCGCGAATCTTCGAACTCGGCGCGCTCGCCGGACTTCCGTCCAGGCGCGGGAAGCAGGCGCGCCGCCAGTGGCTTCTGCCACTTGTAGGCCAGGGTCGCTACATCGCT
>OKRF01000380.1:0-3940 GCA_900290315.1 Candidatus Sulfopaludibacter sp. SbA3 | reverse complement strand
GTAGGCCAGGGTCGCTACATCGCTCAAGATGTGCGCCAGCCGGTCTTCGCTGATGTCGCCCGGCAAGGGAATGGTGTCCAGACCTCCCGCGCAGACCGCCGAGTAGGCCAGCAGCGCATCCACCGTGTACGCGCCTTCCGCCCATCTCTTCGCCAGCACCGCATCTTCCAGCACCGGCACCATCAGCCCGCTATAGCCGACGCGCTTAACGGGCACCGACTGCACGGCGCGGGTGATCACCGCCGCGGCCGTCATCGTGCCGCTGGAGCCGAACGGCGCGCCGATGAACGATTCAATCGCGCGGCCGATGGAGACTTCTCCCAAAGGCGCCGGCGTGGGATCCAATCCGGCATACGCCCACCCGCTTCCCGAAGCCACCTGCGCAGCCACCTTCTCCACCTCGCGCAGATGCAGCGTCAACGCTTCGGCCAGCTTCTTCTCGGCCATCCGCGGATCGTGTTCCTGGGCGAAGACCTCTGCCACCACGCCGGCGCCTTCCACTCCCACCGAGAAGGCGCGGCTGCCGCCCGCATGGTACGCCCCGGGATAGAACGGGCCATACGGCTTCAGCATCGCGATCGCCGCGAAGTTCAGATTCCCCTGCCCGTGCGCGCTGCGTTGCGAGACGGTCTTGATCAAGCGCGCCGCCTGCCGCAGGGCGTTCCAGTGGATGCCATCCTCGGCGGCCGTGATCAGGCTGGCATTTGTGCGGCCGGGCGTCGCGAGAAAATCGATCAGCAGGTCCACTGCCGCGCCGCCATCGCCATCGTTCCACATGGCGGGACCGATCGACGGCGTGAATTGCAGCGTCGCGCCGAGAGAGTCGATACCGCGCAGCACGCCGAGCGCCGCCTCGCGGCTGAGGCCTTTGGTGTACTGTGGAAACGGCTGGGTAGCGATCCGGATGGTCTCCACTTCCCAACCCATGGCTCGGTAGGCCTCGCGCGCCGAGTTGAGAAACTTCACCGTGTCTTCAATCTGGCGCGTGTAGCTTTGCGCGTCCACGTCAATGAAGGCGGTGATGGCGCGAACCTTCGGCCGCGGGCCGGCGCACACGGCGGCCGCGAACAACGCCAGCGCCCAAATTGCTTTTCGCATGATTGGTTATATCATGGACTCTCATGGTGCGAAGCGTGGGACGAAAGCTACTGATAGTCGGGGCGATTCTGGTTGCCGCACATCTCTCGCTCAGCGCCGCCCTCTACTGGGCCATGTGCCAGCCCCCCGGCGCTTTCGGCCGTGTGATGAAACATGTGCCGATGCCCATGATGATGGTTCTGCCGTTCGAGACGTTGTGGATGCACGCCCGCGCCGGGCGGATGCAGCCCGGCGACATGGCGCCCGATTTCCGCCTCCCCACGCTCGACCACACTCACGTCACGCAACTCTCTTCTTACCGCGGCTCCCTGCCGGTGGTTCTCGTGTTTGGCAGCTATACTTGACCGCCCTTTCGCCGGGAGGTTCCCGCGCTCAACAATCTCTACACTGCATACAGCGGCCGCGTGGCTTTCTACGCCGTCTACATTGAAGAAGCGCACCCCAGCGACATCTGGCAGATGGGTAGCAACGTGCGCGAAGGCGTCGTCTTTCGCAATCCGCGCGAGGACAAGGAGCGCGCACAGGTGGCGGAAAGCTGCGTCCGCAAACTGGGCATTCTCTTCCCTGCCCTGATAGACGGCATGGACAACACGGTGGAGCGACTCTACACCGGCTGGCCCGACCGGCTGGTTCTGATCGGCCGCGACGGCCGCGTGGCTTATAAGAGCGCTCCTGGCCCCTTCGGCTTTCATCCGGCGGAACTGGAAGCGGCTCTGGCGAAAACGATGAACTAAGAGATCACCGCTGAGGCGCGGAGACGCGGTGAAGGGCAATTACGGCCGCACGATCACCTTGCCAAACTGCTCCTTCTTCTCCAGCCGCTCGTGCGCGGACCGAATTTCGCTCAGCGGATAAACGCTATCAATTACCGGCTTGAGTTGCTTGCGGAAGACGAACTTCAACACCTGGTGCAGTTCGCCCATGGTTCCCATGAACGATCCCAGCAGGCTCCACTGCTTGCTGAAGAGGTAGCGCAAGTCCACCCGGGCGTCGAAGCCGGTGGTGGCGCCGCACGTCACCACGCGCCCCGCCGTCGCGAGCGATTCCAGGCTCTTGGGCCAAGTAGCGATGCCGACGTGCTCCACCACCACATCCACACCGCGCTTGGCGGTGATCTTTTTCACTTCGGCGGAGATGTCCTGCCGGTAGTGATCGATGACGAAGTCGGCACCCAGATCGCGCGCCCGCGCCAGCTTCTCTTCGCCGCCCGCCGTCGCAATCACGCGGCACTGGAGCATCCTGGCGATCTGGATGGCGGCCATGCCGACTCCGCTGGACGCCGCCAGCACCAGCACATCCTCGCCCGGCTGCAGGCGTGCCCGCGCCATCAGCATGTGCCACGCGGTGAGGAACACCAGCGGTGCAGCGGCGGCTTCTTCGAAGCTCAAATCGTCGGGAATGGGGATCACGCTGTATTCCGGCGCGGCCAACAGCTCGGCGTTGCCGCCGTCCTTGGCGTAGCCGAACATAGTGAAGCGGCGGCACAGATTGTCCTGACCGGTGAGGCACTGCTCGCACTGCCGGCAGCTCAGGCCCGGTGAGAGCAGCACGCGCCAACCCGGCTTGACACGCTCGCACAGCTCTCCCACTTCCAGCACCTCGCCCGCAATGTCGCTGCCCAGAATGTGCGGCATGGCGAACTTCATACCGGGAATGCCGGCGCGGACAAACAGATCCAGGTGATTGAGCGCGCAGGCGCGCACTCGCACCAGCGCTTCGTTGGCCTTGATTTTGGGCTCGTGAGTTTCTTCGTATGCCAGCACCTCCGGCCCGCCGTGCTGGTGTATGCGCGCGACTTTCATCAATGAAAGCCTAGCACCAATGGCGCTATTTGATGCGCGTCAGAACGACGTCCACCTGGTGCTCGCCCGCCATGCGCGCTTCCGTGCGGATTTGCGAACCAGCCGCGCCATGCTCGGTCCGGAACGCGGTCACCACGGCACGCGCCTCTTCGACATCGCGCGGATCGAATGCCTTGCCCGCCGCCAGCCGCACCTCGCGTTCGGTGAACAGTTTCTGGATTTCGCCCGCTTCCAATCCCACGTCCGTCAGGTCCACAGATCGCACGGTGAGGCGGACTGTAAGCGCCTCGCGGGCGTGAGCGGCGGCCCGCATGGCCTCCTCCGCTTGCTTCACCAGGGGACTTTCGGGATACACACTGAGCAGGGTTTGGAACGTGAATTCTGCCGCGTCGTAACGGCCTTGCTGCATGCGCTCCTGCCCTTCCTCATACAGCTTGATCGCCTCGATCTGCGCTCTTGCGTCCGGCACCAGCGGATCTTCCGGATAGGTTCTGATGAGGGTTTGCATGGCCAGACGGGCCCTATTGAGCCTTCCGGCTTCCACATCTTTCACTCCGGTGGTGAAAAGCACCTGAGCGGCCACCAGAAACATGCTGACAATCAGTTCCATGTCCTTAGAATGAGCACGTGAGCTTCCGCTGCGTATGTGATTGAAAGAAAATGCCGTGGGCGCGGTGCCTGCGAGCTTCTCGTTCACGGTGTGACACGCGGGAAGACAGACGGCACAAAACGATCTTCTGTCCTACTGCCCAAAACAAATTCGCGCTATTCTGAAAGGTCACAGGGGAGGAGAGTCACGGTCAAATTTTGCGTGCTGGCGAGCGGCAGTTCCGGGAACGCCGCGCTCGTGTCCACGGGCCAGACACGTATTCTGGTGGATGCCGGGTTGAGCATGCGGGAACTCCGCAAGCGCCTCGCTTCCATTGGCGAATCGCTCGATGCGGTGGACGCAATCCTCATCACCCACGAACACTCCGACCACGTCTCCGGCCTGCCGGTGCTGGCCCGCAACAAGGACGTCCACGCAGTCATCCACATGA
>OKRF01000168.1:19346-28396 GCA_900290315.1 Candidatus Sulfopaludibacter sp. SbA3 | reverse complement strand
GCGCGGCATGCTCTCCGGATTCCTGCAGCAGGGATACGCCACGGGATACCTGCTGGCCGCCGTCTGCTTCTTCTTCCTGTTTCCGCGCGTGGGCTGGCGTCCGCTGTTTTTCCTGGGCGGACTGCCGGCACTGCTGGCTCTGTTCGTGCGCGTGCGCGTGAAGGAATCGGAGGTCTGGGAACAGACCCGGCACCAAAGCTGGGGCCAACTGGGACGTGCCCTGCTAGGCAACTGGAAGCTGTTTCTGTACATCGCGGTGTTGATGATGGCGATGAACCTGGTGGCGCACGGCAGCCAGGACATGTACCCCACTTTCCTGCAACGGCAGTGGGGATACGGCGTGGGAACGCGGTCTCTGATCACCGGAATCTCCATGCTGGGAGCCATCGCGGGCGGCACGCTGTTCGGCATGATGAGCGATCGCGTGGGGCGGCGGCGGGCCATGATCACGGCGTTGGGCCTCGCTCTGGTGGTGATTCCGCTTTGGGCGTTCGCGCCCTCGGTGCCGCTGCTGATCACTGGTGCATTCCTCATGCAGTTTCTGGTGCAGGGCTCTTGGGGCGTCATTCCGGCGCACCTGTCGGAGTTGTCGCCCGATTCGGTACGCGGCTTTCTACCGGGATTCGGGTATCAGACCGGAGTGCTTCTGGCCAGCGGTGTAGGGTACCTGGAAGCGGTGCTGGCGCGGCACACCAGCTACTCGGTGGCGATGGCGGGCACGGCTGTTATGGTCATCGCGATGGCCATCGCGGTGACTGGGCTCGGCAAAGAGCGGCGTGCCGTGGTCTTCGGCAAGTAGACTATGGCGGCTCCAACTTCCGTATGGGCGACGATCCGCCCGGCGGCGACGGTAAACGCTACGCCGTCAGTGAGGTTCCATGCGAACTGAGCCAGCAATGCGCCTTCACTCAGCGTGGAAGAGACATGAACTGAGGCACTCGCCTTCCTCAACAGATGAAGACGCCGCTCGGGGCCGGCAGTCTGGTGCTCCTGCACGCCCAAGCCCGCCCGAAGTCGTCCGAGCCGTACAAGTTGCCAGCTCTATCAGCAACTGCAATTGACGAGCCGTTTGCGGCGATGCAACCGGTTTCAACCTTACCCTCGGTCCACGCCGGCATCCCACCTTCGACGGCTACCAGGGATTCCCATCACGCATGCGGTTTCAGGAGCCGGAGTTGGCCGCCTTCATGCGGGTGCTGTAAGGGAGAGGTGCGGGGGATCTGCTCCCTGATCGGCTGGTCAGCTCTGCCACCGGCGGGACGGATTGAACGCGATGTCACTATCTTTCCTCGGTCGAAGGCCCCGGGCGCGGTATTTGGTAAAGGGCAATTGCCGTTCGAGGAAGTCAAGGAGTCGCAGATCAGAAGTAGAACTTTGCTGCTACCTGGACTAATCGCGGCGGCGCGGAGTTGGTCACTTGCCCAAACTTAGGGCTCGTGATGTTCCCGTTGACCGCTGCGGGGCCATAGAACTGGGCGTGGTTGAAGACGTTGAATGCCTCAAACCGGAGCTCCAGCGAGCGGGATTCCGATAGCCGCACGTTCTTGTGCAGCGCCGCGTCGAAGTTGGCGATGCCCGGACCATAGAAGAAACGGCGGGCGGCAGTTCCGACCTTGCCCAGATCCGGCAGGCTGAACAGCGTGGTGTTGAATGTCGGCTTGCCGTTGCGCGGATTCGTATTGATGTTCAGATTGCCGGGCACATAGTTAGGCGTGTCCACGCCGTTATTATTGATGCCGTTCGGAATCGTGCCCAGTAGCGACGTGTCGTTGTTATTGAACAACGTCACAGGAAAGCCGGTACTGAACCGCGTGATTCCGGACAAGGACCACCCTTCGGCCCACCGGTACCGGCGGTTCAGCAGCTTCACCAATGGCAGCTTCCAGTTGTAGCTGGCGACGAAGTTGTGTCGCATATCAAAGGCTGAGATCGCCTTGCTGAGGTTCGGATTCAGCGGGTTCACGGCCTCCGCCAGGCTGGAAGACTGATCGAGAGATTTGCCATACGTATAGCCGGCGAGTAGTTCCAGCGAGGGGCTGGAGTGATGGAGCGACAGCTCGACTGCATTGTAGTTGGAGTTGCCGATGGTCTTCTGGTACGTGACGGCCGCAAACTGGGAGCTGAACGGCGCGCGCGTTCCTGGAATGGCCTGGCCGGAGGGCGTTGTGTAAGTGCCGCTTTCGCCGAACGGGCCGCAAGTTGGTGTTCCGGGCATGACGTCCCGCCGCTGGCTCAGGCTCAAACACAGCGCGGGATCGCCAGGATTGGCCGAAATCAGCACTAACAGATGATGTGCCTCGGTGCCCAGGTAGCTCGCGGTGAACACCGTATCGCGCGCCAATTCCCGCTGGATCGAGAGCGTGTAACTCTCGCTGTATGGCGTCACATTGTTATGGAAGAACGACGGCACGCCCGTGATCGGCAGGTATTGCGACCAGTTCACCGAGGTGTTCGGAGTCTTCGCGGAAGCGCCGAATGCGGGAATCGGTTCCGGAAACCGCTGTCCGTTATCCTGCCCGCTGGCGGCCGTGACGAACGGTGTCGTAAACAGCGGCGGCGCGAAGCTCGTGTAATCGTAGCCGTACGGCGGGTTGGCGCTCATGATTCCCGCCGAGATGCCTTCGAAAGCGGTGTAGAAGAGGCCGTATCCGGCGCGAATGCTGGTTTTGCTGCTGGGCGAATACGCCAAACCGAGCCGCGGCGCAAAGTTGGTTCTCTTGGCTGGCGCCAGAGTGCTGGGAATTCCCGGATCGCCGGGAAACACGAGTCCTGCCGGTGCGCCCGGATACACCAGGGACTGCTGTCCGGGGATGAGCGTCTGCATCTGATTGTATTTCTCGCGCCACGGCGGCAGCAGATCCCAGCGCAAACCATAGTTCAAAGTAAGGTTGGGCCGAACTCGCCAACTGTCCTGTCCGTACAGCCCGGCATATTTATTGCGCAGGTAGAAAGCTTGAGAATCCGCTTGGTTATAGCTGCTGGCAATGCCCAGCAGGAAGTCCGCGAAATCCGAGCCGGTTTCGGTCCCCTGGAACAGGAAAGAACCGTTGTAGGTTGCATCCGGATTGATATTGACCTGGTCGTCGTGAACGCTCGCCCCGAACTTGACGATGTGCTTCCCCGTCACCTTCGAGAAATTATCCGACCACTGATACGTGTTGTTCGCCTGTAGTACGCCAGTGGTGTCGACGCCAATCGTGAAGTCGTTGAAGGCCACATTCTCGATTCCTTCGATTTGCGGCGCCAGCGGTACAATCCCCGGCTTGCCGGTGGCGTCGACGAAGCCCTGCTACGCCAAACTGGGACCAACGCCGCCTACGGGCTGTCCCACGTGGTTGGCGGTCCGCATGTAACCGAACCGCAATTCATTGATCGAGGCCGGGCCAAGCGTGGTCGTGAGACCGATGGCCGCAAGCTGGGCCCGGCCCTGCGAAATGGCGTTGAATCCCGGTACGTTGGCCCCGCCCTGCCCGGTCGGATACGGATTGTCCATCCTGTAGTCGTCGGAGAAATAGTAAGCCGACACCGCGCCCCATCGTGTGTTGCCGTCGATCTTGAAGGCGCCCTTATCGTCGCGCAGCTTCTGGTTGTACGCCGACGTGGAGAAGGTACTGTCACCCTGGTTCGGCTTCGGAATGAAAGGCAACAGCGCCTTGGCGGGCGCGGGCCAGGCCTGCTCGGGTATACGGGCGTTCGGCAGCACGCACTGCTCGGAGCTGACGCACCCGGGTACGTAATAGGGTTCGCCCGGATGCACCGAATAGCCGAGCCTTTGGGACAGCAGGCCGGCCCAGTACTGACCGTTGACCGTGCCCGACAGCGTGCCTGCGTTGCCGGAGAAGTCGCCGTCGCGGTTTGCCAGCGATGGTACCGAAATCAGGCCCGTATCCACGCCTTGCGTCATCCGCGCGCCCTGATAGTCAGCGAAGAAGAAAACTCTATTCTTGCGGATGGGTCCGCCCAATGTCCCGCCGAATTGATTGCGATCGTACCGGGCACGGTCGCTGGCGAGGTAGTTGCGAGCGTCCAGGTCTGTGTTGCGCAGGAATTCAAACGCGCTCCCATGCAGCTGGTTGGTTCCCGACTTGGTGGTGACCAAGACTTGCCCACCGCTGAAGTTGCCATACTCGGCGTCGAAGTTGCTGGTGAGAACCCGAAATTCCCGGATTGAGTCGAGATTGGGCACGATGGCCGCGCCCATGTTGAAATCCTCCTGAACCGTGCTTCCGTTCACCACGAAACCGTTGGCGGTCTCCCTCTGGCCGCTTACCGACACGTTACCTGGATTCAGATCACCGGACGGAGGCGCGCTGGTGCATCCGGACATTACTACCGCGTTCGGTTGTTGCGAACTGGCCGGTATCACGCCGGGTTGCAGCGCCAACAGATCGGTGTAACTGCGGCCGTTGATGGGAATACTCGCCACCTGTTGCGCGGCGATGAGTTCTCCCATTTGGGTGGTTGTGGTTTCCACTCGTGTGGGCGACTCGGTCACCGTGACTGCTTCGTCGTGCGCTTCCAGGATTAACCGGACATCCACCCGCAGAGCGGCGTTGGATGTCACCAGCACTCCCGCGCTCTTAAATGGCTGAAATCCAGCCTCCGCAATCTGCAGCTCATAACGGCCCTCCGGCAGGATGGGGAAGGCATAGAACCCTTCGCCGTTCGTGGTGGTCTTCCGCACCACGCCGGTTTCCGCGTTGCGCGCCATCACCAGCACGCCGGGCACCACGCCACCGCTCGGGTCGGCTATTGTGCCGGCAATGCTGCCCCCCGTGCCGGCCACGCCCAAAGAGATAATCGCTAAGAATAGCGGGAGAAGATGCAGACTGGGTGTTAGGGAATTCATACCTCACTCACGTTTCATGTTCGCGCCGGAAGCGGCCGCCGTCCGGCGTGCTGGAGACCGGTCATAATCCCGAGATCTCCAAGAACTGATTAAAACTTATTTGCAACTGAATGTCAACTGCAATCAGTGAAAGAACTCCTAAACTATGTGTCCGGAAATCTAGGGGGAGGGGTAAACGGCAGTGCGCTACAGAGGCTGCGCGGACGAAGTCTGCGGATCGGCGTGCGGTAGATCCTCGCCCATCGAGTTTGGAATCCGCGGATTTTACTTGCAACTGAATGTCAGAATCTCGCAGAGGTGGACACCTCACCAATTTTCGTTCAGGGCTTTCGCGTCCGGACTGACCCCGATGCGCCCGATGTGGGGCCGTTTCGAAACCGCCGTCGCTAGTCGCGAAGTGGCAGGTGCTGATGTGACAGGGACTGCACGGGACAAATCCAGCTTACCTCTCCAAGTTGCAATTCCGGCCACAAGGGCGAGAATTGAATTAGAAACGGAGTTTAAGCTATGGATAGAGAAAAGAGCATCGCGCTCTTGAATAGAGCCGTAGGCGACGAACTGCAAGCTGTGCACCAGTACATGTACTTCCATTTCCACCTAGGGGATCAAGGCTTCGATCCCCTGGCAAAGCTATTCAAACGCACCGCCATCATGGAGATGGGACACGTCGAACTTCTCGCTGAACGAATCCTGTTCCTCAATGGCGACGTCGAGATGATACCCGCCGGCGCGGTGGAGAAGATCCAGGACCCTGAGGCGATCCTCGCCAAAGCGATGGCCATGGAGGACGAAAGCGCTAAGGGATACAACTCGGCCGCCGTGGAATGCGGCGCCAACGCCGATGCCGCGTCCAAGTGAATCTTCGAGGGCCTCGTCGGTAACGAAGAAGGGCACTATGATCAATTCGAGAAGCAGCGCGACAATGTGAAGCGATTCGGCCTTAGCTACCTCACCCTTCAGTCCTTTGGAGCCGGGAGCGCCGAATCTGCGCCGACGGGTGACTGATCCTGAGTCTGAAACTACCGTCGGGCCAGGCACTTCTACTGCCGGCGCTCGCCAACTCGTCCCTTCGATGCATGCTCTAGCGGAAAAACCGGCGAGGGCGTTTGAAGATGGTGTGCACACCGCGCGCGTGATCAGGCTTCGCGGTGCGCATTACATGTTTCTGTCAAATGAAGCGGAGGTACCCCGTGAAATGCGTGCCATTCTTGCGGGCCTGAAGTAGCCGTTGAATGCCACCATGGAAGCGTCGCTGGTGATCACCCGCCGGTAGTCGCGCAGCGTTTACCAATCAGTTTTGAGTTTCTGTCCGGTTTGCGCCTGGCTTACGCGCAAACGGGAAGTTGGGCGGGCAAGGCTCGTTAGCATATCTCAACTTCCCGTTTGCCGACGATCCACTCGCGATCTCGCCGTATCAGCCAATCAGACGTAATCTTTGGCAATGGTCCTGATGGCGTAAATCCGAATCGGGCTATCGACGCTTGGCATCCCTGAAGATCCGCATGACGTAGTCCTGCCGCTTTGTCGTCATACCTGAGCGTGATGGCCTTATCGTCTTCTCCCTTCCCCGCGAGTTCGAATATCTTTATTACATACGAAAGGGAAAGTTCTAGAAGCTCCCGGTCGCGCACAACATCGGATGCTACGACGATGCCCTGGAGTGGGCCTGATTCCTCCGTCAAGGTAAAAGATGTAGCTGTGAATGACTTGGTTGGCGATCTGCTCGATTTTCAGCGTCTTGTGCCGGTGCGTTCCCATGTCGAAGAACTCATCCAGATGGTGATGAACATTCATCAGATGAACGTGCTTGCCGATCGACGGATAGGCCTTGAGCTTAATCTGCCGGTCTGCAAAATCCCGGCTGAGCTTCCTCGAGTCAATCAGCTTCCGCACATAGAAAAACCCGATCATGATCAGTTGCTCGCAGCGGCAAAGGGAGCGATCCGTCCAGCGCTTCTGGCTCGCTCGTTTACGGAGGGATGACGCAAACTTCATTAGGTCGGTCCGCCAATACCACGACTCCGAGATCATGCCCCCTTTTCGTCCCTTGAACCCGGCCATCATCGGTCTGCGGTCAAGGAGGGCCTCAACGGATGACAGACAAGCGGTCCGGAAAGGGGGAACGTCCCTTTCCGAAAGCAGTGTTGCGGCTACCTGATCTGGACCAGGCGAAGTCGGCGATGACCGCAAACCGGAAGTTGAGGGGCTACCAGTCTGGCCAGATGCCCGCAGACGCTGAAGTGTTCATGAGCGATCGGGTGACGCAGCGGGCCATGATCGCAGCGCCGGGCCTCGCTCTAGTGGGCTTCTGGCCAGCGGCGTCGGGTACCTGGAAGCGGTGCTGGCGCGGCGCACCAGCTACTCGGTGGCGATGGCAGGCACGGCTGCGATGGCCATCACGGTGACTGGGCTCGGCAAAGAGCGGCGTGCCGTGGTCTTCGGCAAGTAGACTATGGCGGCTGCAACTTCCGTATGGCCGACGATTCACTCAGAGGAAACTCAGACTGGGTCCGAGTAGCGTTCCGCGACCGTCGTATCGGGATCGTTGGCGAGGCCGTGTCGAGGACCTCTTCACCGCGACCTCCCGGTTCCGCTTGGTGTCGGTGCGCGATGGACGGCGGCCCATGCCGCCCTCGCCGGGCTTGGCGCCGATGCGGTAGTGGGCAAATCGACTCTTGCGAACTCATGTAGGCACGATTTCGAGAATGGTACTCCGTTCCGGCGGGGTGACTCGCTATCCGGGCGCGGATCGTAGGATCACGGTCCTATTTCTTCAATGGCGCCTGCCAATTGAGCATCACGGTCATTGGTACCGTGGCCGTTTGCTCCACTCGGGTCGCGATCAGGAATCGGCCGTCGGCGCTCACGTCGTAGCTGGGAAAGTTGATCGCGGCGCCAAGTCGCACATCGAAGAGCGGTTTCGGGACACTGGCCTCAAACTGAGGGCCGGGCTCGATCTCGACGGCCATCATCTTGCCATTTAGCCCGACGAAGTACAGTTCGCGGCCGTCGCGGCTCCAGACCGGGTCCCGAGCGCCGTCCACCGAAACCTGCCAGTGCCCGTTGAGCGACGAAAAACCAACCACGTAGACCTCCCTGCGCTTGGTGTCGTCCGAGTCGTAGGCAAGCCAGCGTCCGTCGGGCGATACCCGGCCGTGCCATTCGGCGAACTCCGTCTCGCGGAGGGGCACGGGTTTGCCGGCGGGATTGGCGCCGGAAAGAGGCAGCGCCCAGAGATCACTGCTTGTCTTGGGAGTAGCGAGTGACGTCGCCAAGATCAGATAACGGCCATCCCTAGTCCAGTCCATGGGCCGCTTGATCGGTGACTCCAGCACCTCTGGCTGACCTGTGCCGTCAGCGGATTTCACCAATACTTTCTCCCCATTTTGGTCAGCGTGGAAATAGGCTACGCGCAGGCTGTCCGGCGACCACACCGGGAAGGAGTTCTGGCCGGCGAAGGTCAGGCGTTGTTCGCCGCCGCGGACCAGGTCGGTCAGCCAGATATCGCGTCTTCGGGTCTGCGTGTCCACCCGGTCGGAGGCCACGATCTTCCCATTCGGGGACAGCCGGGGCGTCTGTATCTCTACCGGTTTGCCGACGGTACCCACGACCTTTCCGGAGCGGTCATACCAGGTGATTTGCAAACCCGTCCCGGCGCCGCCGGAGGCGTACGCCAGCGTTCCGTTTGGTGACGCGCTGTAGTAGCGACTGCGCCCCGCGGTGTCCACCTCCTCCACCACCGGCACGGCATCGCCCATGGTCTGCAGCTTGCCGGCGTCGAAGGGCTGGGCCATCAAGACGTGATCCCGGGCAAACAAGAGGTAGCCGGGATCCACGTAGGTGACGTGGCTATTCAAACGCTGCACCAGCAGTTTCTTGTCTTTCGATTGCAGGTCACCCACGCACGCGGTGTAGTCCAGATCGGAGAGATTAAATACAACGTACAGAAAATGACGTCCGTCCGGCAAGAAAGCCGGGGCGGCATGAACAACTTCCTCGCGGCTCTTATCGAGTTCGGTCACCGGGGATGGCGTTCCGCCAGCCGCGGCCACGCGAAACAGGTGTAGGTCCTTGACGAACAGGATGACACCCTCCTGATTCCAGGCGCCACCATAAGCGCCAACAGACCCACTGACAAGCGTGGTAGCCGGTCCACCCGCCACGTCGATCTTCATCAGCTTGCCACCCTGCACGAACGCCA
>OKRF01000168.1:16275-19336 GCA_900290315.1 Candidatus Sulfopaludibacter sp. SbA3 | reverse complement strand
GCGGTTTCCGTCCACGTTGGCGCGAAACGCGATGCGGCGGCCGTCAGGCGAGACCGCTGGGGTGGCGGATTCATCCAACGCGCCCTTCTCCGGCGGCGGAATCTGGAACTTTACCGGTGCGCCTGGCTTCTCGCGGAAATGGGGGGCGGCAACGAACGCGAGTCCCCCGAGGGCGAAAGCCAGCACCGCCGCCACCATCCAACCGAGCCAGTCGCGCTTTGGCGAGCGCGGCCGTGAGGCAGCGGGCGCCGCCGCCAACAGCAGTTCCGTATCTCCGATGTCGCGGAGACGCTTCTTGGGGTCCTTTTCGAGGCAGCGCTCCAGAAGGCGGCGCACACTTTCCGGAACGCCGGTGAGGTCCGGATGATCTTTGACCACGGACGCCAGAGTCTCGGTGACGCTTTCGCCATCGAAGAGGCGCTTGCCGGTCACGATCTCGTAGAGCACCACGCCGAAGGACCAAATGTCGGTCCGCCTGTCCACTGGCTTCCCGCGCGCCTGCTCCGGGGACATGTATGCGGCGGTGCCCAGGATCGTTCCCGCGCGCGTCAGCTCCAGAGACAACGTCGGTGACGCGGTGGCGCTCGGCGCCGCCGGCGCACCGGATTCGGCCGACGATCTGGCCAGGCCGAAGTCGAGAATCTTCACCACGCCGGCGGGCGTGAGCTTGATGTTGGCCGGCTTGAGATCGCGATGAACGATGCCCTTTTCGTGCGCTGCTTCCAGGCCCGCGGCAATCTGCCGCGCGATGGCGATAGCTTCCTCGACGGGCATCGGACCTTTGAGGTCGGCGCCATCCACCAGTTCCATCACCAGCGCGCCCTGCTCGATGCCATACACAGTGGCGATGTTGGGGTGATTCAAGGCGGCCAGCATCCGCGCTTCGCGCTCGAAGCGTGTCATGTACTGGCCGTCGCCAACCAGCGCCGCGGGGAGCACTTTGATGGCGACATCGCGGTCGAGTTTGGGGTCGCGGGCGCGGTAGACCTCGCCCATACCGCCCGCTCCAATGGGGCCGAGAACCTCATAGGGTCCGAGGCGGGCTCCCTTGCCGAGTGCCATTGTGTTTAAGTGATTTTACCATCGCCGGCGATTTGCCAGGCTGGCAAGTTCCTGGTAAATGTCTTTGGCGCAGGCTGCACGGGCGACACCTCGCCATGGCGCGGATGTGCCCGTCGAATTCCTCCTGGATGACTCGCAAACCGGAAGTTGAAAGGCTGCCAGCCTGGAAGCGGTTGGTTGACGCCGCTTGCCATAGCCGGGTCCTGCCGGACGGCAGCATCGTCGAGGGCGCCCCGGCCCCCGGCGCCGACCGGGGTAGTATGATCAGCGTCGTCGCGAAGTTTGTGACTCATGATTCGGCCTCGTTCGTGGACTTCTTCTCTCCTGGCGAAACCGCGAAGCAAGTCAACTGGCGTTTCTGGGCCGCTCCATGGGTCCCGGGCGACATCAACGAGAAAGTCGTGGCGCCGGACGTCAACGCGCCGGATTTCGCCGGACTCGGCCGCGGAGTCATTCCGCGATTTAACGGCAGCCCCTTTTATCCGACGAAGACACCCGATTTGATCGACTTGGCGAACCGAAAATACATCGATCACACCGCCACTCACCTTCTACGCGGACCTGAGGACCTGATGAGATACGCAGCGCTGGTCTCCTGCTGCGATTCGGCCGACTTCGGCCAGTATCATCTCCTCTCCGCTAAGGGACGGCGAATCATGTATCGGTTTCCTGATGAGCTGCTGTTCGCGCTTGCACGATACATCTACTCCTTGCAGCCACCCCCGAACCCGAATGCCGGAGGCCCTCACGCCGCCGCCGGCCGAAAGGTCTTCGAGCGTGAAGGCTGTGGCGGATGTCACACGCCTCCGCTGTATACGAACAACAAGCTCACGTTGGCCGTCGGCTTTACGCCCGCCCTGGACCACCCTCTACGTGCCGACATACTGTCGGTGACGGTGGGAACGGATGCCGGTTTGGCCCTCAAGACGCGCAAAGGAACCGGACTCTATAAGATCCCCTCCTTGCGGGGCGTTTGGTATCGCGGCCTTTTCGGCCATGACGGCTCAGTTACGACGCTGGAGGAGTGGTTCGATCCTGTTCGTCTCCGCGACGACTACACCCCGTCCGGCTACAAGGGTTTCAAAGTGACACGACGCGCAGTTCCGGGACATCGGTTCGGTCTCACGCTTGACGCAGAGGACAAATCCGCGCTGATCGCATTCCTGAAGACACTCTAGTGTCGCGGGGCGGCAAAGAGCGGCGTGCCGTGGTCTTCGGTAAGTAGAGTCCCATTGTGGAGCGCACCCTGGATTTGGAGCGGCCCCATCAAAACGAAGGGCCGCTCCACTCGGCTGCTCATCTCAAGTAAAATCTGAGATCTATGTCCCTCGCGTCCGGAGAGCGCCTCGGCCCATATGAGATTCTGACTCCCATCGGCGCCGGTGGCATGGGAGAGGTGTACAAAGCCCGCGACACGCGCCTGGACCGTGCTGTCGCCATCAAGCTGTCTAAAGAGGCGTTCTCGGAGCGTTTTGAGCGGGAGGCGCGGGCGGTCGCCGCGCTCAATCATCCCAATATCTGCCAGATTTACGACGTCGGGCCGAACTACCTCGTCATGGAGTTCGTCGAGGGGGCAGCGATTTCGCCGGTGGATACGAACCGGAAACTCCTCGACATCGCGGTTCAAATCGCCGAGGGGCTGGCCGCGGCTCATTCGGCGGGAATTATTCATCGTGACCTGAAACCGGACAATATTTTGATCACGCATGAGGGCCGGGTCAAGATTCTCGATTTCGGTCTGGCGAAAACTGTGACTACGGACGGGACACCGGCCGATGCAACCCGCACCATGGCCGTAACCGATGCGGGCACCATGATCGGCACCATCGCCTACATGAGTCCGGAGCAGGCGCGGGGAAATACAGAACTTACCCGGCAATCGGATCAGTTTTCGTTTGGCCTGGTGCTCTACGAACTCGCCATGGGACGCCGCGCGTTCCGGCGCGACAGCGCTGTCGAAACGATGACCGCGATCATACGCGAGGATGCCGAACCGCTA
>OKRF01000168.1:5556-16268 GCA_900290315.1 Candidatus Sulfopaludibacter sp. SbA3 | reverse complement strand
GACAGCGCTGTCGAAACGATGACCGCGATCATACGCGAGGATGCCGAACCGCTACCCGGGGCCGTGCCGGCGCCGTTGCGCTGGATTATCGAGCGCTTGCTGGCCAAGGACCCCGCGGACCGATACGATTCCACTCGCGATCTTTTTCGCGAGCTTCGGCAGGTTCGCGAGCGGCTTTCGGAGAGTACATCCGGAGTTCCGGCGGCCGGCACCGCTCCAGTGCCGAGGCTGCCCACAAACTGGCCGAAGGCACAGGTGTTATTCGCGACTCTAGCCATCGGGCTAGCCGCCGGTGGCGTCGGGTGGCTGCTTCACCCTCCCGCCGGCACCGGAGGCTATCGCTTCACGCCGATGGAAGTTTCCTGGGAGAACCCGTCAGTGGCCACCTGGTCTCCGGATGGAAAGGCCTTCACGTACGTCGCAGGCGCGCCCGGGGACCGGCACGTGTTTGTGCGGTACCTGAACTCGCCCACGCCCGTGATTCTGACACGCGGCGCCGATGATTGGTATACCGCCGGCTGGTCGCCAGACGGCAAACGAGTCATTGCGCGAGGAAGCAATCCGCAGGGCGGCAAGACGCGATACGCGCTATTTTCGGTGCCTGTTTTCGGCGGCGATCCAGTGTTGATCATGCCTTTGGATACGCCCTATACACCGTCTCCGAATGTCTCTCCCGATGGGAAAGAACTCGTGGCAGTCGGTTATGGTCAAGGCGGCAAGCTATCGGTTTATACTGCATCGCCGGTGGGGTCGGCATTGCAGCGGTATACGCCTGCACCGTTTGAGACCGATGCACCGCCCAACGGGTGGCCGTTGGCCGGTTTTGCGCCGGGCGATCGGATCACACTCGTCCTGGATGTTGTGGGAGGGAGACAGGCATGGATGCTTCCCTACCCGCCGGGCAAAGCGGCGCCACAGCGAATCATGAAGGGTCTGAACAACGCTGGCGCCACGCCGTACCTGTCCTGGTTCCCCGGAGGCCGTAACGGAATTGTGCCGTCGACGGACGAGCAGGGCGTGCACCTGTGGTTCGCGGGCATTCATACGGGAGCAACGCGGGAACTCATGGGTGGCACACCGTCGGAATCGGAATCGCAACCCTCTCTATCGCCCGATGGGAAGAAGGTGCTCTTCGTTCAGTCGAGCACAGATTTCATGATCGTTTCTGCTTCTCTAAGCGATGCGACGGTGAAGCGCGTGATCTCATCGGAAACGCAAACCGGCATGCCTGCGTGGGCTCTGCATCAGCAGGAGTTCGTTTACACCAGCCGCCGGAACGGAGCGCCGGCCATCTGGATGTCGGGTGAAGGCTGGGACCGCCCCATCGTTACACCGGAAGCATTTCCTCCAGGCGCCACGATCGGATTCGCAACGCCGGCACTGTCTCCGGGCGCCGATCGGCTGGTCTACACGCGGTGGGACAAGGATCAACAGTACCAGAACTGGATCTCTTCGGTATCCGGAGGACCGCCGGTTCGGCTGACCGCGACTCGGGATGTGGTCGAGCGCGGAGGCTCCTGGTCCCCCGATGGGCGGAGTATCGTCTACTGGGAGTATCGTAATGGCGTAGCTTCGGTTATGGTGGTAGGGACCACCGGTGAAGCGGCTCCCGTGGCGCTCCGTCAGGGCGTCGGAAATCCGTTGCCGGAGTGGTCGCCCGACGGACAGTGGATCAGGTTCCTGGAACCTGGGGACGCGGGGTGGACTCTAATTTCGCCGGACGGCAAGACGCTGCGCAGCTTTGGCGAACTCACCACGATCCAAATGACGTTTTCGTCCGACTCCAAACGCCTATACGGAATTCGTGTCGCGCCGGATCGATGTGTCTTGTATTCGCTCGACATCGCCAACAAAGAAGAGAAGATCATCGGCGACCTTAGTAGAGATTTCACGCCAGCGAGCTATACCAACCCAGCCATTCGGCTGAGTCTGTCCCCCGATGGCAAGAGCATCCTGTTTCCCGCGATGCGGCGAAGCAGCAGCTTGTGGATGTTGGAGGGATTCGATCAGCCAGGCTGGGTCGATGACTGGCGTGAAAGGATGCCCTGGTAGCCGGGGCTGAACCGGGACCTCGCGCCACTCGAACATCGCGGGCGTGACAACGCCTGCCGACGCCATGCGACAGTCGGAGATGGGCGGATCGGTCATGAGAATTCCCGTGCGGTGTTCGGAGGACTGAAGCGTGAGCATACTCGAGCAGTTTAAATTGGATGGTAAAACCGCCCTCGTGACCGGATGCAGGCGGGGCATCGGCAAGGCCATGGCCGTTGCGTTGGCCGAGGCCGGCACCGACATCATCGGGGTGAGCGCCTCCCTGGAGGCGGCGGACAGCGAGGTGGAACGCGAGGTAGTGGCGCGCGGCCCGCGCATTCCGCGGATACGCCTGCGATTTCGCGGATCGCAAAGCGCTGTACGATTTCATCGGCGCGGTGAAGGCCGAGTTCCCCGCCATCGACATCCTCGTCAACAACGCGGGGACGATTCTGCGGAAACCGGCGGCCGATCACGCGGACGAGTCGTGGGATCGCGTAGTGGAGGTGAATCTGAACTCGCAGTTCGTGCTCAGCCGCGAGATCGGCAAGGAGATGGTGAAGCGCGGCTCGGGCAAGATCATTTTCACTGCTTCCGTGCTCACATTCCAGGGAGGCATTACCGTACCCGGATACGCCGCGGCCAAAGGCGCAATCGGCCAACTCGCCAAGGCGCTGGCTAACGAGTGGGCCGGCGCCGGCGTGCAGGTGAATGCCATCGCCCCGGGCTACGTCGCCACCGACAACACCCTGGCGCTGCGCAACGACCCGGTGCGCAGTCCGGCGATTCTGTCGCGCATTCCCGCGGGCCGCTGGGGCGAGCCCGAAGATTTCGCGGGCGCTGTGGTCTTCCTTGCCTCCAAGGCGTCCGACTACGTCAATGGTGCAATCCTCGTGGTAGACGGCGGGTGGATGGGAAGGTAAAGCGGTACCCGCGCAGACCCTGGCCTTCAACGGAGATCCAACGCTCGCACGCCGCACATCGGCCGGGCGCGGGTCGACGGCGTTACCTTCACCAACAATATCTCCGGATTCCCGTTGTGCCGTCCCTTTCGTGGGTCGCTGCTCACCAGCCGCTATCCGCATCACTGCGTGCCGGGCCACGAATACCCTGCCGAGGGCCCGAAGACCATCGCCGATGTGTGCAACGCCAACGGATACCGCACCGCCGGCGTCGGCAAATGGCGCCTGAGCGGATGGCACCAAGCGCGGGACGGGCGGCTTTCTTCATCACATCACCGATCCGGCGTGCCGCGGCCGGGCTACGAGACCGATGAGTTCACGAACCTGTTGCTCTCGTCGGCGCGGTCCTTGATATAGGGATCAACCGCCGCACAATCCGTACGTGGCTCCCGAACGCCTCATCAATGTGGCGTACGTCCGGAGCCTTTAGGGTCAGGTCCGCCGCGATCTGGCCGGATACTATGTCATGATCGAGAACCTCGACTGGAACTGCGGCCGCATCGTCGAGACGCTGGAGCAAAACGGGCTGCAAGAGAGCACGCATGTCCTGTTCTTCGCCGACCACGGCGATATGCACGGCTCGCACGGTATGCTTTTCGAGACCAACCCATGCGAGGAAGCCATATCGCAGGCAAGAAATGGATGCGCGCGTCGTCCGGCTGGTCCCACCCAAATCGCTCGCCTCCCACTACTCGCGATGTGCTGGTCCGCCAGCCGGGTACACGAAACAGCCAAATTCAGAGCCGGGGTTGCGCCATAGCGTTGTCGAAGCGAAGAAGGAGAGAGCGGCCTGCAGTTCGGAAGGCCGACTTCTTTCCGCATATCTATTGGTAGCGGTTTTGGGAGTTTGCTCCGCCGCGGTTTGGGTTCTTCGAACGCCGCCAGCAGCAACCGCGATGGAATGCCAAGTTCGGGATGCTCCCCCACCCGGAAGCATTTCCAATCTCCTTGGGCAGAGGCTCATCCCGGGAGCTATTGAATTGCCGCGAGATCGATTTTCAGTGAGATGGGACAGAATCGCGTTGTTCCGGGTCACTCCGGTGAACGTGCCAAGAGGGCGCGACCGAAGCGTTCATTCCCACGGACCAGTTTCGACAAGAACCAATTGGAACTCCGTATAAGCCGAAGACTAACGCGGCAATCTTCGGCGTGACGCCTTACGCCGTCGCCGGGCCTTGTGCGGCGCGGGGCACAGTGAGCACGGGCGCCCGATCGCCCGCCGCGAGCCATGCTTGAATCGCAGGAATCGCAGGCAGGGCCGCGGTGGCGGCGTCTTCGCCGGCTTGAATCAGTTGCGGACCGGCGCCGAACGCGTCCCAGGCCATCCTCGTGACGTCGGGGACAATCACCATGTCGCTCTCCTGCCGCCAGCTCTGTTCGGTGCGTGTCTGCATGATCTGGAAGCAGCGGTTGACCACCTGGAACATGTTGGTGGGCGGCGTGGCGGCGTCCTGGGCGGGCAGATGTACCGAGATGACGTGGGTGGCACCCAACTGGCGAGCCAGCACCGCCGGGATCTCCATGCTCATGGCGCCATCCACCAGGAGGCGCTCGCCGAAGCGTACGGGCTGAAACAGGCCCGGATACGAACAACTGGCGCGAATGGGCAGAATGACGTCTCCGGAACCGGAGAACGGCACTGATTCGCCAGTACACAGGTCCGTGGCAAGAACACCCAGCCGAAGAGGCATCTCTTCGAAGCGATAGTGCTTCAGGAGACGCTCCAGAAAGCGCTTCATGCGCTCGCTCACCACGAAGCCCATGCGGCCCACGCTCCAACGGGCCACGTCGCCGAAGCGCATGGAGCAGCCGGAGCGGCCGATTTCCGCGGGTGACGCGCCGCTGGCATAGGCTGCGGCGACAATGGAGCCGGCGCTGACACCGGTGATGCAGTGGATGGGAATCTTGTGCCGTTCCAGGACTTGCAGAACGCCGGCATGCGCGATTCCGCGAGCGAAACCGCCTCCCAGCGCGATCCCGATCCTGGGCGGCACGGGAGACGTTGGCAGTTTGGAAGGCGCGGCAATACGGCGGAGAGCGGAGAAGAAGCGGCGCGCGGCGTTCATTACCCCTCCTTCGATGGCGGGTGGCGGAGCCATCGTAGAATAGTGTACTAATGGTCTTTACGTGCAAGTCAATTGCCAGGTTCCTCACGGTTCTTGCGGTTATTTCCTTTTTCCTGCGACTTCCAGGGCAGCAGCAGCCTTTCTCGGGCACGCCCGACATTGAGCACGCTCTACGAAAGCTCAACGAGCTGGGCACGTTCCTGATGATTGCGGCGCACCCCGATGACGAACGCACGGCCGTGCTGGCCTATTTCGCGCGCGGCCGTCACATGCGGACGGCCTACCTTTCTTTAACGCGCGGCGAGGGCGGCCAAAACCTGATTGGGTCCGAACAGGGAGCGCAGCTCGGATTGATTCGCACGCAGGAACTGCTGGCGGCGCGCCAGATCGATGGCGCGGAGCAGTTTTTCACACGTGCTATCGACTTCGGATTCACCCGCACAGCAGACGAGACGATGCAAAAGTGGGGCCACGACCGGATTCTCTCCGACGTGGTCTGGGTGGTGCGGCGGTACCGGCCGGACGTGATCAACTGCGGATTTTCGGGCACGCCGCGCGACGGACACGGGCAGCACCAGACGTCGGGGATTCTGTGTCACGAGGTGTTCGAAGCGGCCGCCGATGCGAAGCGGTTTCCGGAGCAGTTACGCTACGTGCAGCCGTGGCAGGCAAAGCGGTTGGTGGAATCCAGCGGGTTCACGGGCTTCGGGGTGAATTTCACTCTGCCTCCCGGGAGCACTCCGCCGAATGCGCCGCCCAGTGCGGGCTCGGCGGAAACGGGCGAGTACAATCCCATCCTGGGCTATTCCTACGACGAGTTGGCGATTCTGAGCCGCAGCATGCATCACAGCCAGGGAACCGGCGCGATGCGGCGTCCGGGACCGGGCCGGAGCGAATTCGCTCTGTTGAAAGGGGCGCCTTCACACAAAGATTTATTCGAAGGCGTGGACACCACGTGGAATCGTCTGCCGGGCGGCGCCGCGGTGGGGCAGCTTCTGGATGAGGCCATTCGCACGTTTGAGCCTAAGCATCCCGAAAAGGCGATCCCGCTACTGGCCCAAGCGCGGCCACTGATCGCGGCGATCGACGACCCGTTGGCGAAGGTCAAACTGGTGGAACTGGACGAAGCTCTGGCGTCGTGCGCGGGCCTGTGGGCGGAAGCCCAGGCGCAGAAGCCGGAAGTCACGCCAGGCGAGGACCTGAAGGTGACGGTCACGGTGTTGAATCGCTCGAACGCCGAAGTGACGTTCGATTCGGCGAAGGTGGAAGGAATCTGGAACGAGCCGTTGGACGCGAAGGCGGCCAAGCTGGGCAACAATCAGAGCGCGGTGGTGGAGTTCACGCGCCGGGTTCCGGCTTTGCAAGGGTATTCGCAACCGTACTGGCTGATAAGGCCGGCCTCGAACGATGTCTATACGGTGGACGACCAGATGCTGATCGGCCTGCCGGATACTCCCGCGGCGGCGCAGGTACGGCTGCGGCTCACCATTGGGGGCGCGCCAGTGGAACTGGTGCGGCCGGTCCATTACCGCTACGCGGAGCGCGCCGAGGGAGAGCGGCATCGGCCCATGGCGGTGGTTCCAGCAGTGGCAGTGGATCTTCCGGAAGCGGTGGCGCTGTTCCCTTCGGGCGCGGCGCGCCAGGTGGAGGTGGCGGTGAAGGCGAACGCGGCCAACGCCTCAGGCGAACTTCGATTGGAACTGCCCACGGGCTGGAAGGCGGAACCGGCGTCGCAACCCTTCCACGTAGCGATGGCGGGAGAGCAGCTCGGCATGACGTTCCAAGTGACTCCGCCCACCGGCGAAACCACGGCGACGCTGCGCGCGGTGGCCACGGTGAACGGCAGGGCGATCGCATCCGGCATGCAGGTGATTCTGTATCCGCACATTCCAGCGCAGGTGCTGTTTCCGCCCTCGGATGTGAAGGCGGTGCGCGCCAATGTGAAAGTGACCGCGCACAAAGTGGGCTACATCACCGGCCCGGGCGACGAGATGCCCGATGCGCTGCGGCAGCTTGGGTTGGACGTCACACTGCTGACGCAGGCGGACCTTGAGCATGGCGAGTTGGCGCGCTTCGATGCGGTTGTGGCCGGGGTGCGGGCGTATAACGTCCGCGCGGACCTGCGCGCCAATCAGCCGCGATTGATGGAGTATGTGCGCAACGGCGGCACCTACATCGTGCAGTATCAGACCGGGGATGGGCCCGACCCCGCGGCGCCGGCTGTCGTGAGTCCCGTCGCGATTCCATCGGCGAATCCGATTACGAGCAACATGGGGCCGTATTCTTTTGTGGTGCCGGCGGGGAACAAGTACCGCGTGACGGTGGAAGAAGCGCCGGTCGCGTTTCCGCATCCCGATAGCCGTCTTTTGCAGTATCCGAATCACATTTCCGCCAAGGATTTCGAGGGATGGGTGCAGGAGCGCGGGGCGTACTTCGCGGCCAAGTGGGACCCGCACTACGAGACCGTATTGGCCGCGCACGATCCTGCCGAGCCGACGCTGGAAGGTGGGGAATTGTACACGCGCTACGGCAAGGGTGTGTATATCTTCACGGCGTACGCGTGGTTCCGGCAATTGCCGGCGGGGGTGCCGGGGGCGTATCGTCTATTCGCGAATCTGCTAAGCGCGAAGTAAACAGGAGGGCTTTTTTTCACCGCCGAGGCGCCGAGAAGTAAATTTAGAACTTAGCGGAGAAGATCACGCTGCTTTGCGCCTATGGCGCTCCAATCGAAGTTGCGTTGCGCGTGCAGGTATGCGGCCTTAGCGATTTGGGCGCGCCGCTCGGGATCTGCAAGCAAAGTGGCAATGCCGGCAGCGAAGGCTTCCGGCGTATCGGCGACCCAGACGCTGTGACCGTGCAGCAGGCCCAATCCAGCGCATCCCGAAGTGGTGGACACCACCGCTCGCTGCATCGCCATAGCCTCAAGAACTTTCACATTGGTGCCGTCCGAGACAGTTGTCGGCACGATCACAATATTCGATTCCACATACAGCGGACGGACATCGGCGACGAAAGACCGCATCTGGACGCGAGGGTCCGGCGCTGGTTCGGGACTGTTGGTGAAGAAGCGCGGTTCGGGTAAAGTAAGATTTTTGGGCGCGTGGGATCACGAAATCCAGGAGTGCGTTTTTCCGGTCGCAGCCACGATCCGTAGCCATTTGCGCTGTGGTGTTCCCCCCACTTTCAGGCGGACTTGCGCCGCCCCAGCGCGAGGAGAGTGAGGCCGGCAGCCAACAGCACAAGGGTGGACGGTTCGGGAACCGAGGCGGACTCGCTCACTTGCACGTTGAAAGTCGCGCTCCCAAGGTAAGCGTCATATATATTCACGTCCCCGCCGGCGCCACCGTCGATCTCAAAGTAGCCCGTGTAAAGCCCGTCGGGGGTTCCCGCAGGTACGATCACATCGAATAACGTCTGTTCGGGAGCGTCGCCGGGGTTGAGAAACAGCGGGAAACCGCCAAACGGACTGTCGTCCAGCGATAGCGGATTGTCGATATTGTAAGTGTCCGCATTCAAATAGACCGGTCCGGAGTTAGTCAACGGGGCGGAAACGGTGGCGTCGAACGGCACGATGTCTCCCGGGTTGGCGTTTGCGAAAGGCTGCGTCAGTATGATATTGACGGTCAAAACGCCCGCGTGCATTCCACTGCCGGCCAGCACCAGGGCTGCCATGACAAGTAATATTCGTCTCATGTTTCCTCCGCTACGGCAGCGTGACGCTCCGCATGCTGACGCTGAACGATCCGCCGTTGTAAGTCCCGGCAAACTTGGCGGGCACGGAAGCGCCGTCCGCCCCGGCGGTCAACGGAAAGGTGACGACAAATGTGGCCGTTCCGCCGCCGGCCGTCACCTTGGCTTGCGATTGGGGCAGAAGCGAGCCGTTCGCGGTCGCCAAAGTGGCCGTGGTGAGATGGACATTGGCCGCATCCGCGGTGCCGCTGTTGGTGACCGTTACGGTTGCCTGGTACGCATTCGATACTCTTGCGAACACCGCCGCCACCGAGAGCTGCGCCGCGGGAGCCTTTGTTACCGACAGCACCCCATTGACAAACGCGAAGTTATAAAAAGTCCGGCCGTTATAAACTTCGGATTGCAGCGTGCCCTGCGCGGCCGTGATCGGGTAATTTCCAGGCGGGCTATTGACGGTGGCGTTAGTGGTTAACGACGGCGCGCCCGTGAGCACGTCCCCCGCCGCATCGCCGTTGACGAGCCCGGTATAACTAGCCGTCAACGAGGGCAGCGGCCCTCCCTGGACCATCGAAGCGTTGTTGGCCGTCACCGTCAACACGACCGGGTACGTGGAACAGGACGGGCTGCTGCCAAAAGCCGAGCCGGTGCAGCTCCAGGTCCAGGGTCCGGAACCAGCAACCGCCGATGCCGTGCCGCCGTCGCAGAGGTCCGCGGTTGGTTTGGTGTTGAAGAACTCCCACGGGGCGTCGCCGCAATAGCCGTTGACCACCGGGGCGGAGACGCCGCTTCCGGCTTTGCCCGCGCCTCCGCCGCCGCTCCCGCCGCCCTGGACCGCGCCAGTCACCATCACCACCCGTGCGGGGCTCGAGGCATCGAGGATATAAAGGTTGTCCAAGCTATCGAGTGCCACGGCCCCCGGAGTATGTCCAGCCAGCGCCTGGCCGTTTTGATCTGTCAGCCCGGTGACATACATGCCGGTGGCCTGGCCGATCGCCAGGTTCCCCTGGTAGAGGTAAGTTCCTGGACCAAAATATCCGGGCTTCGAAACCACGAAGAAGAGGGCGCCAGTGTGCGGGTCCGCCGCCACGCTGGTGGCTGTGGCACCCGAAGCAAGGTAGGCCACCGTTGTGGTTATGTTCGCATTTGGGTCGTACTTGTAGATCACGTTTTCGTCGCCAATGTAGAGGTTGTCGTCCCGGTCCATGGTCAGAGTGGGAGCTGCCAGGTACACGCCCCCGACGCCACCCCCGACGACCGCGGAACCGACATCGTAAACGACATAGTTCCCTCCCGAGCGATAGGAATCCGTGTAGTAGACGTGCTTGCCGGTGCTGTCAACCGCGAAATACAGAGACGGAGAAGCGGTCCGGCTACTGGCCCCGCAGCTCAGGCCGATCGTAGGAGGGGAGGTCGAGTAGTCGTATTTGTTTATATAGCAGAATTGGGTATCGCCGTATGCCGTCCAGAGACCGCCTGTACATTGTCCATTGGAGGTGTTGACGCACGAAACTGCCAGCCCGGCCGGACTGGAGATCCTGTCGATGCCGGTGCCGTAGTTGACGTACACGTTGCCGTAGCTATCCGCGTGCAGGGCGGCAGGCGACCACGTTTGGGAACTCCCCGGCAGCGGGGACGCGGGCTTAGGAACCGTGGTGGCGGCGGCGGCGGCGGTGGAGACGGGTGAGCTGCTACAGTTCACCGATATGCCGCCGTTGATACCGGTGCATAACCAGTTCCACACTCCGGTAGCGGAGTTGTAGCTGGGCCCGGGAGGCTGGCCGGCGACTTTGCAAAGACCGTTGGTCGGCGCCGTGTCCGGCAGGATGTAATAGCCGGTGGCAGCACCGCACTGGCCGTCGATTCCTTGACCGGCAGCAGCCTTGGCCGAGCAGGTTGGGGAGGGGCTGCCGCCACCGATACCGCTGCACGTCCAGGTCCACGGGTTGTAGCCTGCCACGGGAAT
>OKRF01000168.1:0-5546 GCA_900290315.1 Candidatus Sulfopaludibacter sp. SbA3 | reverse complement strand
CCGCCACCGATACCGCTGCACGTCCAGGTCCACGGGTTGTAGCCTGCCACGGGAATCGCCATGGGGCTGCCGACCTGACAGAGGTTGCTGGCCGGGGGATACGGTGGCATGACTGGCGTACCGCACACGCCCTGCAGGCCGCCGGCGGGAATCGGAGCCTTACAGCTATCCGAAAGGCCGCCGTTCGTGCCTTGGCAGACCCAGGTCCAGGGGCCGGAACCAGCGGGGTTGACGGCCGTTCCGGCCGTGCAGAGGTTCTGCGTCGGCGCGGTGGTTGCGGTCTGGCCGCTGGCCAGGCCGCACTTGCCGTTGGTGATGAGGATGGTGTTAATGGCGTTGGCGTTGCCTAACTCGTACAGTTGCGTAACCATGCTTTGGTTGACCACCCAGGCATTTCCGTTCTGGTCGAGCGTTATATACGAGGGAGCCCAACTGGCAAGACCGAGACCATTGGTGTTCACCAGTTCCTGTGGTTGCGCTGTGGCGAATGGGTAGGGGCTCTGCGGCACCTTCCACAGGTTGTAAGCCGAGTCGAGGACATATACGGTTCCAGCGCCATCGACGGCGAGGCTCTGGGCAGTCGCCGCCTCATAAGTAGGAGGTCCGAAACTCGGGCCTTGCCAGATGCTCGTCCACCCCGCCGGATTCGCCGCCAAGCCGGGCGAGACCTTCCAGACTGCCGCGTCCCCGGACTTCACAACGTAGAGGGTCCCGGCTGCATCCAGTGCAAGGGCGTGGATTTGGGTTGGCAGGCACGACGCTTGCCCGCAACCGGCCACGGTCACCTGAGCCCCGCCCATTGCGAACTTCAGCACGGACCCGGAGCTGCGATCCGCAATGTAGAGGAAGCCGTTTCCATCCACCGCCAAAGGACCGGCCACCGTAACGCCCGCGGGAGGATTCCAACAGGTCGTGCTTTGGCCGATACGGATGGTCGTCCATACGCAGTTGCTTGACGGGTCCGAAACGTAGATATTGCCGGCGCCGTCAATGGCCATCGCGCTCGCTCCGGTGAAGGAACCGGCAATGCTGGCGCCCACGAGGCCGAAGTTCATCGGGTACAGGCCGTACGACCCCTGCCTCACTGCCCCGAGATAAACGTTGCCATCGGGNNGGGGTCACGCCCGAGGTGGGAGTCGGCACTGGCCCGCTGCCAACGCCCTGAAGATAGGTCGTGGTAGATCCCTGCGCGCCGTAGAACACCACCGCACCCATGCGGAGCCCGGGAACCGATGGCGTGAAGGTCACCTGCACACTACAGCTCTGGTTGGCGAGCCAGTTTCCCGGGGCGCAGGTGCCGCCCGTCATCTGGAAGTCCCCATCGGTGACTCCTTGAGTGACAACAGAAGGCCCGTTGGCGCTGAAGGCCTGAGGGAAGGTATAGATCAGCGTAGAGACGACGGGCGTCCCCACATTCTGTCCTCCGAAATTCGTGCCGCCGGATACCAGCACCGGCTGGGCGTAGCTTGGCAGAGCGGCCAGCGCAACGATCAGAAGAGTTCCGCACAGTGTGGAACGGCAGCGAAGGAACGGATGGGATACCATGGCGCCTTTCCTTTTGCTTTCACAGCGTTAATCTCTAGCCCGATTCGATACACCGGGCCCTTCCACCCCATAACGCAAGAATCAGTCGAAAATAGGTGCAATTTGCATTACTTTCGGATCTGATGATGTTAAACTCTACATATGACGGGACCTCCTGTCACCGGGTCCCCGGGCGAAGTAACGCTTCTGCTCAAGGAACTGAAGCTCGGGAATCGGGATGCCCTCCCCAAACTAATCCCGCTGGTCTACGGGGAACTTCGAAAGCTGGCGGGGCATTATCTACAGGGGGAACGGATGGGGCACACCTTGCAGCCCACGGCCCTGGTTCACGAGGCGTACTTGCGGCTGGTGGAGCAGGATCACGCCGATTTTCAGAACCGCACGCATTTCCTGGCTGTGGCCGCACAGCTTATGCGGCGGATTCTCATCAACTACGCGCACGCGCGGAGAGCAGCCAAGCGCGGCGGAGGCCCCGTCCGAATCGACGTCGCCAGCCTGGACGGGGCATGCGACGGACTCCAAGCCGAAGAGATCCTCGCCGTGGATGAGGCCATCAAGCGGCTGGCCACACTCGATCACTCGATCCGCGGCAGGCCCAGGTGGTCGAGTTGCGCTATTTTGCCGGATTGACCATTGAAGAGACCGCCGAGGCGACCGGTGTCTCCGCGGACACGGTCAAGCGCGATTGGATCACGGCCGCCGCCTGGCTGCGCGTGGAACTTTCGCGGAAGGCGAGAACATGACACCCGCGCAGTGGGTCCGCGTGAAGGAGATTTTCTGGAACGCGAGGGAGAAGCCGAAGGCGGAACGGGACGCCTTTGTGAACGATGCCTGCTCCGATCCTTCGCTGCGTCAGGCAATACAAGAGCTGCTGGAAGCGGAAGGTGCCCCCATCCTGGAAAGTCCCGTGGCCGGAATTCTGGCGGCGCCCGCAAGACCCGCCACCATCGGCCGGTATCGGATTGTCCGCTTGCTGGGGCAAGGCGGCATGGGCGCGGTGTATGAAGCGGAACAGGACACCCCCCGCCGCGCCGTAGCGCTCAACCACTCCCGAGTTGCTGCGGCGCTTCGAACACGAATCGCAGGCGCTCGGACGCTTGCACCATCCCGGCATAGCGCAGATCTATGAAGCCGGCGCCGCGGACTGCGGGTTCGGACTGCAGCCGTATTTCGCCATGGAGCTGATTCAGGGGGATGTCGCTGCTCGCGTACGCCGAGGCCCACAAATTGGACACTCGAGCACGGCTGCAGCTCATGGTGAAGATCTGCGACGCGGTTCACCATGCGCACGAGCGCAGCATCATTCATCGCGACCTGAAACCGGGGAATATTCTGGTGGACGAGAGCGGCCAGCCCAAAGTGCTCGATTTCGGCGTGGCGCGCGCCACCGATGGCGATGCCCGGGCATCGCGCCAAACCGACCTGGGGCAGCTTGTGGGGACGCTGGCGTATATGAGCCCGGAGCAGGTGCTGGGCGGCCCGCTGGATCTCGATACTCGCAGCGATGTCTATGCGCTCGGCGTGATCCTATTCGAACTGGTGGCCGGCCGCATGCCGTATGAGATCGGCGCTCACGTTCTTGAGGCCGTGCTAATTATCCGCGAGGAAGATCCGGCACGGCTCAGCTCGATCAGCCGCGCGTATCGCGGAGACCTCGATACAATTGCCGCCAAGGCGCTGGAGAAAGATAAAGCTCGCCGCTACTCATCGGCGGCGGAACTGGGCGTCGACATTCAACGTTTTCTAAGCGACGAACCGATCATAGCGCGGCGTTCCACGGCTGCCTATCACCTGCGGAAGTTTGCCCGGCGTCACAGCGCCCTCGTGGCCGGAGTGGCGTTGACTCTCGTCGTGCTGATCGCCGGCATTATCGCCGCCTCGTCGGAAGCGGCGCGCGCCAGACGGGCCGAACAGGAAGCCGTTCGACAGAGGGATCGGTCCGAGGCCGCACAGCGCGCGGCCCAGTCGGAGCGGGACCGCGCGCTGAACGCCGAAAGGACGGCCACCTCGGAGCGCGATCGCGCCGTCGCCGCCGAAACACGCGCCGTCCAGGAGCGGAACCGGGCGGATACGGAGCCCGCCACGGCCAAAGCGGTCAATGACTTCCTGCAGAACGACCTGTTGGCTCAGGCGAACCCCAGCACACAGGCCCGTCCGGGCGTCAGACCCGACGCGCAGCTCACGGTGCGCACCGCCTTGGATCGGGCTGCCGCGCGGATCGCCGGCAAATTTGACAAGCAGCCATTGGTGGAAGCCTCCATCAGAGAAGTGATCGGCGACACGTACCGCCAGATGGGCCTGTTTCCGGAGGCCCAGCGCCAATTGGAAACCGGCCTTGCGTTACGGAGCCGCACTCTCGGAGAGGAGCACCGTGATACGGTGGGGGCGATGAACGCCTTGGCGGTCCTCTACCAGCAAGAGGGCAAGTATGCGGAGGCGGAGCAACTCCATGCCAAAGTCCTCGCTGCCCGGCGACGTCTCCTCGGTTGGGAGCATCGCTCCACCCTGATTAGCATGAATGATCTGGCGGTAGTCTATACCGTGGAAGGCAAGCATGCGCAGGCAGAGCCACTCTACGCCAAGGCTCTGGAAATCTGGCTGCGCACCGGCGGCGAGAAGCGCGCCGAGACGCTGGTAGTGATGAAGAACTGGGGGACCTCTACCGCAGAGAAGGGAAATACGCTTTGGCCGAGCCGCTGCTGCTCAAGGATCTCGATTTGCAGCGCCGTGAACTGGGCGATGATCATCCCGGCACGCTGAACGCAATGAACATGCTGAGTGTCCTGTATTGGCAGGAAGGCAGGAATGCAGGAATGCGGAGGCGGAGTCCCTCCAAGTCCAGGCTCTCGCGGGGCGGCGGCGTGTCTTGGGTGAGGAACATCCCAACACCCTTGCCAGTATGAGTAACCTGGGTGCGCTCTACCTGTCGCAAGGCCGGCTTTCCGTTGCTGAGCCGCTCTTCACACAGGGGGTGGAAGTCGGCCGCCGCGTGCTGGGTCCGGTCCACCCATCCCTCAAGCGTTACCTGACCTGGCTCGCGAAGCTATGGCTGGCGCAGCACAGGTACGCCGGCGCAGAGTCCCTGCTGCGGGAGGCGCTGAATGGTCCGGATAACGAGCGCCCCGAATCCTGGGAGCCCTTGGAGCGTCAAAGTCTGTTGGGGGTCAGCCTGATGGAGCAATTGAGATTCGCCGAGGCGGAGCCATGGTTGATATCCGGCTGCCGCGGTCTGCTTCAACGCAGGGCGGCAATCCCCTTGCCCGACAGGCCAGCCGTCGAGAGGGCTGGCCAGGGCATAATCCAGCTTTACGACAGGTGGGCTAAGCCGGAAAAGTCCGTCGAATGGCACCAGCAGCTACAAAGGGAGGGGGTAAGTGTCGCCGCGGCGAAATAGGATTGGGCTGAACGGTGCATCCGGCCTTGTTGCCCAGCGTTTAGAAAGCGCGGGCCACAAGCCGTAGGGCCCCAACGAGAATTTTGTTCTCGTTAGCCCATCGATCAGGCCGCGATCTTTAGCCCGACAGCGGCGACCAGTTGCGGCGGCGTAGGCGTTGAGCATCCGGCTGACCTCCTCAAAGGCGGCGGCAAGTTTAGCCGTGTCTCCGTAGCCGAGATCCTGGGCCAGAATCAGATAATAACGGCTTTCTTCAAGAGAGCCCTCGGCCAAGTTCATGAATCGGGCTTTGTCAACCCTGCCGCGCCGGCGAAATCCCTCCTCGATGTTGGCCGGCACAGAGACTGCCGCGCGCCGCATTTTGAGCGACAGCCCATAGGTCTCCTGCCGGGGAAAACCATTTACCCCTTTTTTGTCCCCACCGCCAAACCGAGTGAACTAAACCGCTTCGCGGCAAGAAGAAGCCGGCGTCTTCGGTTTGACGGGACAATTGCGCTACCATGGCCTCGGCATGGTGCTGCTTCTCCACGTTCAGCAGCCACACACGCCTGATGCAGCGTGCAGCGTCGCGGTGCCCCTCAGCGGAGCAGCATCAGCGAAGTCCCAT
>OKRF01000433.1:731-6223 GCA_900290315.1 Candidatus Sulfopaludibacter sp. SbA3 | reverse complement strand
CAGTCGCGCGGTGGGGCATTCGGCCTTAGAATTGGGGGGTGCACTGGCTCGCCATCGCCGCCCTGCTGGCCGACCCGCAGATGCAGGTGATTCGCGTGCCCGTCCGGCTGGTGACGGTACCCACCCTGGTGTTCGCCAGCGATGGCAAGTGCGTGGCTGGACTGGAAGCTCGCGATTTCCAGGTGTTCGACGAGGGACGGCCGCGGCCTTTCATCCTGGACACGGAATATCTGCCGCCATCGGTCGCCGTGGTGGTGCAGGTGAGCGCGCAGGTGGGCAAATACCTGCCTTTTGTCGCCAAGGCCGGTAGCGCCGTGGAAGACCTCCTGGTGGGCGAGACGGGCGAAGCCGCCCTGATCACTTACGACGACTTCGTCACCGTCCAGAAAGAGTTCGATGGGGGCGAAACGCGCGCGGCCTTTCGCAAGATCTCCGAGGGTGGCAAGCGCGCCCGTATGATCGATGCGGCCCTGGCCGGCGTGGATCTGCTCAGGAAACAGCCTGCCACGCGGTCCCGTGTGCTGCTGCTGATCGGGCAGGCCATGGATCGCGGCAGCCAGGGCAACCTGGAGTCGCTGCGGGAACAGGCGGAACGCGAAAACGTCGCCATCTTTGCGATGGCTCTGCCGCAGTTCAACAAGACATTCGTGGAGGACACGTTCGCCCTGGAAGGACCAAGCCAGCCATCCGATAGGGGCGGATTCAAGGCCAGCACCGACCTGAGCAGACTGGCGCCCGCGCTGACGCACGCGGCTGCCGCTGAAGCCAAGGCAGACCCGTTCACGGTGCTCACTCGCGCCACCGGAGGCACGCAGCTTCATTTCCGCACCCAGCGCGCTTTGGAGGACGCGGTGGGAATCGTGGGGACCGAGCTGCGCAGCGTATATACCCTGAGCTTCGCGCCGGACTCCACGCAGAAGGGATACCACAACATCAGAGTCGAAGTGAACATTCCCGGAGCCACGCCCTATGCGCGGCCGGGTTACCGTTTGGAGTAGGACAGACGATCGTTTTGTGTCGTCTGTCAATTAGGGGCGTTCCGCCCGCGAAACTTCATGCATAGCCGGTAACGCCGGCGGTCTTGCCGCCGGTTGCACTGGCCGACCGGCGACGAGATCGCCGGCGTTACCAGTCGCCCGGCCGGTTCTTCGACCCTCTTTTGCGAATCCTACCTGGGACTGTATTGATTCGTGATGGTCACCTTCCCCTTGTTCGTCACGATGGTGCTGACCGTCTCCTTCGTCCAGAGGTAGGGACTCTTATCGCCTGGTAGGAACTCTTTTTGGAAATCCACCGCGGCATGAAAGCCGGTCAACTGGACATCTCCCAGATACGGGACTTTGGCGGCGGAAGGCCGGCCGGCGCTGTCAAAATTGAAATGCTGAAACGTGAGATCGTCGCCTGCGTCAACCGCCAGGCTGAACTGCCCGGAGCCGCAAAAAACCTTGGGGAACATCCAGCGGGGCATGAGCTGGAGTTCGGGACACGCGCCGTCTTTCATGACCACCAGGACGGGCTTGCCCGGCTCGGATGGCTGTTGGATCTCGATGTTTTGAGCCGGCTTTTTGGGCGGCAGCAGGAAGCCGGCGGCATAGAACGCGGCGAACTCGCCGCTGATGCTGTCACGCAGCGCCCCGGTGTTGAACCATCCCGAGTTCCCGCGAAATGACCACTTGCCGGATGCCTGGTTATAGCCATGGAACACCATCCGGACTGTCGATTGTCCCTGGTGCTTCACCTTGCCTGCTCCGTCCGTAACTACGGTAGTCACTACGACGCTCATGGGAACTTCCGCGGAGTCCCGGAAATAGGTTTTGGCCAGCGCGGTGACGCGGTCCAGGCTCACGTCGGCGCCGTGGCAGCAGAGCAAGCTCGACAGCAATGCGAGAGTAATGCGACGCAACATGTTTCGGTGTGCGTTGCACGTGTTGCACCAATCGACTGCAAGCAAGAAAGAGTCGAAAAATCGGTCGAGCGACTGGGTAACGCCGGCCAGCCCGTTCAACCGGCGGCAAGACCGCCGGCGTTACTGCAAATAGTCCTTCAGGGGGCAGTCCAGCAGTGCCTTGATGCCTTCCTTGACGCACTGAGCGTTGAGCATCGCCCCGTCCCAGCCCGTGTGGGTGTGCTCCTGCGGAAAGAAGGGCTTCACGGCGTCCTGCCCCAGTTGGTCGTAACGATCGGCTATGCGGGTGTTGAGATCGATGAAAGCGGCGCCGCCGGCCTTGGCGGCTTCCTGCGCCCACACCGCGTAAGTGCCGCCGCGGTGGACTTTGCCATCGGTCCAATCGTTGCGCGGAATGAGCGAGCACACAATGGGTGTTGCGCCCTTGGCCTTGGTATCGGCGATGTATTTCCGGATGTACCAGCCGTAACTGTGGACGACGGCTCCGGCGCGCTCTTCGGTATCGTCGCCGTTTCCTTTGAGGGAGCCGGCCGGGCCGCCGTCATTGTGGCCGAACTGCATCATCACATAATCGCCGGACTTCACCAGCGCCAGAACGCGCTCCCAATGGCCGCCGGTGATGTAGGAACGGCTGCTGGTGCCGCCGAGCGCCTGATTTTCGACGTTGATCCGGGAGGCGTCAAACAACGCGGTGAGCGGACGTCCCCAACCCCAGAGGCCTCCATCGCCCTTGTCCCAACTGTTCTTCACGGTGGAATCGCCGATCAGGAATAAAGTGGGCAGCGCGGGATTGTACCCTTCGTGCAGCACGCCGGTCCGGAAAGCCGGGGCGGCCTGATTTGCCGCCACCGGAGCGGAAGCGGGCGCCAGCGCAATGTGGGTGGGCGCGTTGCGGTCGCAGGAGAGGGCGCCCTCGCCATATTTCAGTTCCACCACCTGAATGACGCTGCGATGCTGCCACTCGCGGTCTTTGCCTGCAGCATCGGGACCGCCCTGGTGGACGAAGTAGAAAAGCCAGGCGCGATCGTTGCTGACCACGACGTCCACGTGGTTCCCTTTGTAACGATCGGTGGGGATGGTGCCGGGTTCTTTGAGCAGATTTCCGGGCTGGCGGGTCCACGCCAGGCAATCGTCGGAACGGAAGACCGCGATGCCGTCCCACACGTCCACCATCATCCAATAGTGGTCCTTCCAGCGGAAAATCTTGGGACCTTCGCCGGAGACCCGCGGGATGGCGTTGCCGTGGCTGGTCCATTGGTAAAGGTCAGGACTATCGGCGTAATAGAGAGAGCCGTCTTTGGCGCGTTCGTTCTTGTACCACATGCGAAACGTGCCATTGGGCAGGCGGAGCAGGCTCGGATCGATGACACGATCGGAATTCAGGTCCAGGCGCGCTTCGAAATTCCACTTGTGGAGGTCTTTGCTGGTGAGGTGAATGATTTCGCGGCCGGCGTTCCAATCCTGAAAGATGCCGGGCACGATGGAGAGGAACATGTGGTAGGTGCCGTCGTGATCGATGATGTCGGGCGCCCAATAGGTGTAGTCCGGTTTGCCGTAGGGCACGTCCACGGTGCCCACATACTTCCACGTGGCGCCTCCATCGGACGATTCCACGATGCCGATGGGCGTGCCGTGGACCCAGGAGACGCCGGGAAGATTGGGGACGCTGGCGCGGCGATCGGTATAGAACATCATCCATTTCTTTTCGGCCCGGTTCCAGACCAGAACGGGGTCGGCCGCGCCATCGTAAAGGGGATCGCGAAAAAGCGGCTTGGGAGCGACCTTGCCAACGTCCTGGGCGAAACTGCCCCAGGCGAGGACCAGAAGGAGCGAAATACGAGCTGATTTCCAAACGGAGTTCACATCGAAGATTGTATGGCATCGCGCGCCGCACACGCTGCAAGCCGTGCCAGGCTCGAAAATCCCAAGCCGCGTCTCCACCGCAAATCCGTGCNNTCGAAAATCTCGCCTATTTTCATACCCATCGTTGCCCGCGCGCGGGCCCCCTACAGGCTTGAGTTTGCCCTTTTTACGAACTCCCGCCGTCGTTTCCTTCCCCACCAGAAGACTATCGATTGGAGTGCCGATCTTGCCAACACACGTTTTTTTCCGCCTATCCTTGCTTCGAGTCGATCGTCTATGGGAATATACTGCGATATGGGCTGGAGTCGCTTCTTCAAACGACGGCACTGGGACGAGGAACGCAGCCAGGAACTGGCAGCCTACCTGGAAGCTGAGACCGCCGAAAACTTGCGCCGCGGTATGCCCGCTCGGGAAGCGCGGAACGCCGCTCTGCGAAAGCTGGGCAACCCCACCCTGATCCGCGAGGAGATCTACCGGATGAACAGCATCGGATTTCTCGAAACGTTGTGGCAGGACCTGAAATACGGCCTCCGCGTTCTGCGGAAAAGCCCGGGATTCACGTTTATTGCCGTGCTTTCTCTGGCGCTCGGCATCGGCGCCAACAGCGCCATCTTCAGCGTGGTAAATGCGGTGCTGCTGCGCCCCCTGCCGTACCCGCAGGCCCGCCAACTGGTGCGGGTTGGCGACTCGGTCGAAAACCACGACGTCACCATGACGGAGTACGAATTCTGGAAGGCGCACGCCTCCGCCTTTGCCTCGGCCGCGGGTCATCGCGGCGTTGCCGATCAACTCCTTGCCGCGGGCGCAAAGCAGGAGTGGATCAAATCCATGAAGGTGACAGCCGATTTCTTCCGCACTCTGCAAATCGCTCCCGCGCTGGGCCGCGAATTCAGCGCGGAGGAAACGCGCGCGGGCGGCCCGCAGGCGATGGTACTCACGGACGAATTGTGGCGCCGCACGTTCAATGGCGATCCCGCAGTGTTGGGGCGCGCCGTCGTGCTCGATGACGCTAGTTTTATCGTGGTGGGCGTACTGCCGCGCGCCTTCTGGTTCCCTCAGGCAGCGGATGCCTTCGTGCCCCTGCGCGTGACCGGATCCCTGGACGATAAGGGTTTCAACACGGAGATGATCGCGCGCCTCCAGGCGGGAGTCAGCCTCAGGCAGGGCCGAGCCGAAATGCCCACCGTCACACAGAACATCCGGCGTGCCTACCCTGACCAATTCAAGGCGCAGTATCGCGGATTGACACTGATCCCTTACCAGGATTCGCTAGTGGGAGACGTCCGGCAGAATCTGCTGCTGCTGTTCGGCGCAGTGGCTCTTCTGCTGCTGATTGCCTGTTCCAACCTGGGCAGCCTGCTGTTGGCGCGCCTGGCGGTCAGGCGGAAAGAGATCGCGATGCGCCTCGCGCTGGGAAGCAGCCGCGGCCGTCTGCTGCGGCAGTTTCTGATCGAAAACATTCTGCTCACCCTGGCTGGCGGTCTGGCCGGCTTGTTCGCCGCGCGCGCCATGGTGGACCTGCTGGTGGCATACATTCCGTTCGCACTTCCGGGTTTCGCCCCGATTCACCTGGATGCGCCGGTGCTGGCGTTCACCCTGGCTGTCGCCGTCGCGACGGGATTGGCATTCAGCTTCGTGCCCATGCTGACCGCGTCCGGCCTGGATTGGCAGGAGGCGCTCAAAGCGGGCGGCCGCAGCGGCGGGGCGGCCCGGCAGCGGACCC
>OKRF01000433.1:0-721 GCA_900290315.1 Candidatus Sulfopaludibacter sp. SbA3 | reverse complement strand
AGCGGCTCGGGTTCAACCCACTGGGCCTCACCACGTTTTCGACGCCCTTCGGCCCCGAGCGGCGCCGCAGCGCGGCAGATCAGTGGCAGTACGAGACTACCCTGCTGCAACGATTCCAGGCGCTGCCGGGCGTCACCGGCGTGGCGGCCATCAACACGCTCCCGTTGGCCGGCCGCGGCAATATGCCGGCGCAGCGCGAAGGCCACGTCGAAAACAGCATCGGGGGCATGGAGGTGCGGTATATCACGCCGGCCTATTTCGAGGTGATGGGGATACCGATGCGCCGCGGCCGCAGCTTCAGCGCCACGGATAACGCATCGTCGCCGCCGGTCATTCTGGTGAATGAGACGCTGGCCCGCCTGTGGTGGCCGAATGGCGATCCCCTCGGTGACCGGGTGGTGATCGGACGGTATAAGGGACGCGATTTCGGCACGCCGGCTCCGCGCCAGGTAGTGGGGGTCGCCGCCGACACCAAGACCAGTTACCTGCAAGAGCCTCCGCGCCCCACTGTGTATGTTCCCGCGTCCCAACTGGACGGTGCCAGGGGCGGCATCAACTGGGTGCTCCGCGGTCATCTCCCGGCAGGGTTCGCTGCCGAACTGCGGCGGGCAGTGGCCGAGATCGACTCCCGCCAGCGCATTGGACGCATTCGAACGATGGAAGAGGTGGTGAGCGCCACCACTGCCAGTTCGCGATTCGATGCCTGGCTCTTCGCGTTCCT
>OKRF01000228.1:12970-16039 GCA_900290315.1 Candidatus Sulfopaludibacter sp. SbA3 | reverse complement strand
CGCCCGTGACGCGCGGCAGCGTACCGGACTGAGTCTGCCGGATCAACTCATCGAGATCCAAATCTTTCAACTCGCGGTAGTCTTGAACCATTTCATTTCCCCTTCCCCTGTCGGACCCTTTCCAATGCGGGCAGTATCTCGTGTGTGTCCGTCCTCGCAACGCCGCAACGCCACAGTCGCAATAGCGCCGCGCTCTTCGAGTAGTTGGCGTGCTACCCGTACGGTCTGACGGCTGAGATCGAAGCTTTTCGCTAAGAGGTTGTCGCTAAGAGAAGCCAAAGCGGCCTGAGTGGCAAGCGACGATTCCAACCTGATCCGCCCTGGTGACTTCGGCCTCCCACCGTTCTGCTTTCCCTTGCATTCTGATTCCTCTAAGCCCCACAGGGCGCCCCGAGCGTGAAGGGGGATACTGTGAAGGTGCCTAACGCGCCGCCGCTCGATTCTGGATACCTACGAACGCGAGCAAACGGCATTGCTGTAAAGTTACCGGCGTGTGTTTTACCGGCCCGTTCGCGTGCGCTCTGCGCTCCGTTTGTCTCGGTTAAGCCATCGGATATCCAACCGCCTTAAAGAAGTTGAAGATATAAAGACTATCTAATCCCGTTCGGTTATCCCCCGTGCCTTATCCGGTGCCTTAAGCGACTTTTCAAGAGTCGGATATCCGATGGCTTAACCGAGACGAGTTATAGTTTGGGGTTTCCCCCGCGCCGGCCGTTGGCTCGATTGGTTTCGCGCTTTACCAGTCCCGGAGAGAATACCGCACCAGATTCGTCTCTTCGGAACACTCCGGCCGCTTCCAGTTCCGCCAGGCCCGCGGCGTAGTCCTGTTCTGTGATGCCCACCAGGGATAGAATCAGCGCCCGCGGGAGGGTTAAGAACCCGGCCGGGTTCCCTTGCTCCGCAAGTGCAGTGAGGTCCACACACAGCCCGCGAGACGCAAGCGAAAGTTGCCTGATTGCTAGGTCGCCAATCCAATGGCGCGAGTCGATGATTCGTCGGCTATCCCGCGACATGAGCGCTCTCCAAATCACACAGCCGTACTTCGGGTTGGCTGCATGTGGCACAGCATCCCGCCACGCTCAGCACCGCCCATACACCACAACAGGGACACGGCCCACGGGCGATTGGTCCGACTTCCCGCTTCGGTGCCGTACTCACGGGCTGGCTTCGCCGCTTTCGTTTAAACGGCATTATTCCTCCGTCCGCTCTGTTGGTGTGCTTGTTCCCACGGTTGGCGTGCTCGCGAACGCCGCCACCGCGTCGGCCGGATATCGGTAGCGCTTGCCCACACGTACAGCCGGCAGAGCCTTCGCGATTTGGCGTGCGGTTTTCTCGGAAACACCAAGACGGCGCGCGCATTCTGCAAGAGTCAAAAGCTGCATATATTTACCCCTCCGTTTCGGGTAGGGTTTGGATTTCCCTAAACTTCCCTCTATTTGGGTACGTGCTTGAGGATTGCGGTTTTGTAGGGCCTCCCTCAGATTTTTTTGTGCGGCCCGCAAAAGCTGTGCAACCCGCCTTGTGCCATAAAAACGGAAGGACCCGGCTGTAGCTTGCAGCCGGGTCTTCACTGAAACCCGCAAGGTTCTTTCAAAACCCCGTGAGGTGTCGCGCCCCAACGCTCCATCCGTTCCCGAGGCCGTATACTCGGTTGGTCCAGGATGAGTGTCAGCACGACTGGTCTTAAACGCTCAATCGGCTACTGACCGTCTTCGATCCGGTCGCAATACCCCGCAGATCATCTCCAGTTGCAACGCGAACGCGCCAAATGATGACTGCGCAGTTGGCCTGTCCGTGTAGTAGTGCGGGTCCATGAATTTCTCGGTGAAGATCCGATCCCACCGTTCGTTTTCCAGTGCAATCTCATCCGCCGTGAGACCAGGGTTTCGTTTTGCGGCAAGATGGCACGAACCGCAGAGCCGTTCTCGGTGTCCATGGTCCGTTCGTCCGTTCGGCCGATGCGCCAGCCGCCCCGAGCGAGAGTGAAAGACTTGCAGATGATCTGACTCGGCACCGCATCTTCCACAACGCTTGAGCCTCGCCGCCATACAAAGGGCCTCCATTTCCTATTTCAGACCAACGGGTCTGTAAATCTAATAGTGGATCCGGGAAAGGAAAACTCTCACAATCTTGTTGAAAACAAAGGTGGTGGAGGTAGGTTCTCCAGAACCCCCTTCCGAGAAAGACTGTAAAATTGGTTCCTTCAATGGCAACACGGCCCGTTAGTGGTGGGGCTATAATGGCTCAGGAGTGCGTGGTGGAGGCGGTCGGAGTGGCTTTGTAATGCAAAGTGAATTCTACGTGAATCGGTGTGGTGGATGGGTGGTATTTCTGGTATGACGTGCAACGCAGGATCAATAAGTTACGTGTTATCAATAACCTACCGCAGCCCAACTCCCCCCGCCTCCACCATCTTAGAATCAATGACTTACAGGTATCCTCCACCATCTTAGAATCAATGACTTACAGGTATTTCGGGCGCAATTGAGCAAAACTGTGCAAACGCGCAGGATTTAGATAGCGGTACTCTACACTTTTTCGCTTTTTGTTCGATAAGGAGTGTATGGGTTTGCCCGTGCCTGAATGTACGCTCGTTGACCCCCATTCAGGGGTTTCATGTTCAGGCCTACAAGCAGTAGTGGTGTGTAGACGGTTACCTGCGGCGTTATAGTTGTTTAAGTATTTCATTTTAAATAAGATATAGAGAATCCGAAAAATCTGGTGCAATCGGCCTCAATTGGCCTTATTATTGTCTCTAAAACGGAAGGGTGCGATGGGAAACGGGCAGCCTAAGGTTATCGATCTTTTTTGTGGCTCCGGTGGTCTGTCGGAGGGGTTCCGGCAAGCGGGTTTTCAGGTGATGGCTGGCAACGACGTGAGCCCGTTCGCAGGCGAAACTTTTGTCAAGACGCACCAACCCGTTGAGTTCTTCCCCGAACCCATCCAGGACATCCGATCCAAAAGCTTACTTGGGGCCGCATCCGTGAACAAGGGTGAACTGGACTGTTTGATCGGCGGCCCACCGTGCCAAGCGTTCAGTGTTTACAACCACCAGCGCGGCTTGCATGA
>OKRF01000228.1:11389-12960 GCA_900290315.1 Candidatus Sulfopaludibacter sp. SbA3 | reverse complement strand
GGTCTGTTCCGGGAGTATTTGCGCATAGTCGAAGATCTCATGCCGAAGTGGCTCGTCATGGAAAACGTCACCGGTATCACGTCCGTTGGGAACGGGAAACCGGTGAAGGAGATTCTGTCTGCACTCGCTCGACTCGGATATGACGTGGATTTCCGGGTTCTGAGAGCCGAGGAATACGGTATCCCGCAGGAACGCCGCCGCATATTCTTCGTGGGCAACCGCGTGAACAAAGGATTCGCGTGGCCGCGCCGGACTCACGGACTCGGAATGAAGACGTTCGTAACGGTCTGGGACGCGATTGGGGATCTGCCGCCGCTCAGCAACGGCGAAGATCCTGGCGACCGCGTTCCCTATCGGTCCGCTCCCAGATGCGAATACCAGGCTATGTTGCGTGGTCGGCTCAGCGAGGTAGCAAACCACGCTGCGCCGAAGCTCGCGCCAATCAATCTCAGCCGGATGAAGTTCATCCCGCAGGGTGGAAGCTGGCGGGATCTTCCGGTCGAACTCCTGCCCGCTGGTATGAAGCGCGCGAGACGCTGCGACCACACAAAAAGATACGGACGCCTGGATCAAAGAGGCCTCTCCTGCACGATCCTCACAAAATGTGATCTGCATTGGGGTTCCTTCATTCACCCAAAACAGGATCGAGTACTGACGGTTCGTGAGGCTGCGCGCCTCCAATCGTTTCCAGATTGGTTTGAGTTCTCGGGGCCCAGAACGGAACAGTTCATCCAAGTAGGGAATGCCGTGCCGCCTCTTCTCGGACGGCGGGTGGCCGAAGCTATACTCTCTGCAGAAAACAATGAAGAAGTCCGGCAAGAAGAATGGCTGTTTGATCGGAGCGCTGCCGTTGCCGTTTAATCCCGAGAATGCCGTTGGAGAAATTCTCGGGCTGCCCGCCCGCAAGGGAATAAACCCGGCGGCTTCCAACTTTGAGTGTCCGTTTCTCAAGACGACGTGCATCAAGCGCAGTACGCGGCTTCCAGGACAGCAATATCCGATATGCGCGATTCGAACCAGCAACGAGGGGTATGTCTGCGTATGTCCCAAGCGGTTCTTGGCAGTGGATTTCCTTGGCGATGTCGTCCGCAAGTGCTGGCCCGGAACGACGCCCCCGGCGAATGCGCAAGTTGCTTCGGAAGTCACCATGAAGGGCTTCGGGAATGTAGACTTCGTTATCGCGGACATCAGAGAGGACGGAACGGTCGATCAGTTTCTCTCGGTAGAACTGCAAGCGATTGACATCTCCGGTTCAGTGATGATGGCGTACGCGGCGCTACTCAAGTCCGAGGATCTGGATCGGAGACCAAAATACGGCCCCAACTGGGACAACGTTTACAAGCGGTTCGTAACGCAACTCATTCGCAAGGGCTATTTCCATCACCATTGGGGAAGCAAGATCGTCGCGGTTGTACAGGACGTGGTGTACCGGTACATTTGTGACCGGTTCGAGTTCATGCGCTCGCCTGACGTGAAAACAGGAACCACGAACATCATCTTCGTCACCTACCGCTACGAGCCAGATCCGGTAACGCCTACCGTTCAGCGGCTCGTTCTAGACATTGTCGAGG
>OKRF01000228.1:613-11379 GCA_900290315.1 Candidatus Sulfopaludibacter sp. SbA3 | reverse complement strand
TACTCTATAAAGAAGCGCCATCGAGAGCCGCTTTCTGCGATCAAATCAAGCGTTCTCTGAGCCGCCGGTAAACCCAGATGGACAGGGTTACTCCTGAACAACGTAGCCGCATGATGCGGGCGATCAAGAGCAAGGGTATGAGCCCGGAACTCGCGGTGCGCCGTCTAGCGTACGGCATGGGCTATAGGTACAAGCTTCACGACCACTCGCTTCCCGGTCGGCCCGACATGGTTTTTCCAGGACGACGGAAGGTGGTCTTTATCCATGGATGCTTCTGGCATAGGCACAGAGACGGGCGGTGCAGACTGGCCCACCAGCCACGTTCAAATCTCGACTATTGGAACTCAAAGCTGGCCAGCAACAAAATCCGCGACGCAGCGCACCGCAAAGCCCTTAGGGCCGCGGGTTGGAAGGTCCTCATCATTTGGGAGTGTGAGGTGGAAACCGCCAATTTGGGCGAGCGCCTGGCGGCGTTCCTCGAAGGCACCTGAAGCGGTTGCGGCCAGTTTGATCGGCTCCCTAAATGACTGTGCAAAATTGTGCAAACGTAGCCGAAACAGGGGCTATGTGTGCAATGTGCGCAATAATCGAACCAACAAGTTACGTGTTTTTAGCGAGGATTTAAAGGTCAACTCCCCCCGCCTCCACCATAATAGAATCCATTACTTTACAAGCCTTCGGAACAATGAACTAATCCAAATTGATCCCAGGGACTACCATACGGTTATCGGAGATCGAGTCGGGGGCCCTTGCCATGAAGCGCCGCTGAGATTTCTCTTTAGAACATTGGACGGGTGTATTTGAGAGCAGCGACTACAAGCGCAACGGCACCACGACCTTATTCGCCGGTCTGGAAGTCTTACAAGGGAAGGTGATCGGCTAGTGCCACCAGCGCCATCGCCATCAGGAGTTTCTCACGTTCCGGCGCACTCTGGACCAGGATCCTCCCGAAACAGCGAGAGGACCGGCGCGGGATATTCATGGACAGAATCACGTTCGAACCCGTTTCCAGCGGTTCGAGGACAACACGGGAATGGAGTCGGCGGCTCAAGCTGGAGGGGGCCATGTTGAGAAACCTCCTGTGAACTAAAGTGCTGCCCTGGAACTCGCCTTCATCCGACAACTCATCGGACTGGGTCGCCCGACTTGGCCGGAAGAAAGCGAAAATGTGTTGCTGGAAGGTCCTTACAGAGGTCCTCCGGGGCCTGTTCAGTCGAGAGCATTCTGCGACTGGCGCGTTATCCATTCCCTGACTGCGCAGATATCGCGGCCTCAGTCGACCGGACGAAACTTCCAGATGGTGGCGCGCATGGCCACCTGAGTGAAGACAAGCCGGCCGTCCGTGGTCCACACGCCGGAATGGTGATCGCTCAAGCTATCGACGGGTACTCGCGTGATGCGCCCTGTGTCGGTAGCCAGAATGCCGAGCGCCTGGAACCATGAGTCGAGCGGACTGAGCGCTACCAGCAGACGCCCCTTGGCGTCCATGGATCCGGATGAAAAGAAGCCGCCGTGAGTTCCATATAGGGGAATGGAGTGATCCAATGGGATTTCCCGCTCGGGCGCACCATCAAGCGGGACTTGAAACACGCGGATGTGCGAGCTCTCTCCGCGCAGGACGATCAGGTTGCGGCCGTCGATGTCTACCACCGCGTATTCGCCCGTGGAAACCGCTCGCGCTTCCCCACCAGAGGTGGCAACGGCCCATACGGAACCAGCGGCGCAAAAATTAAACATCCCGCCATCTGCAGACGCGGTAAGCCCACGGATCACGCCCTTCCCGGGCGAGATCCGGCGGATGACGCGTCCGCTGGCGGTGTCGGCCAGGGCAATCGTGGTGTGCGGCGGCGGTCCGATCACGAAGCCGATCTCGCGCGGACCCGCCAACGTCATGGGAGTGGCGGTCTCTTCCTGGGTATTGACCAGGGGGACGGGATCCTTCCCTTTTTCCACCGCGATCAGGCGAGCGTGGCCGGAGACCGTGGTGGGCGCCACGGTTCGCCCGTCGGGGAGCACGAGGAGTTGGTCAGCAGAACCACCCAATGGAAAAGAGGCGATCCGCTCCGAAACTCCGGAACCCGGCGAAAGACTGTCCAGTTCCATCGATCGGTCCACCGGGTTCACGAACAAGCTCTGGTCCTGGCCCGCCTCGATGTACCAAACCGGGCTGGTCACAGTGAACAGCGTTCGTCCTGGAAGTTGCCCGCTCGCCGGAATGGCGAGCACCCGGGTGATGGATCCGGCTGGGAGCGCTACCACGAGAGACTTGCCGTCGCGCGCGACCGTCCACGCCCGCACTGCAGCGGCTTCCTGCTTTGGCAGGCTCAGTCGCCTGATGCCATTCGAAGCCAGATCGATGGCGTAAAGGCCCGGACTCTGTCCGCCGCTCCCCATGAGCGACGCATAAGTGATGGCTTCCTTGCCTCCCGGCACCACGCGAGAGCAGAATGGTGCGGAATGCAGCGGTTTCTCCAGGGGAAACGTCACGAGACGCCCGGTCTCCGGCCAAAACCGGTCCACCTGCCCCAGCCCACCAGCGTTGAGACGGGCGAGCAGCAGGCTGCCATCCGGCAAAACTTCGGGCGAGTTCGCGTCTTCCAGCACCAGGTGTTCCTCGCCGCCCAAGACCGGCACGCTGTAAACGCCGCGGGGAACGTCGGTAGTGCGCCCGTAATAGATCAGCGAGCCGTCCGGCGACCAACTGACCTGATCGACTGTGCCGCGGTCGCGCCGGTGCGTCAGGACGGACCAGTTGCCGGTCTCGGGTTTCATGACGGCCACCTGCGTCTGAGCATTGTCGAACGCCTTGCAGGCGAGCAAATTGCCGTCCGGCGAGAGGCGCGGATTGAGGGCCATCTCCGGGCCGCCCAGCAGCACACCGCTCCACTCCGGCAAGTGGGTGCTGGGCCAGAACCATCGCGTCGCGGCAACTGTCGCCGCGATCAATATCACGGCCGCCGCCCCGCGCCGAACCCATGCCTTTCCCGGCGTCGACGGTCCCGCAATCGCGCCGTGACCCCCGCTGCGCGCGTCCACCTGCAAAAGTGCGAATCGCAAGTCCCGCGCCGATTGGAATCGCTCGCGCGCGTCCTTTTCCAGGCAATGCGCAACGATCTGCCGCAAGGCCGCGGGCACGGCCGCCGGCAATTCCAGCGGCTCCTCTTTGAGGATGGCGGCCATCGTCTCTACGGAGGTATCTCCCTGGAACGCGCGCCTGCCCGACAGCAGTTCGTACAGAATCACGCCGAAGCTGAAGATGTCGCTGCGGTAATCGGTCGATAGTCCGCGCACCTGCTCCGGGCTCATATAGCCGGGAGTACCCATCACTACTCCCGGCTCGGTCCGCATGGTTGCGGTCGAGTCCGCCGCGGAGCCTCCGGCCTCCACCTTGGCTAGCCCGAAATCCAGGATTTTCGGACGCCCGTCGCGCGTCAATAGGATGTTTTCCGGCTTGAGATCGCGATGCACGATGCCGGCGTCGTGCGCGGCCGCCAGGCCGCTCGCCACCTGCACCGCCACCTCGATCGTTTGGCGCAGCCCCAGTTTGGCGTTGCGCAGCGGCCGGCCTTCCACCAGTTCGCTGACGATATAGCCCTCGCCAACGTCGTACACGGCAACGATATTCGGGTGATTCAGCGCAGCCACGGCCCGCGCTTCCAGTTCGAACCGCTGCCGCCGTGTGGGACTCTCGGCCACCTCTGCTGGCAGAACCTTCAGCGCGACATCGCGCCCCAGCCGCTTATCGCGCGCGCGGTACACTTCGCCCATGCCGCCCGCGCCGAGAAGGGACAGGATTTCATAGGGCCCAAGTTGATCGCCGGGAAGAACAGGCATTAGCTGTATGCCAGTCTATCCCACGCGTCCGCAAATTGGCCATTGGACGTCTTTCCCCACTCCGCCGCCGGCCCCCCGGCCCCAATCCCAGCCCTGGTAGTTATCCTTCCGCCGGCCACATCACCCGCGCAATCGCGCCCGTCAACTGCTTCCACTANNTCCTTCCCCGCCGGCTCCCACTTCGCCGCCACCCAGCCCTTTCGTTCCAGCCGGTGCAGCGCCGGATACAGCGATCCGTGCTCCACTTGCAGCACGTCCTCGGTGGTCCGCTGCAAATGCTTGGCGATCATGTGCCCGTGGGCGGGTCCAAACAACAGGGTGCGCAGGATCAGCATGTCGAGCGTTCCCTGCAGGAGTTCGACGCGGTCTGATGGTTCTTTCAACATGGTGTGCTGGTAGATATTCTACCCTATTTTTTTCTTGTAATGGAGGCAATCTTTATATAGACTGTCTCTATATGGACCTCCTACAAGGGACCCTGGATATGCTGGTGCTGAGAACCCTACTCCTCGGCCCCCTCCACGGGTACGGCATCGCTAAAGCCATCCGCGCCACCTCCAACGAGGCACTGGATATCGAGTTCGGGTCGCTCTACCCTGCGCTGAAGCGCCTCGAATTGAAGGGCTGGATCGCATCCCAATGGGAGGTTTCGGAGCTCAACCGCCGCGCCAAGTTTTACAAACTCACGCCGGTGGGACGCAAACAACTCAGCGAGGAGCATTCCAAGTGGGCCCAATTCGCGCGCGCCGTGGGGCTGATCATGGGGCCGGCGCCCGAGGAGAGTTGATTCATGACCTTCTGGCGAAAACTGCAATCCTTGTCCCCCACTGTGCGCCGCGAGCGCGAGCGGGAGATGCAGGAGGAGTTGGACTCTCTGGCTGCCATTGCGAGCCCGCGGGAATTAGGCAACCTGACTCTCGCCGCCGAAAACGCGCGCGCCACCTGGGGCTGGCGCTGGCTGGAAGGCCTGCTGGCCGATACGCGCTACGCCTTGCGGGTGCTCGTGCGCCAGCCCAGCTTCACCTTCGTAGCCTTGGTCTCCCTGGCCCTCGGCATAGGAGCTAACGCCGCGATCTTCAGCCTGATGGACACCCTGCTCTGGCGCCAACTCCCGGTGCGCGAGCCCGCGCGCCTGGTGAATTTCAACAGCGGCAACTCGATGTGTTATCTGGCTTGCGCCCGCTACGCCGAGCACGGCGGCTCCGTGATGGAAGCAGTCTTCGCCGAGACCGGCTCCATGCCGCGGCCGCTGGATGCCGGCGCCGGCCCGCAAAAAGGCACTGTCGATCTGGTGACCGGAAACTTCTTCGAGGCCCTCGGCGTGCCCACTATCCTGGGCCGGCCGCTTTCGCCAGAGGACGACCGGCGCGCCGACCCGCAACCGGTGGCGGTCATCAGCTACAACTACTGGCAGCGTGCGTTTGCCGGAGAACGTTCGGTGCTGGGCCGCTCGGTGCGCGTCGATAAGGCGCGCTACACCGTAGTCGGCGTCGCCCCGGCAGAGTTCCTGGGCCTCACCCTGGGACAGGCGGCCGATGCCTGGCTGCCGCTCAGCACGCAGCCCAGCGCCTTCCCCGGATCGAACTGGCTGGATCACACCAATGACAACTGCCTCACCATATTGGGACGCCTGCGGCCTGGTGTATCGATGCGGCAGGCGGAAGCCGCCCTGACCCCGGCCGCCATCCAGATCGAAGTGGAGCGGAATGGCGCACCCACTAACGAGAGCGACCGCTTGCGCCTCCTCCAGAATCGGCCGGAGCTGAAGAGCGCCGAAAAAGGCATGTCGGCCATGCCGCAATTCGACAAACCTCTGCACGTGATCTTCTGGATGGTCGCGATGGTGCTGCTGCTTGCCTGTGTCAACGTCATGAGCCTGCAGTTCGCTCGCGCCGACGAGCGCCGCCGCGAACTCACCGTGCGGCTCGCCATCGGCGCCGGCCGCGCCCGCATCGTGCGCCAGTTGATGACCGAATCGGCCCTCATCGCCTTCGCCAGCGGCGTTGCCGGGCTCGCGCTGTGCCGCCCCATCGCCCAGGGACTGATCTCCATCATCACCCTGTGGGGTAATGAGCCCGCTGCGGTGGACCTGGAAATCCATTCGGGTGTGCTGCTGTTTGTACTCGGCGTATCCGTACTTGCGGCGCTCATCTCCGGCGTTCTTCCCGCACTCCATGCCACACGTGGCGATGTGCAGCCGGGTTTGCAGCAGACCGCCCGCGCCGCCGCCGCTTCGCCGCTGCGCAGGGTGTTGTCGAAATCCGTGGCGTGCCTGCAGGTGGCGCTCTCGCTCGTGCTGGTGGCCGGGACCTGCCTGTTCGCCTTCAGCCTGCACCAGGCGCGCACTTTCGATGCCGGCATCAACCGCAAACAACTCCTGGTGTTGGATGTCGACCCCGTGGCGGGGGGCTACCGCGAGGCGGACAGCGTGCAGTTGAATGCGCGCCTGCGGGACCGCATGGCTGCCGTTCCGGGCGTGCAATCGGTCAGTTATTCGCAGAATGGCGTCTACGCCGGGCGCAACTATAGCACCCTTATCGACGTCGATGGACTCCACACGACCAGGAAGCGCGACCTATACGCCACCTATGATCACGTGGGTCCGCGCTTCTTCACTTCCGTGGGAGCGCATATCACGGCCGGCCGCGATTTCGATGAGCGCGACGATGCCGGCGCGCCGAAGGTGACCATCGTCAGCCAGGAATTCGTTCGGCGCGTTCTGCTGGGAGGAGATGCCGTAGGACGCACTCTCTATATTGCCGATGCCAAGCTCCAGATGACCCCGTATCGCATCGTGGGCGTGATCCGCGACATTCAAAGAGACATCCGCCGCAAGGAGTCACTCTTTTATCTGTGCCAGCCGCAGACGGGCGCCCAGTCCTTCAGCACGCGCTTTCTGGTGCGCACCCGCCTGACGCCCCACGCTGTGATTTCCGGATTGCGCGCCGCCATCCACGCGGAGAACTCCGCCTTGCGAATCGACCAGATCGATTCCGCCGACGATCTGCTGGATGCCACCCTTTCCAGTGAGCGCCTCCTCGCTACACTCGCCTGGGGCTTCGGCGCCCTGGCCCTCNNCTGGCATACGATGTGGCGCGCCGTACCGGCGAGATCGGGATTCGCATGGCCATCGGCGCCCGCCAAGCGGACATTTTCGCCCTGGTGCTGCGCCAGGTCGCCCTGATCTGCGGCGCCGGTCTGGTCTTCGGTGCCGCGGGAGCGCTGGCGCTGTCGCGCCTGGTGAAAGGCATGGTCTTCGGGCTCCGGTCCAACGACCCGCGCCTGGAATTTGCCGCCGCTGCGGTGCTTCTGCTGGTGGCCTTCTGTGCCGCCGCTATCCCGGCCCGCCGCGCCGCCTCTTTGGACCCCATGGCCGCCCTGCGCCACGATTAAGAACAAGGGTAGCGCCAGCGATCTTGTCGCCGGTCACCCCAGGCCTCACGTGAGACTCAGCTCGATTTCGTTCACCTTGGTCTCCACCCACTCGACCATTTCCGGGAAAGTGTCCAACACGTGTTCCCCCGCCTTCGCTGGCAGCCAATCGACAATCTCCGGCAAATCCGCCCGGGGTATGGAGGGAAAGACGGACATCGCCATCAGGTCGGCAAGTTGCGAAGCGGCGTGAACCAGACAAATCAGCGGCCTGTCGCAACTCACGGTGTTCTGCGGATTCTCGTGCCAGGCGGCCACGTTCTGCAACTCGAGCGGACAGCCCCATTGGGAAAGCAGCCATCGGCCGGCTTCGGCATGATCGACATCAAAGAGTTCTCTCTCCCGGGCGAGCAGATCGTCTCCGCCGGATTCGGCCTGAATCATCGCCTGCTCGTATTCCGGGAACACCCGCAATAACGCTAAGCGCCCTATGTCGTGGATGAGGCCGGCGACGTAGCACCTTTCCTGCGGCAGGCATGCCGCCGCCGAGAGCCGCTGGCAGATCAGCCCGGTAGCGAGATTATGCCGCCAGCACGAGTGCGTGAACGACCCGCGCCGGCCGTCCACCAGACCCCGGATGACGGTTGTGAGGACCATGGCATTAATCCGGTCCAGCCCTAGAAAGGCCAGGGCCTGCAAAACGTTTTTGATCTCACAGCGGGTGGCGAAAAGCGGTGAGTTGGCCAGGCGCAGCACCTCGCCCGTGAGCACGGCGTCGCTGCGCAGCAAGGTTACGATCTCGGTCAGGGATTGGGAGGAGCTTCGCACTAACTTTAGCAACTGCATCGCCACTGGACGAAAGGCAGGCGCCTCGGCCAGCAGCCGGGTGCGTTTCGCGATTGAAGATTGCTCGGCGGCGGTCATTAGACTGGCCTCATCTCTCCATGAACGCGATTGGTTTTGCCGCCACGCCGGCAATGGCAGCGAGCAACTCAGCCGGACGAATCGGCTTGGTGACGTAATCGTCCATGCCTGCTTCCAGGCATCGTGCCCGATCGCCTTTCATGGCGTGTGCCGTCAGCGCGATGATCGGGACGTGCACGCCCGTGCGCTTTTCCTGCTTTCGGATCTCCTCGGTGACTTGCAGTCCGTCCACGTGCGGCATCTGGATATCCATGAGGATCACGTCAAAGGACTGCCGCCCCAGGGTCGCGAGCGCCTCGAAACCGTTGTTCGCCACCGTCACCGTGTGGCCCTCCTGCCGGAGCAACGCCGAAACCAGATCCTGACTGACGGCATCGTCTTCGGCTACCAGGATCGAGACTGGGCTGCCTTCGACCTTGTCCGAATTCTCTGCCCGGAAGGGCGCAGACTTCCCACAGCGCAACGGTAGGGTGAAATGAAACACGCTGCCACGCCCTTCCTCGCTGTCGACCCAGATCCGGCCTCCCATCATTTCCACCAACCGCGACGAGATGGCCAGACCCAGTCCGGTGCCGCCGTACTTGCGAGTGGTGGAACCGTCAGCCTGCCGGAACGGTTCAAAAATGACCTTCTGCGCGGCGGCGGGGATGCCAATGCCCGTGTCGCGGACGCTGAACTGTACCACCAGGCCCCGATGCCGGCATGGTTCCACCGCCACCCCCACGCGGACAGATCCTGCATCCGTGAACTTGACCGCATTTCCCACCAGGTTCAGGAGCACTTGCCTCAGCCGGACTACGTCGCCTGCCACCGCGTCCGGAATCTCCGGACTGATTTCGCACCCCAGGTGCAGGCCTTTTTGCAGGGCCGTAGCAAACAGTGTTTTGACCGCTCCTTCCACGCACTCGCGCAGCGAAAAGGGCGCCTCCTCGATGTCCACGCGGCCGGCCTCGATTTTCGAAAAGTCGAGAATGTCGTTAATGATCTTCATCAATAATCCCGCCGAGCCCTCCACCGTCTCCAGGTAATCCCGCTGGTCAGCAGTCAGTTCGGTGCCCAATGCCACCTGGGTAAAGCCCAGGATGCCGTTCATCGGAGTGCGGATCTCGTGGCTCATATTGGCCAAAAACTCACTCTTGGCTTTCGACGCTTCCTCGGCGGCGGAACGGGCCCAGCGCAGTTCCTGCTCCATCGCCTTACGCTGGGTGATGTCCAGTGAAAACACCAACGTGTGCGGCACTCTCCCGATTTCCACCTTGCGGAGCCAGAGCAGTGCCGTGCCTCCGGAAGACGCCGGCATCTCCACTTCCTTCTCGCTGACGGCGCCTTTCTCGTCCATCTGCACACACAACTCATGCAGGGTTTCTCTATCCAGCAGCCCTAATTCCGTCGGGGTCTTGCCGATGATCGAGGCTTTGGAAAGGTGGAATTGCGTCTCAAAAGCACGATTGGCGTTTACGTACCGGGCCTCACCGTCCCTCAGGCTGATGGCAATCGGGCTGGCTTCGAATATCACCCGGAATGCTTCCTCCGCCTTGGCTCGCTCCGCAAACTCTCGCTTGATCTGCTCGCTGCTCGCTGGCCGCCTGCAGTTCCGCGGTACGCTGCGCCACCATCTCGTCCAGATCGGCCATTTTCGCTTCCGCCTGCCGGCTCACCAGCCATTTCTGGGTGAGCGCGTGGGCCAACTGGATGATCTCGATCGATATTGTCGAAGGGCTTCTTCAGGATCAGCAGACTGTCGGAATGGCCCAGGCGGCGCTGCATGTCCTTCCACGAATAGTCGGAATACGCCGTGCAGATGACCGTCTGCAAATCCGGATCCACCTGGCGAAAACGGACGATGGTTTCCACCCCATCCCACCCGGGGGGCATGCGAACGTCTACAAATGCCAACGCGTAGGGACGGCCCTCGGCAAGCGCGTGCTTGACTTTTTCGAGACCTTCCTCGCCCTGGTAGGCGGAATCGATCTGAAAGTCGGTGGCCGGAACCGGGACGGTGCCGAACAGAAACTCCTCGTCATTCTGGAGGTCCGCCTCCGGCATTTCGCCGCAGAGGATCTTACACAGATCATCGTGAATCGCGCGATTGTCATCGACGATCAGAATCCGGTGATTCGGTTCAATCAGGTTTGGTATCTTCATACTGCATTCCTTTCCTGGGCCTGCATTATGGGAAGTTCTAGGATGAATGTCGCCCCCAGGCCGGGACCATCGCTTTCTGCGGACAACGCGCCCCCCATCTGTTTCACATCCAGTGCACCGGAGTGCAGCCCGAAGCCGTGGCCGTCCCGTTTGGTGGTGAATCCGTGCGCGAAAATGCGCGTGAGATTTTCGCGGGCGAGGCCGATGCCGGAGTCTTTCACTTCTATCCGCACAAAGCCGGACCCATGCCGGCGAATGCGCACGCGAATCGTGCGCGGCCTGTTGTTGCTTTCCTTGATCGCCTCTTTCGCATTGCGAAAGAGATTCAGGAGAATTTGCAGAACTTTGTGCTTATCCACGAGCACCGCCGGCATTTCTTCGAAATCCCGCACGAAGTGGACCTCATGGCGTTCAAAACTCGGCTGCACGATACGATACGCATCCGTCACCAGGTCGGACAGGAGAATCTCCTCGGTGAGTCCGGAAACCTT
>OKRF01000228.1:0-603 GCA_900290315.1 Candidatus Sulfopaludibacter sp. SbA3 | reverse complement strand
TCTTTGAGCGAGGTATCGCGCTCGTCTTCCAGGTGCTTCGCCAGCTTGTACAGATAAGGCATTACCCGTTGGCCCTTCGGGTCGTCACTGAGGAAGCCCGCCAGATCCTTTTCGTGTCCCTGCAGCAGGTCCACGGCGGAGCTAAGCTTGTCGACCCGTAGCTCGCGAATCTTGCCGGCCACTAAGTTGGTCGAGACATTCACGCTGTTCAACACGTTGCCCACGTTGTGGAGCACGCCGGTGGCGACTTCGGCCATGCCGCTCCGGCGAGAGAGCTCGATGAGCCGTTGTTGCGCCTCGGCCAATTCGGCGCGGGCGCGCTCTTTGGCGTCCACCTGCTCCTGAAGCTCCCGGGTCCGCTCCGCCAGGTCCGCGTCGCGCCGTCCAATCTCCTCCAGCATGGTGTTGAAAGAATCGGCCAGCGCGCCCAGTTCGTCGGACGACGTGACCGTCACGCGATCCGCGAAGTGGTGGGTTTCGGCAATTCGCTCGGCCACCCGGGCCATGGACAGGATAGGGCTCGAGACGCGCGATTGCAGAACCACCGCCACCACAGCCGCCACCACCAGGCTGAGCGCGATGATGAAAGCCGCCCCACCCAGG
>OKRF01000254.1 GCA_900290315.1 Candidatus Sulfopaludibacter sp. SbA3 | reverse complement strand
GTTCCGCCCGATTCGATAGGCGGCCGGAGCCGCCTTAGAACGTTACCCGCACAGACGCCTGCCCAACCCGCGCGCCGCGCGCCGATGTCAGTGTTCCGAAAGCGGCATTCGCCTGCTGGCCGGTGGCCGGATTGAATTGGGCGGTGGTATTCATGCCGGAGAACTGCGTATGGTTGAACGCGTTGTAGGCCTCGAAGCGCAGTTGGAATCTCAGCCGGTCACGAATCGGGAAATTTTTGAAAACGGTCATGTCGAAGTTGTTGGTTCCGGGACCGCGCACCACATCGCGCGGCGCATCGCCGGGCGTTCCGATGGCCGGCAGTGCGAACACGTTGGTGTTGAAATATTGCAGCAGGGTGCGCTGGCCCTTCGGAAGTATCGGGTTGGATAGCACCAGCGGCCGAACGCCGTCGCCGCCCCCGGGAATATCCAGACCGTTGGTGGTGCTTAAGGTGATGCCGGACGGCGCGCCGCTGATGAAGGAGGCGACGCCGGAAAGCTGCCAGTGATCGCCAATGGCTCCGGCCGCTTTGTTCTTAATCAGGCGGGTGAGCCCGGGGACATCCCACAGCCAGTTGATCTGCACGATGTGCGTACGGTCGAAATCGGACTTCCCGTAGTTCCAGATTTTGATGGGCACGATGTCCGCGACCGCCGCAAAATCGTTGCTCACGTAGTCCATGGACTTAGACCATGTCCAGGCGCCCCCAATCTGCAGACCTTTCGAAAAACGGCGGTTTACCTGCACTTGCAACGAGTGATAACTGGAATTGCTCGCGAACTCATCCTCCTGGATGCTGGAGTAGCCGAAATACGGCTCAAGAAAAGTATCGGGCAGCGGTTTACCCGTCGTAGCATCCTGATTGGCCGCCAGAAAGTGCGTGCCGTAGGGCAGCGTGTTGAGATTGCGTTCCTGAAGAAGATGACGGCCAAGCGCGCCCGCGTAAGCGACGTCGAGAGTGGTCTTAAATCCTAAATCCCGCTGGACCCCCAGGCTGAAGTTGTACACCGACGGCACCTTGCCGGAAAGTGAAAGGCCCGCGGTCGATGACGGCGCCAGGTTGCCAGTGGCGGTCTGCAGAGTGCTGAAGTTGCTGTAGTAGATGATCGGCGTGTATTGAATGGGCGGCGTCTGCGCGATATCGAGCAACATGACGCGCTCGCGCTCGTTGTGCACCAAACCGAAGCCGCCGCGCAGCGCGGTCTTTCCGTTGCCGAATACATCCCAGGCAAAGCCCACGCGAGGCGCGAACAGGACACCCGCATGATCCATCATGCCGCTGGGATATCCCGCCGTCCCCTCTTGCACCATGCCATTGGCGGTATTGCCGCTACCCGGGACAAACGCGCCAATGAGGAGCGCCGGCACCGTGTTCCCGGTCGCAAGATCGATTCCCACGCGCTTCCCGCCGACCAGGGTTGGGTAATAGAGCCGGGGAGCCAGCGCGCGATTGTAGAGGTTCGGCTCGAAACTGGAGTCCTGGTTGTGCTTGTCGCTGTAGGGCGTATACCAGGAGAACCGCATGCCCAGGTCGAGCGTAAGATGGCGGGTGGCTTTCCAACTGTCCTGCGCAAACCAGTCAAGGGTATTGCCGCGCCCGTTGGTTTCCACGCGAGTGTTGCTTTCCTGGTAGGAACGGAACACGCCCAGGATCGCGTTCGAATACGCGTATCCCGTATCGAGCGGGTTGCTGGTATCGCTCGAAAAATCGAACTGGCCCCAATTGGTGCCGCGGGCGCCGCTGTAGTAGCGCACCCGTTCGTAGTAAACGCCCGCTTTGAGCGTGTGGACACCCACGATCTTGGTCAGGTTGTTGGTGAAATCGAATATCGTGTCGTCGCTCTTGGTGGGGAAGCGCGAGTCCCAGGTGAAGCTTGCCGCGCCCGTGATGCCGCCGAAGGTGGCCCACGGAATCAGGTTCAGCGGATTCAATTGCGGATACCACTGGGGCAGCGTGATTCCCAGCGCGGTCTTGCTGACCGCGTTGATGGCTGCCTGATCGTAGGGAACAATTAACTGCTGGCTATGGTGCACACCGAAGGAGAACTCATTCACCGCAGTGGCGTTGAAGGTGCGCGTGAGGTTGATTACTCCTCCATCGTCGGAGAAGACGTTGTCGGTTTTCAACTCGCCCCAAGGGGCACCGCTGCCGCCGCCGCCGATGTTGTAGCCCGACTGATTCAAGCGGAAGTCCAGGCCGCGCACATACAGTCTCGTCTTGTCATCGATGTTGTAATCCACGCGGTAGACTTCGTTGTTCCGCGTTGCCGGGATCACTTCCTGGAAGGTGTAGTTGTACGCGCCCTTGGTGATGGCGGTGTTGAGTTGGTTGGGCAGCGGGAAAACGGAAAGCAGCTTCTGTCCGTTGGAGTCGATGCGGTTGGCTGGAATGAGGTTGCCCGGGAAGGGGTTGCCGGTAGTCGGGTCCTTGATGGCTGTCGCGACCGCCGAGTAGTCGCCGTTCCGCTGGGCCTGCGTCGGCACGGTTACGTTCACGATGCTCTGCGGAGTGCTGGTGGGCAGGTATTCCTGCGAATAGAAGAAGAACAGCTTGTCTTTTCGGGTGATCAGATGAGGAATGTATGCGGGGCCGCCGAGGTTCGCGCCCCAGGTGTTGAAACGGTAGCGGGGAATCGGCGTGCCGGCACGATTTGAGAAATAGTTATTGGCGTTGAATTCCTCGTTGCGCTTGTAGTAGTAACCATTGCCGTGATACTCGTTAGTTCCGGCGCGAGTCACCGCCTGCACCTGTACGCCGGCCGTGCGGCCATATTCCGCTTGATAGTTATTCATCAACACCTTGACCTCGCCAACGGCATCCATATTGATCGGTGTCGGGGTGGTCTGAGAACTCCCCAAATCGTTGTTGGAAACGCCATCGATGGCGACGGTCGGATAGCTGATCCGCATGCCTTGCGCGTTGGGATAGGCGGCTCGGGTGCCAATGGCGTCCGAATCGCTGGACGGAACCACGCCGGGCATGATGCGCAATAGCGAAAGGAAGTCTCGTCCCCTGGCCATCAACTCGTCGATCTGTGCACTGGTGATCAATGCGGACCGATCCTCGGTGGTGGTTTGCACAGGCGTGCCGGACGCATCCACGGTGACCGCTTCGGCAACATCGCCTACAGGCAACTTGAATTCGCCTGCCGACAAGCGTTCCGCCGCGGTCATGTTAAAGCCGGTCTTTTCGACTTTCTTGAATCCCTTCATCTCGACGGTTACCGAATAGCGGCCCGGCAGAACCGCCACAAAGGTAAACTCGCCGGCGGCGGCGGTTTTTGCGGTCTCCACAATGCCCGTGTCGTTGTTGGTGAGGGTCACGGTGGCGCCCGCGACCGGCAGCGAAGTGGGGTCAACGGCGGTGCCGGTAATGCTGCCACTGACGGTCTGGGCGCTGAGAAAGGCTGAAGAGGCAAGCGCTAGCCCCAACATGAAGGCGGCAAATCGTAGCTGCAAAGTACGTAGGCGAGACATACCAGGTCCTCCCTTATTTGATGGTTTAACTTAGCCCCCTCCGAGGGAATCGCGTTCCCCAAAAACTGCTACAGTTTCAAATTCCGCTTCGCGGAATACCGCACACCCCAAAAGTGAGCCGATTTCCTAAGGGAGCCATCAAGCTCAGGACCGGATCATTCCGCATTGCGGAAAAGGGACAGGCTCGGCGATTCGCGACTGTGGCGACGTCCGCGACTGCAATAGAATCGTGGCGATGCAGTACGTGCTGCCGAACACGCGACGGCCGATCGTGATCGTCGGGGCGGGCGGAATCGTGCGCGATGCCCACCTGCCCGCGTATCGCATAGCGGGCTTCCGCGTCCACGGCATCTGCGACCTGGAAGAGACGCGAGCCCGCTCGCTCGCTGCCCAGTTCGGTATCGGCCAGGTTTACCGAAACTCGGCCGATGCCTTCCGCTCTGCTCCCGAGGGCGCCGTGTTCGATCTGGCAACCCCGCCGGACGCGATTCTCCCGGTGCTGCAAGATGCCCCGGAAGGCGCCGTGGTGCTGATTCAGAAGCCTATGGGGAGGAACATCGAAGAGGCGCGCACCATTCGCGATCTCTGCCGGCGCAAACGGCTGACCGCGGCGGTGAATTTCCAGCTTCGCTTCGCGCCCGCCATGATCGAGGCTCGCCGCCTGATCGAAGCGGGAGCCATCGGTGAAGTCCACGAAATGGAAGTCCGAGTCACCGTGAACATGCCCTGGCACCTATGGCCATTTCTGGAGGCACTCGACCGGATGGAGATTCCGCTGCATTCGATCCACTACCTCGACCTGATCCGCTCCTTCCTGGGCGAGCCTTGTGCGGTGTGGGCGCACACCGCCAAGCATCCGAGCGTGCCGCGCCTGGCATCGGCACGGTCATACATCATCCTCAATTACGGAGAAATGCTTCGGGCGGTAGTGACGACGAACCACGGTCACGTTTTCGGCCTTCGACACCAGGAGTCTTACGTAAAATGGGAGGGCACAGAGGGAGCCATCAAGACGCGCCTGGGGTTGCTCATGGATTATCCAAAAGGCGTTGCCGACGAGTTCGAATACTGCACACTCGAGGAGGGGCGGCCGCCCGAATGGAAGGCTCTCCCGATCGAAGGCGCGTGGTACCCGCACGCTTTCATCGGCACCATGTCGAGCTTGATGCGCTACGCGGAAGGCTCGGCTCCGACTCTGCCAACCAGCGTCGAAGACGCATACCGTACCATGGAACTGGTGGAGGCAGCCTACCGTTCGAACGATGCCGGAGGAACGCCGATTGTCCATGATTGAGGCCGGGCAATGAGACCGCTGGACGGGCTTTTAGTCCTCGATTTCAGCCAGTTTCTGGCCGGTCCTTCCGCCGCTCTGCGGCTGGCCGACCTGGGAGCGCGCGTCATCAAAATCGAACGGCCCGATGGGGGCGATCTGTGCCGCCGGCTTTACATCTCCAACCTGGAACTGGAAGGCGACAGCACGCTGTTTCACTCCATCAACCGCAACAAGGAGAGCTTCGCGGCGGACCTGAAGAACGAGGAAGACCGCACACGCGTTCTGGCGCTGGTGGCGCGGGCGGACGTCCTGATTCAGAACTTCCGGCCCGGCGTGATGGAGCGGCTCGGACTGGATTACGGATCGCTGCGAGAACGGTTCCCGGGCCTGGTATACGCCGAAGTGACGGGCTACGGCGCGACTGGCCCCTGGCGGGACAAGCCCGGCCAGGATCTCCTGGTACAAGCCCTCTCCGGCCTCGCGTGGCTGAATGGCGATGCCGGCCAGCCACCGCTGCCATTCGGTCTCGCGGTGGCGGACATGTTCGCGGGGCGCACCTGGTGCAGGGAATTCTGGCCGCCCTGGTGCGGCGCGGCGTTGCCGGGCGGGGCGCGCACGTGGAGGTCAGCCTGCTGGAATCCGTGCTGGACCTGCAGTTCGAAGTTCTTACTACGCATCTCAACGACGGCGGGCAGACTCCGGCACGCAGCAGCCTGAACAACGCCCACGCGTACCTCGGCGCGCCGTATGGCATTTACCGGACGTCCGACGGTTTCATCGCCCTCGCCATGGGCTCGGTAATCCAGCTCGGCAAACTGCTCGGCTGCGCGGCTTTGGAGGAATTCAACGATCCCCGATCGTGGTTCACCGCCCGCGACCGCATCAAGGAGATCCTCGGTGCCCAACTGACTGGCGACACGACCCGGCATTGGCTTTCGATTTTAGAACCGGCCGGCTACTGGTGCTCCGATGTGCTCACCTGGCCCGAGTTGATGCGTACGCAGTCTTTTCAGGCTCTCGACATGGTGCAGGAGGTCACCTGCCGCGGAGGGTCGGTGCTGCGCACCACGCGCTGCCCGATTCGCATCGACGGTGAAGTATACAAGAGTGCGCGACCCGCGCCGAGGGTGGGGGAACACACGGCGCGCATTCTGGAAGAGTATAGGCCATGAGTCCCTTCCGGGTCGCCGTCCGAGCCTTCGCGCCGTTCGAATCCGCCATTCGCAAGCAGTGGGAGTCGTTTGAATCGCAGGCCCGCACCGGCCTCACACTGGAAGCGGTGCCGCTGGACCTGCATTCGTTGCACGCCGCGCTGTTCGAGCACTCGCCCGAGCGGTGGGACGCGGCATTTTTGGTGACCGACTGGATCGCTGAGGCCGCGGCGGCGGATGCAGTCCGCGACCTTGCAACTTACCTCGCGACGGACTGCCCGGAAGGCTACCCGGATGCCTGGACGTCATCTTTGCTTCGCTTCCAGCGGGTGGACGGGCGCGTCCTCGGCCTGCCCTACCACGACGGTCCGGAGTGCCTGATCTACCGCAAAGACCTGTTCGACGAAGCAGGTCTGACGCCGCCGCGCACGTGGGAAGAATTTCACCAGATCGCGCGCCAACTGGCCCGTCCCGCGGAGAACCGCTTCGGAGCGATTTTCGCAGCCTTCCCCGATGGCCACAACGCGGTTTACGACTTCTGTTTGCAGCTTTGGAGCCGGGGCGGCGAGTTGTTCGATGCCGCCGGGCATGCCTCGATCGATACCGAACCGGCAAGGGAGGCGCTCAGGTTTTACCGCGGCATCCTGCGCGACGCCTCGGCGGTCCACCCCTGCTGTGCCGACTTTGACTCGGTGAAATCGGGATACGCTTTTGCCCGTGGCGAGGCCGCCTTGATGGCCAACTGGTTCGGCTTCGCCGCGATGTGCGAGACCTGGCCGGAGTCCAAAGTTCGCGGCAAGGTAGCGGTGGCTGGCCTTCCCGGAGGAGTCTCCTTGAATGTGTATTGGACCCTTGCCATCCCGGCCAGTTGCTCCCGGCCAGGCCTCGCCTGGAGCTTCCTGCGCCATTGCGCGTCCGCGGAAATGGACAAGCTGCTGACGATGGAAGGAGGCATCGGCTGCCGCAAATCCACTTGGAGCGATGCCGGCGTGAATCGCGTGATTCCGTTTTACCGGGAGATGGAGCGGATTCATGCGGGAGCGCGCGAGTTGCCGCGCATGTCCAATTGGGCTCGCATCGCTGCCCTCGTGGATGCCCTGGTGCTGGAAGCAGCCGGCGGAAATCGCCCGGAGGACGCATTGCTCGCCGAAGCGCAGCGGGCGATCGTGAATACGTTATGATCGAATCTGTTTTTTTTGAGGATTACTCCCCGGGTGTGGTGCGGGAAACGCTGGGCCGCACCATCACCGAGGCGGACATCGTAATACACGCGGGTCAGACGGGCGATTTCTACCCACACCATATGGACGCGGAATGGTGCCGCACGCAGCCCTTTGGCCAGCGGATCGCTCATGGGACTCTCATCTTCAGCGTGGCTGTCGGCATGACCGCCGGGAATGTCAACCCCGAAGCTTTCTCATACGGATACGACCGTCTGCGCTTCATCCGCCCGGTCTTCATCGGCGACACCATCCACGTCACCGTCACCATTAAGGAAAAGAGGGACAGTTCGAAATCGCCTGATTATGGCCTGGTGGTCGAGCTTTGCCAGGTGGTCAACCAGCGCGGCGAGACGGTGCTCGCTTGCGAACACCTGCTGATGGTGAAGCGCCGCGAACGGAAAGCCGAATGAGAGTCAGTTGGTAACCGGTGCACGGCCCGGAAAAAGGAGAGCGCGAGCGCGTTTTACGGCCAGTTCCGGGCTGGACAGAATCGGTGTGCTCTCGTTGCCGGCGGGCAGACTGGCCACCACGCGCGCCATTGACGCCTGCGCGAGCACCACCACGTCCACCGATTTCCGCAGTCTCACCAACGAGTCCGATAGAAGTTGATCGTGAGTCCGGGTGTCGCCGGAAAGCACCGCCGCGAAGGCGTCCTCGCAGAGCGACTCTTCGACGTCCACTGCCCGTCCGGCATCCAAAGCCTTCGCGCGCAGCAGGGCTACGGTGGGCTCCAGCGTGGTCCGCAGCGTGGCTGCCACTCCGATGCGCGTTCCCCGGCGAACCGCTTCCTCCGCCATGGCTTCGTCCACGCGCACCACCGGGAAATCGCACACTTCGCGGGCCAGGTTCACGGCCGGCCCGATCGAAGAGCAGGTGACGACCACGGCGTCGGCTCCTCCCTCCCGTGCCGACAGGACCATGTTGATGACCCTGCGTATCGTGATCTTGGTGAGCCCGCCCGCCCGGATTGTGTTTTGAATCAGGCTTTCATCCACCATGTGAAACTGCTCGACTCCGGGCAGTTCCCTCCTCGACAGATCCGAGAACATGGGGATCAAAACATGGCTGGTATGGAGATAAGCAATGGTGATTGACATCGCACCTACATCCACCTTATCGTGATAGCCGACTGTCGCGCCCGTCAAATCCCAACTCCTCTCTTGATTCTGCATCGCGGAACCAACATACTATATTTGCTCTTTGCTGCCGGCGAATCAAACCTCGGGACGCAGCGTCGAAAGCCCACGATGCGGAATATGAAGCAGAGCCGATCTTCTACCGTCCAAGCGGTGGTGCGGGCGTGCGAGATCATCAAGGCTTTTCGCCATGAGGGTGAAGAACTGCTTCTCTCCGATGTGATGGAGCGCACTTCTCTGCACCGCACCACCGCCTTCCGGTTGCTCCAGAGCCTGGTGAGCGGCGGGATGTTGGAGCGGACCGCGCGCGGCGTGTATCGCTGTCCGTTTCCTCCTTCGCCCTCGCGCCGGTTCCGGCTCGGATTTGCGGCGCAGACGGAATCCGAGTTTGTCCGCGGAGTCAGCGAGAGTTTGCAGAGGGCCGCGGCGCGGGAGCGAGTTGACCTGGTGATGGTCAACAACCGTTACAGCGTTAAGGAAGCGCTGCGCAACGCCGACCTGCTGGTTCAGAAGCGTGTGGACCTGGTGCTTGAGTACCAAACCTATGAGCGCGTGGCGCCCATCATCTCCTCCAAATTTCTGGAAGCGCGTATACCGGTAATCGCTATCGAAATTCCCCACCCCGGCGCGGTCTATTTTGGCGCCAACAACTACCAGGCGGGAGTCATCGGTGGGCGCGCCCTCGGCCGTTGGGCCAAAGAGCATTGGGACGGCACCGCGGAACGGGTGCTTTTGATCGGACTGCCGATCGCGGGTCCTTTGCCGGCTCTCCGCATCACCGGAATTCAGGACGGACTGCGTTTGGAGTTGCCGCGCATCGGCGAGGCTCCCGCGGCCCATCTTGATGGCAAGGGGGACTTCGATCAGGTTCTGGGCGTGGTCCGGCGCTGGCTGCGGCGCAACTCGCCCCGGCGCACGCTGGTGGGAACGGTGAACGATATGTGCGCGCTCGCGGCGCTACGCGCTTTTGAAGAGGCCGGGGCGGGACTTCTCTGCGCCGTGATCGGCCAGAACGCCATCCGTGATGCGCGCAATGAGTTACGCCGTCCCGGCACGCGGCTGATCGGCACGGTCGCCTATTTTCCCGAACGGTACGGCGATGACTTGATCCCGCTCGCCCTGAGCATCCTGGAACATAAGTCCGTGCCGCCCGCCACATTCGTGAAACATCAACTGCTCACCTCCAAGAATGTCGATCTGATCTACCCGCTGGATCTGCCCGGCGGAATGGGGGCGCATAAAGGCTGATGATCACGCCCAGTCTTCCGCTCGGTATCGGCTTTCACGCCGCCGGCGCTTTCCTGGCCGCCAATTGCTATGCGCCGCAGAAGTATGTGAAGGGCTGGGCGTGGGAGATCTTCTGGATGGCTCAGGCGGGCTGGTGTTGGCTGTTGTGGCCCTTGATCCTCGCGTTTCTCACGGTTCCTCATTTGAGCAGAGTCCTTGCCGAAGCACCCCACGACCGAATGCTGTTTGCGTTTCTGATGGGTGTCGCATACGGTGTGGGCGGAACGGCCTTCAACATCTCAATCCGCTATATCGGGTTCGCGCTCACCTACTCCATTGCGGTGGGACTTTCGAGCGTTCTGGGCACTCTGGTTCCGCCGCTTGTGCGTGGCGAGGTCGCCGCGATTCTGCGGCGTCCTGGCGCGGCGTATGTGCTGCTGGGTGTCGCCGCCGGCGCGGCCGGTATCGCAATCTGCGGCATGGCAGGCCGGCTCAAGGAGCGCAGTTTGAGGGCGTCCGAGGGTAAACGCGGCGAGTTCTCGCTCTCCAGGGGACTGACGCTCTCGCTCATCGCCGGAGTGCTTTCGGCGGTGTATGGCATGGCACTCGAGGTTGCCGCTCCCGTAGCCAACCTCGCCGAACAGTATGGCGCCGGCATTTGGAAGGGCAACGTTTCCTACATGTTCGTGAATACCGGCGCCTTCGTCACATCTCTGCTATACAGCCTGTATCTGGCGCGGCGCCATGGCACACTCCCGGAGTTGGTGCGGTTGCCGGCGGCCGCTCCGGCTTCGCGGATCGCTTCCAACCATCTCTTCGCGCTGCTCACCGGAACGCTGTGGTACGGGCAGTTCTTTTTCTATAACCTCGGACACGTGCGGCTGGGAGCGCATTATGCCTTTTCCAGTTGGGCAATCCACATGATCCTACTGGTTCTGCTCAGCAACCTGCTCGCCCTGGTTTTCCGCGAATGGGGAGGCTGCAGCGGGCGAACGTTTCTCATCATGGGCATGGGAATTGCCGTACTGTGCGCCGCAGTGGTGATGCTGACCTATGGGAATCGCCTGGGGGAAGCCGGATGATGAGACATACAATGATTCCTGGGACGATCCGCAGGCGCCTCACGGTGGCGGCGCTGCTGCTTGTTGCCGCGCCGTTGGCGCCGTCGGTGGGCGCGGCCGAGCCCACTGCACCCTTGCTGCTCGGCGTTTCCTGGTATCCCGAGCAGTGGCCCGAATCGGTGTGGGAAGCGGACCTCGCTCTCATGCAGGAAGCGGGTATCCGCATGGTGCGGATCGGCGAATTTGCGTGGAGCAGCCTGGAACCTGAAGAGGGCCGCTTCGAGTTTGCCTGGCTCGACCACGCCATCGGCAGAGCCGCCGGGCATCACATATCCACGGTGCTGGGCACGCCGACCGATGCCCCGCCCGCATGGCTCACTTCGAAATACCCCGAGACGCTGCGCGTGGATAGCGCCGGCCACCGATCCGAACACGGCAACCGCCGCCAGTTCTCCTATACCAGCCCTCGCTATCGTGAGCTTTGCCGGCGCATTGTGGAAAAGATGGCGCAGCGTTACGGCGCCAACCCCCACGTGATTGGCTGGCAGATCGGCAACGAATTCACCGAGGATTCGTACGACGATTCCAGCCGCCAACGCTGGCACGCATGGCTGCAAGCGAAGTACCGCACTCTGGATTCCGTAAACCAACACTGGACAACCGCCTATTGGAGCCAGACCTACTCGGCATGGGACCAGATTCCGATGGAAGCGCCGCGCGGCAACCCCGGGCTTTTGCTGGATTACCGCCGCTTCGTGACCGCCATGTGGCGCGAGTTCCAGGGCAACCAGGCAGAGGCGATCCGCGCAGCCGCGCATAACCAGCCGATCACCACGAATTTGGGGGGCCTGGGGTGGGCCGATCGCTTCGATCGCACCGCCGTGTCAGCCGATGTCGACTTTATCTCATGGGACGACTATGTGGGGATGGGCCATCTCGACGTGGTCCGCAACGGCGCCACCAACGACCTGGTGCGCGGTTGGAAGAGGACGAACTTCTGGGTCATGGAAGCCCAGCCCGGCTTCGTCGATTGGGCTCAGGTGAGCAATGCCCTCGACAAAGGCGAGACACGCGTCATGGCTTGGCAGGCTGTGGGACACGGCGCCGATGCGTTCGCATTCTGGCNNGCCCGTTCCTTTCTACCAGGAGGCGCGGCAGATCGGGCGCGATTTCGCCGCGGCATCCGCAACCCTGCAGGAAACGCGACCCGTTTCGCAGGTCGCGATTCTCCACGATTACGACAGCCGCTGGGCCATCGACTTTCATTCCCAAACGCAACGGTACGACCAGATCAAAGTTCTGCTGGATTACTACGAGCCTCTGCGCCGAGCCACCCAGGCGGTGGATATCGTGCCCGCTGGCGCCGCTCTGGCTCCCTACAAACTGGTGTTTGCCCCGACCTTGAATGTGATCGGCGAGGAACTTGGCAGGCATCTCCGCGACTATGTCCAGCAGGGTGGTCATCTCGTGCTCGGGCCGCGGTCGGGCATGAAGGACGAATACAACTCGCTGTGGCCGGCCCGCCAGCCCGGCCCGCTTGCCAAGGACCTGGGCGGCCGCGTGGAGCAGTATTATGCTCTGCTCGACGATGTTCCGGTGCAAGGCTCCTGGGGTGGGGGCAGGGCCACCGTCTGGGCCGAAGCGCTGTCCGCGAACGGGGCCGACGTGCTGATGCGCTACGGGGCTGGAAATGAGTGGCTCGAAGGCCAGCCTGCCGTGTTGTCCCGGGTCGTGGGCAAGGGACGCATCACGTACATCGGCGCGTTGCTGGATCGCCCACTGATGCAGACGGCTATCGAGAGGATGGTGGAATTGGCCGGACTGCATCCCGCTTTTGGGCCTGTTCCCGATACGGTCGAGGTCTGCCGCCGCATTGGGGCCGCCGGCGAAGTGTTCATACTCATTAACTACGGCAGGCAGGCGGCCACCGTGACTTTACCGCGCGCGATGAGGGATGTGCTGTCCGGGTCGCCCGCCGGGAACAGCATCACTTTGCCGGGGTATGGCGTCGCGGTGCTGCGATGAGCCTGATCCAGCGACTCGGCAACCAAAAGAACCGGCGACAAGATCGCCGGCGCTACCAGGCGCGCGGATTTTCATCCGGGCCGGTGAGGCCTCGCCGCATGAGCCGATTGTCTCGAAAATGCGGGTAACGCCGGCGGTCTCCGCCGCCGGTCTATATAGCGAGCGAAGCGAGCCAGAAAACCCCCGGGGCCCCATTTTTCATCCGACTCTCTCGAAAATGCCCGCAACGTCTGTCCCACTCGGCAACCAAAAGAACCGGCGACAAGATCGCCGGCGCTACCAGGCATGCGGATTTTCATCCAGGCGGGTGAGGCCCCGCCTCATGAGCCGACTCTCGACATCTGCAAAGCCCCTTGCACGGCGTCTGTTATCATCGCTCCATGCGTCGCGCCCTCGTGCTCGCCATGCTGCCCCTCGCGCTTCTCGCGCAACTTCCCCGCGACCTGCGTGTGGAGCCCGGCGCCGCCTCCAATCCTCTGCGCGACCGCGGGACACGCTGGGCCCTCGTAGTTGGCGTTTCCTCGTATCAATATTTGCCGCTTGCCGCCCAACTGCGCTTCGCCCACCGCGATGCGGAAGACTTTGCCGCTTTCCTCCGCAGCTTCGAGGGCGGCGCCCTTCCCGCCGATCACGTACGGCTTCTTACCAACCAAGAGGCAACCCTGGCTTACATTCGCGCCTCTCTCCACACCTGGCTGGTCGACTCTGCGCGCCCGGAAGATATCGTCTATCTGTTTTTCGCCGGCCACGGTGTTCTTGACGGCCAGGACGAAGGCTTCCTGGTGGCGCACGACTCCGACCCACAGAATCTGCACTCTACCGCGCTCTCTTTTCAAGAGGTGGACGACACTCTGAGCAGACGGCTGCAGGCGGCGCTTGTGGTCATGGTGACCGACGCCTGTCACGCCGGCCGTTTGGGCTGGTCGAGCTATTCCCCTANNCCCAGCCGAGCGAGCGGTCCTTTGAGGACGAGCAGTGGGATGGCGGCCACGGGGCCTTCACCTACTCTCTCCTCGAAGGACTACGCGGCGAAGCCGATCTCGATGGAGATCATGTGATCCGCGCCTCAGAAGCCGTCGATTTCGCGTCCCATCGCGTCTCTGAACTCACCCATGCCCTCCAGCATCCGCGCGTGGCGGGTGTATTCGATGCGCGCGTGCCCATCGCCCTCGCCCCGCAATCCGGGCCGCCCTCCGCCCGTGGAGTACCGGTGGACGTGTCCGGACCAGCCGGCAGCGCTCTCTACCTCGACAGCATTTTCCGCGGCAAAATCCGCTCCAGCGGCACGCTGCGGATCGATGCCGTGTCACCCGGTACCCACGCCTTGTCCGCCGATTTTCCGGATGGCGCTACGCTCGACGGCAGCGTCACGTTGGGCAGCGCGCCCGCGCGCGTCGCCATAACTGCGCCCAACGGCGCCGGCCCCCTCGATCAACTGCGGCAGCGCCTCAAAGCCGGGCGCATTGTGGAGCCGAACGGAGCCTGGGATTTCTACCGGGCCCAGAGTTTCGCGGGGCCGGCCCGGGCCGACGCCGCCGCCATGATCAGTGGCGCGCTGGAAGAATTAGGCCAAGCCTTGGAAGAATTAGGCCAAGCCTGTGTCAGCGACTACGTGCAGTCTACCGCCACAGGGCCCAAAAACGGGATGCTCCGGAGCGCGGCCGAAGCCTACCAACGCCTGCAGGTGCTGCGCCCCAACGACGCATCTGTCGAAGCTCGGCGGCTGTTTTGCAGCGGGCGTCTCGAAATCGCCGAAGGACGATTCCCGGAAGCCGTCGTGACTCTGGAGAACTCGCTGAAGCTCGATGCCAGGTTTGCCTGTGCGTACAATGCTCTGGGTGTGGCCCTTTCGCGCATGGATCGTGCCAAGCAGGCCCGCAAGGCGTTCGAAACAGCCGCGTCGCTCACGCCCGAATGGGCCTTGCCACCCTTCCAGATCGCCTCGCAATTGATTGCCAGCAACGATCTCGCCGGCGCGCTACCCTACCTCAAGCAGGCCGTGGCATTCAACCCGCGCTCGGTACCGAACCGCTTTAGCCTCCTGCATGTCGACCGGCTCCTTCGGCACACTGCCGACGCGGAGCGCGACGCGGCCGCGCTGATCCAGTTGGACCCCAACTACGCACCGGCCTACGCCGAGCTTGGCTTGGTCTATGAAGCCGATCGCAACATCGCCAAGGCCCTGGAGGCGTATGACACTTACGTGCTGCTGGCCCCCAACTTCGTCGACACCAACCTGGTCCGTGCGCGAGCGGCTCGCCTTCGCTCGGTACGGTAGCCAGGCCACGGGATACAGAGGGACAACGCAATAGGGAACCATTCGTATTATTCCCGCAAACCGGCTTTGCGATACACCTGCCGGACACGCGCGAACTGCTCGTGCTGCTCCTCCAGGCCGAGGGAACGTGCCATCTCGCGGATGGTCATTCGAGGGTCGTTCGACCAGAAAATACCGCGATCTTCATCCTCGTAGTAGTGGAAAGAGACCCTTTCCCCGAACTTCTTCTGCAACGCTTTCCCGTTGTCCAGCCTGGCGCTCCAGGGGAGGATCGCGTAGCTGAGGTCCATCTCATAGGTCAGCACGCTCTCCGGCGGCCGGATTTGCGCGGCGATTCGCCCGCTCGGCTCGAATATCGATGCGTTGGTCCGCCAGGTGCTTGAGACAATGTACAACCGATCCCGCATGGCGCGGAATGCGGGAGTAGCCGTCTGGGGCGACTGCGTGGGCCATGCCACCAGTTCACAGCCCTGGCGCGCCAGTTCGTCCCAACCGCGATCGAATTCCATGTCGTAGCAGATCTGGATGCCGAGCCTGCCGAAATCGCACTGGAAAACCGGCACGTCCGTACCCGGCGTGGAACCGCTCTCCATGGTCTCGCCATCTGGCGCAACGACGAGGTGCACTTTGCGATAAATCCCGGCCACGGTGCCGTCGCGCCCGAATAGAATCGCGGCATTCGAGCACCGCTTCCCGTCCGCTGCGAGCAGGTACGTGGGCGCCACGATGTAGCAACGATGTTGGCTGGCTGTCCGGCTGAAAGCCTCGCGCAATGCACCTTCCATCTGGACCGCACAGGCACGCACATCCTTACCGGCCTCCCCGGTGACTGCTGTTTCGGTCAGAATGGCGAGGTCTGGGCCCCGGCCGTACTTCTCGCCGGATTGCTCGACCATCCGGTCCACAAGGCCCGTGAGTTGATCGAGACGCTGCCGCAGTCCCGGGTACGTGCCCCAGAGATTCTGGATCGCGGTACCGATGATTACCTTGCGCGGCAGCGTATGGGACGTGATGCGGACGCCGGCTGGAGCGCTGGCGGCCGCAGGCAGTGCGGCTCCGGATGCCAGACCACTCACGCTGGTAAGAAATTTTCGGCGGTGCACTAATGGCCTCCTTCCTCCCGGGCGTCACCCATGCCCAGGCACTCTGCTTCCGCCATGCGGTGCCGGCGGCTGACTGCCCCGGAGGAAGCATCGGAAATCACCCGATCGGTCTACCCAAGCGTCAGCCTGATTCTATCAGCACGGCCTGCCGGCCGCGAAACAGACTAGCCCCCTACCGCGGCCGATGAGGCGAAACGTGATGTAACATATCAGTTCCGGAGTAACGACGTTTTCGAAAGCTTATGGTGAACCTTCCAAGAATCTGTATCCTGGCTGGATTGGCGGTTCCTGGCTGGGCTCAACTCGCCCCGCCGGCTCGTGAGATCCCGCTTTATCCGGGCGTGGCTCCCGGCTCGGAGAATTGGAACTATCAGGAAAGAGCTGCCGGCACGCCGGACCGGCCGCAGGCGCAGAATATCGTGCGCCCGGTACTGCTCTATTACCCCGCTGACAAGGCTAACGCGGTGGGAACGGCGATGATTGTCGCGCCGGGCGGTGGTTTCCGGACGCTCATGATGTCCTACGAAGGAGTGGATGTGGCCAAACGGCTGAACCAGATGGGCGTGGACGCGTTTGTTTTGAAGTACCGCACTACCTATGTTGACCCCCATGCGCCACCTGCTACGGCCGGGAGAGGACCAGTCACTACGGGTCCTCAGGCGGGCCAGAATGTGCGTGAGATGGCGGGCGCGGACGGACAGCAAGCGGTGCGGCTGCTGCGGCAGCACGCCGCGGAATTTGGAGTGCTCTCCAATCGAATCGGCATCATTGGTTACTCGGCCGGAGGCGCAGTGCTTCTCTCCACGGTATATGGTCCCGCCGAGGGAAGGCCGGATTTCGCGGCCCCGGTCTATGCCGCCGGCGCGAATTCAAATCCACCGCCCGCAGGAGCCCCGCCGCTGTTCATCGCAGTGGCTGCAGACGACCAGACAGTCGGCTTCCAGGGGTCGATTGAGCTGTTTGGAGCGTGGAGAAAAGCGGGGCAGCCTGCCGAGTTGCACGTATTCCAGACCGGCCAGGAGAAAAGCGGGGCAGCCTGCCGAGTTGCACGTATTCCAGACCGGCCAGCACGGCTTCGGAAAGAAGGGCGGCGGCGCGGATCACTATCTGGACCGGTTAGAGGAGTGGCTGAAGTTGAACGGTTGGCTGACTAAGGCATCGATTTCAGAAATACGCTAACGTATCCACGCCCCCGGCCACACTCCCTGGCAGTGCGGGGAGCATGCGGGTTGGGGGTCAGACCGCTCTGTCCACGACGGCGCACGCGTCCGCCCAAGAATACGGCCCCGCGCTATCTTTTGGAGCCGGCGGCCCAGATGGCCTTGATGGTCTCCTCCTGGTTGAAGCCGTTCGGGCACACCGGCGTTCGGGTGTTGGCGAAGTACCAGTTGAGTTTCGCGCCGGTATTCGGATTCACGGGCCCATTCGTCAACATCCGGCCGCCCGGCATTTCCAGGAAACCGTCGCGGTCGTGTTCCTTGAGCCAGTACCAGGCGTAGCGCAGCCACTCATTCCGATCGGCCTCGGGTTGATTCGCCAGCCAGGTAATCTCGTCATAGCCCCACGCAAAAATCGACGCGCCGTGCGCTTGCGATGCCTGGCCGGCATTGCGTGTGCCCCCGAAGTTATCGAACTCCACCAGATACGGAAGGTGGTCGCACGTCCAGCCGCTGGGCGCAACACCGCCCTGAGAGCGGCCGTAGATCGCATCCGAATACCCCACTTCGAGAACTGTCTTCTGCGGTGAATCCGGCACCTCTTTGGGGCGCAAGGGAAACGAGTGGAAGTCCAGGAGAAGCCTGCCATCCACAACCGGCCCGCCCCTGGGCAAATGTGCGTCCAGCAGGATGTAATGCCTGCGTGCCTTCTTCGCCGCGTAGCCGCGAATGTGCCTGATCAGTTCCGCCCACTCCCGGTAGCCCTGGTCCTCCGCGCCCATCAAATCCAGTTGGCCGAGGTGAATGGCTTCGATTCCCACATCCACGTAGGAAGCGGCCAGAAAGAAGAACCACATTTTTGTTTCCACCTGGCGAATATCCGGAACCGACTGCCCGCGCCGCCAGTGATCAACGAAACGCTTACTCGGGAACAGCATCTTCGTGTACTGGAAGTTCCGGCTCTGCGGACTTTGTCCGAACTCTTTCAAAGCCCAGGCGGGAATCGGAATCTTGTCTACCTCCTCGGTCACAATCTCGAACAAGGCGGATTGCAGCGCCACGTCGGGATCGTTGCGGTGAATCCGGACCGCCATATCCCGGCCCTGCGCGAGAAACTTCGAGTCATTGATTCGAGATTCCGCGCCCCACAGGTATAGGGATCTGCCGACGAACTTGGCGCCGATGTTTTTCAACATGCGGATGTCGTCGTCCAGAGTCGGCGACTTGTAGATCTCCTGCATGGTGATGGAACGCCCCAGGTAACTCTCCAGCGTTTCGCGGGACACCTTGCCGTTGAAGTGATACCGCGGCTTGGCCACCAGCCGTTGCGGGCCGCCCGCCATCAACAGCAAGCACGGGTACGAGACGATTCGGCGGCGGGCCGGGTTCATCGGTGTAACCTGCCGGGAGCGGGATTGAGCAGTTACATGCCAGCGTCCATTGTAGGTGGTGTCTCCGGCGGTGACAACGCGGCGCCGGAAATCGCAGCTTTGGCACTCCTTTTCTTTCTCCGCATATTCAGGTACGATTTGTGAGCGGTCCCGGAGCCGCAAAAAGGGAGGGACGCTACGCTGGTGTCCCGAATTCGAACGAGCACTTCCTGCTTTGAGGCGATTCCATGACAACCATCAAGATCACCGACCAGCTTGGGCTGGATGAAGATGTTACGCTGGCCAGCTTTTCCGCGCTGCTGCAGTATTTTAAGCAGTTGCCGGCACTGCGGCTCGACAACCTCGATCTGGCGAAATGGGGCGGCCTCACGCTCGATCAGCCGGCGGTCACCATGCTGAGCAGCGGAGTCTCGTTCTCCGAGCCTGTCGTGATCGGCGCGGGTTCACCCGAGCTTCTGATTCAAGCGGGGGCCCACGGAACCTTTGCGCTGTTCAAACGCGTTCCCGGTGCGAAGGGGCTGTCTGACGTTTTAGCGGGGGACATCGATATCCCGCAGAATGACTGTTACGTCAGCCTGGGAATGGATGCTACGGTAGGCGTCAACGTGCAAGCCGCAGTGGCCGCACTCACATTCGGGGTGACTCCGGGCACTACCGCGAAGATTGTCAATTACCGCCTCTTTCCTTTAAACCAGGGTGTCACTCTGGTCGATGCGCTCCGGGAGACCGTGGGTGCTTACCTCATCCCGGCGAGCGCGGACGATCTTGCGTCCCTGGCCTCGGGGAGTGTGGTGACAGTTACCGGAACGGGGACGTTGACTCTCCGCGTAACGGCGAATCTCCTGGCGATCACCAATCCGTTGGCCTCCTTAACACTGCCTGCTCCACTACCTTCGGCTTCGGTGAGCGCCGGCGGCTCAGTATCCATCGGTGCGTCCTATCAGGTGGAGGGAAGCTACCAGGTCTGCGCCCAGAAACTGGATAATGGAAAGGTCCGCGTGGGTTGGTACCGCGAAGAGTCCTCGCAGATTCAGGTGTCAGCGGCAGTCAGCGAAGGCCTGAGCGGGGGTATCGGATCGACCGATCTGTTTTCCACCATCGTGGGCATGATCAGTGCGAATCCGGCGGCGGACTTGCAGGAACTGGCCGCGGCGAAGCTGTCCGATAGCCAGATCGCCGGGATTAACAGCGCCATTAAAGCCTCCGTGCAACGCAAGCTGGAATTGTCGCTTTCGGCGCAATTCAGCTCCAAGCAATCCAGCGACGCGGTCTTCTTGTATGAGGTTGATGTTGCGGCGCTGACCGCGGAATCGCGTCAGGCCCTGGAGCAGGGTCTTCACGGCGATCTGAGTGCGCTGCACGCAGGCGAACTGCCTGGCATCTCCTGTGTGAACAGCATCTGGGAGTCGGCAAGGACTACCGGCCTGAACTGGGACGTGAATCTGCTGGGCGTCTGGAATGTGGGCTCTGTGGCCACCCTGACTACGAGTGGGAAGGTGCTCTACGACCCGGCGACGGGGGCGCTGGTGGTCACGGACCAGGCGACAGCATCCCGCGTGCAGTCCGAGCAGGTGAATTTTGGAGCGGACACACAGAAACTGCGCCATGTGATGGCGGAATCGTTTCTCGCCACCGCGGTCTACCGCGGCGCGGAAGGCAAGATGAGTGGTCCGTCCCTCAAGTTCAGTCATTCCTATTTCGACCTGGTCAATCAAACCGGCCGGGACGAGATGCTGGAGATGCTGCGAACCGGCGTGGCGCTGGGCCTGTTGGCGGGCGACGAAGGCGAGGCGCCCCAGGACATTGCGGACTTTGGCCGGACCATGGTTCACGCTACCACCGATTATGATGACCGCCTGGCCACAGGGATGTTTCTCGATTCCAATGGTGGACCGCTGCCGCCAGGGTTTTACGAGCAGATGGGGCGGAACGCGGTGCAATCCCTGGTCAAAGACACCGACGCGGACGCCGCGCGGTTGAGACCGGCTGTTGACGATTCCCTTTGGGCGCAGATGAAAGAGCAAGGACAGCCCGGTTTTCCGATGTTGTTCCCCATGCTCTCCCCGCCGCTTGTGGGCGCGATTACGGCCGACTATTCCACGATTGTCTGGTGGGCCGATGCGATGGCAGAAGCGGCCGAACGGCTGGCATCGATTCGCCAATGGTATGGGGCGAATCCTGCGGCGTCAGTCGACGACCCCAAGTTTCAGCAACTCCGCGGCGCACTGGCGGATCATCTCAAGCAGGTGGCCGCCACCACCAAAGAGGAATTCGGACAGCCGTGGGGACTGCTGGCGATGTACGAGGCAGCCAGTCGCCGTTCCGGTGCGGCCATCACCATCGCGGGACCTAAACTGGTCCGTATGAAGGAGCGGGCTCTTACAGCCGTGGCAAATCCCTAAGGGGTATAATAGCCAAAACGCAGCAGGTCAAAAGGAAGGGGCAAAAATGTCAGGCACCTCTACCGTCGCGCCCGGCCGAAAAGGTCTTGAAAACTACACGGGACTCAGCCGCGCGCCTATCGATTCGCATTTGCGCGTGGCCACCGTGAATCCGCAGGCGGCCCTCGCGCGGCCGCCCCTGCAAGACTTCAGCTCCGCGGACATCTTTCCATGGATCGCCAACTGGCTAAAGACCGTCGGCAGCGAGCGGCATCCGTTCGAAGCGTATCCGGACGCGGGCGACCGGGGAAAGTATGACCTCTCCGGACTACTGGCCGCCGATGGTTCGGTTCGAATCGCGGTGGCGGGGGACTGGGGCACGGGCACCGACGTTGCCCAGCAGGTGGCGGATTCCATGGCGGCGAACAATCCCGAGCTTACCATTCATCTGGGCGATATCTATTACGTTGGTACGTCCGTGGAAATCCAGGAGAATTGCCTGGGCGTAAATGGAACCTACGAGGGAGTTACGTGGAGACACGGCACAAAGGGCAGTTTTGCGCTCAACGGCAACCATGAGATGTACTCCGGCGGGAGTCCTTACTTTAGCGACCTTCTTCCAACGCTCGGCATACCCACGTCGCAAGATAAGCAGCAACTGAGAAGTTACTTCTGCCTGGAGGCTCCGGGGTGGCGGATTTTGGCGATCGATACAGGCTACAACTCCGACACGGTTTCCGGAGATTGCACCCTGGAGCAACCCCTGCTCGATTGGCTGAAGAATGTCGTCGATCCAGTCAACAACCCTAAGCCGACTGTGCTCCTGTCCCATCATCAGTGGTTCAGCGGCTTCGGTGACGGCGACTACCCTAAGCCCGCGCAACAAATCGCGCCGTTCTTCAAGAACCAGCAACTTGTATGGTTGTGGGGCCATGAGCATCGTCTGGCCATCTTCTATCCCTACAAGAGCCCTGGTAACCACCTCTCCTGCTATGCCCGATGCATCGGCCACGGGGGCATGCCACTGGAAGGAGCGAGCGCGGCATATCCCAACCAGGAGCGCACGCAGTTAGTCGAGTATTGGGATAACCCGGACTTACAACCGAATCGGTTCCACACGTTATCCAACGGAACTCAGGTTGGTACGAACGGGTACGTGGAGATGACGATTCAGGGTTCCAATTTGTCGATTGAGTATTTGGATGCCGACCGCACCTCGGTGCTTAAAGAGAGCTTCGTGCCAGGCGGGGGCGCCAGTTGGGATGGCACGCTTGCCCGGACGGTGGTGAGCGACCCGCAGATTTTGAATAAGATGATCTACGAATGATTGGGTTGCCGGCAGCCGCGGATTTCGTCGGCCCCGTGGGACAGACGATCGTTTCTTGTCGTCTGTCTTCTTCAGGTTCGCCTCATGATCCGGCTGCCACCGCTTTGCAGCGTCGTTCGGCGCGTCAATGGCCGGTGTGACCGCTGGCACCCTTGATGTGGCCGCGATGGCGAGGGTCCTTGGAAAGGTTAGATGGTGCCGGTGTGTTGGCGACGGGAGAATGCAGTCCGTAAACATTGAGGCGGTCAGAAAAAGTAGCAAGGTAGACCTTGCCGTTCGCGATGGTGGGCGGAACGTTTTTGGCGAAATCGAAATGGTCGGCCGGGTCGTCGCGGTCGGTGCTCCATAACAATTGCAGCGTGTCGGCGTTAAAGGCGCGCAGGGTCCCGCGAACGATCTCCACCCAAGCGTCATCGTGGTAGGGAATCGCGGCCCAAAGGATGCCGCCATCCTGCCCGTTGGCGGAGATGGACAGGAACCCGCCGGGCATGCCGCGATTCCCCATCATTCCCTTCACCGGGCTGGTGTGAAACTTCGAAGCCGCATCGTAATGAAACGCCTTGACGCGATCCTCTTCCGGCCATACATAGATGGTGGGCCCTTTCATGCTGCTGTTCCAATATACCGGCGCTCCGTGGATGTGGTGATAGCCCACGTTGAAGAGAAAGGGAAACCAACTTAGCCACGAGATACGCCAACGGCGGGATGCCTGGAATGCCTGGACCGGAGGATTCAGTTCATCACGCAACCACCGATGCTGCTGCTGAGCGCCGAGTTTCGCCTGCTTTAGTAAGTACAACTTACCTTCTTTTCCCCCACCGACTAACTCATCGGTGCCGGGCAGAAGGAGTGGACCGGACGATCCCAGGTCGACATCCAGGAAGTTCAGCGCGGTTACGTTGGCGGGCGCAAACCAATCGACCAGGCCCAGCTCGCTATTCAGCTTGATAAAGGTACTGCTCAACTGCTGACGGTCCGGGGCGAAGCTCCCATTTCCGGTCATGAAGTACAGATTGCCTTGGCTGTCCGCAGCGGGGCCGCTTCCGGCTTGCCAAATGCCGCCCATCTCACCGTTCGGAGTGGTGCAAAAGACGGCAGGCAGTTGCTGAAGCGTATCGGCATCGAACGCGATCATCCAACCCTGGAACGGCGGGGCATCCTGGTGCGCCCCGAAGGCAGCGTAAACCCGGTGATTGGCCAGCAGCAACGCCGGGCGTTGTAACTGCCGCCGGGCGATGTCCTCCTCGGGAACCGTGGAATTCTTCATAGGAATTCGTATGTCGCTCTTACGTACGACGGAGCCGCTGGATATATCCAAGGCGTGAATGCGGTAAATCACCGGGCAGGCAGCCGTGGCCGTCTCTACTCCCGGGCATTGCGGCTCGGCTATCTTAGCGACCACATACATCAGTTTCTTTTCACGATCAATTACAGGAGTGCTGGTAATTCCGATGTAGGGTCTGATGTTGTACTGTCCCAACAGGGCTCCCGCGTCTTTGGGAATGCGGTCGTAGAGCATGGGAGAACCGAGAAAGGTCTGCCAGAGGGGCTGGGCGTCGCCGCCGTCCGCGTCAAATGCGTACACCCTGTTACGCATGGTGGCCACGAAGACCACGTTGCGTGTCCCTTTGCCCGCGACTTCCAGGTTGGTTACCACCAGCGGTTGGGCGTAGATCTGGCCATCGACGACGAGTGAGAACAGCCGGCCGAACCCTTGCTGCCGGAGGGTTGGCGGCGAGAGGATGGTTTCGGTGAGGTTGGCGCCGGTGCGGGCGGAATCGTTGTGATGAGTGAGGACATCGGATGCGAATGCCGTTGCACAGGTGGCCAGGCAGGTTAGCGTCAGGATTCGCATCTGGACAGAATATCATTAGGGCAGGGGCCCGGGGGCCGGGGTCGTGTTGGCTCGCTCCGCTCGCATTGCCGGCGACAAGATCGCCGGCGTTACCATGTCATAGATCGGTTGAGGTGGACGCGGAAAATGGCTCAGGCGGCCTTGCGGAAGGGCGGCCTGGCGGCTGGAAGTCCTTTCTGGCCGCGGCGACCGGAGGTTATGGGTGGCGCGGCGAGCGATGTGGGGGAGCGAAAAAGCAAGTTGCGGGGACAGGGCTTCGGGTGGGTAGTCAGTTTCTATGTCGTAGGCTTCTCCTTTGCTGGCAGCGTGTTGCGTGTTAGTGCCGATATAAAATACCCGCAGTATTGCCGGTTTTGACGACGGCGCCCACCAGTTTCTTGCCGTCGAGGCACACGACCACGCCGGCCAGCCAGCGCCGACTCCGACGA
>OKRF01000037.1 GCA_900290315.1 Candidatus Sulfopaludibacter sp. SbA3 | reverse complement strand
CACACCCAACGTAATAACACGACTGATTGTTGTTGTAAAGTTTATTTATTTACGGCACCTTATTGGCGGAAACCGGTTGGTTGACGTGCAGCGATCCTGGAGACATCGTGCCATCCAACGCGGGAAACGTGAAGTTACTCGCAATGTCCGCGTCATAGAATTCGATGAAGCTTACCGGCACATATCCATTTAGGAGGTATTTCGCCGCATTTACAGCCGTCTGCGCATCGTTCTGAAACTGCTGGAAGGTGGTATCTCCGGAGAGATAGAAACTGTTTGGTTGACCCACCTCAAAACCGGAAAACAACTTGAAGGGATTGAGCGGAGGCGGTTGGGCCGCCAAGGCCCCCGGCGAGTTATTCTGGACGTCCCCAGGTGGATATGGATTAGGAGAAACCATGCACCCTTTTATGGTCCGGGCTGAAAAATGGCATAAAAATGGCATCTGACGCTCCACCATGTCGGCGGTCCAATCCGTGGAGGGGTAGTGCTTCGCGTAGATGTCGATGAATTGTTTCTGAGCCGACTCAATCGCAGCCTCCATCGGCAGGTCGTCGGCGATCGGGAACGCCAAAGGTTGTAGTTGTATCCGTTGGAGGGGTTGTCGGTCAGGTTCTGGCAATCGGCTTCCACCTGTTCCAAACGGATTCGGCATGTTCCGGAGCGTGCCTGTGCCGAGTGTATCCAGGAAGGGAACACCAGGGCCGGGCGTAGGGTTGACCAGCCAATCCGGACTATGCGTGCCGGTCAGCACGCCTAACCGGATGGATTGCCGTGCGGGTGAGCCATCGAGTAAATGGCGTTGTCGATGTAGTAACTGCTGAGCGGCTCGTCGTAAGCGTCGGGCTGCAGAGTCTTCCAATTCACCAGAACGACGAGGCCATCGATATTAGTTTCCTGCGTTGCGATGGAGCATCCGCATTCGTGCGGGGATTCTGATCGGTTGGATTGCATTGGCGGCTGCTACAACCGATAGGGTAGGATTCGATGCCGATGCATGAGAGCACGCGAGACGTGAGCCAACACGATCGTCATCTGGATTCCCGGCTACCGTACTACCGGCTTCCAAAGGCCCACGGTGTTGCCATCGGGATCGGAGAGCCAGGCGAAACTGCCGTAACCGGGGATGTCCACTTTGGGCACCACAGTCTTTCCGCCGAGCGATTCGCATTTGGCGATATAAGCGTCGATATCGTCCACGTTCACGTAGAACATGGTGTATCGATAGGGCTCGTGCCCCAAAGCGGTGAAGTGTCCCGGGATCCCTTCGGAAGATCCGGTGTTGATCATCAGAGCGGGGCCCATCTGGGATGTGCTCCAGCCGAATAGAGACGTGTAGAATTCCGCTGCGTGAGCGGTGTCGCGGCAGCCGATTTCGAAATGTACCACTGGATTTGGCATGACGTTCTCCTTATGAGCCTGATGGCTTCGAAGCAGGATATCACGCCGCTATCATTTTCGCGCGACGTACACCACTCCGCCGCCGCGGATTGGTCTACATTGGCTGCAAAAAAGTATTGACATCCCCGACCATTTTCTCTAGTATGTAGAAATCATGGCGAAGGGCGAGTCGCTCGGTGAATTCGAATACCTGATCCTGCTGGCGATTCTGAGGCTAGGTACCGACGCTTACGGCATGCGAGTGCGGCGCGAAATCAGCGAACGCACCGGACGCGATGTCACCATCGGCGCGGTCTATGCCACGCTGGACCGGCTGGAAGCGAAGGGCTTCCTCACCGGCGCTTTGAGTGACCCGACACCGGAACGCGGCGGACGCGCCAAGAAATCTTTTCATCTCACCGGCGCCGGAATCGAAGCTGCGAATCGGTCGCGCCAGGAACTGGACAGCATGCTCGATGGGCTGGTGTTCCCGCTGCCGGGAGGCTCACGGTGAATCCTCCCTGGATCGCCCGCATGCTCCTGCTGGCCGTCGCCGGGGAGCGGGAGGCCGATTTTGTGGCCGGCGATCTGCACGAGGAATTCCTGTACCTGTGCGCCACGCGCGGTCGGCGGGCCAGCCGGCGCTGGTATTCCTGGCAGGTGGTGCGCAGCCTGTTCCCGCTGTGGGACCTGCGCATGCGCAACGGCGAGGCGGCCCATATCGTCGCGGCCGCGGGACTGGGAGTGGCTCTGCCGCTGCTTCTGCTGGACCGTCTGTGGTCGTTCGTCTATTCGCTCATCCCCTTGAAGGATGGGCTGGAGCGCGCGCCGGGATTTCTGGCCGCGAATGTGATCTGCGCTTGCGCGCTGGCGGCGCTTTGCGGCGCGACCGCGGGAAGCTTTCGGCGGGCGCTGGCGATTGCAGCAGCCGCGGCAGGTGCCGCGGCTCTGGGGGTATGGGGCTCGGCGGGTGCCGCGCCGGCGTTGTACGTGTGGCTCGTCCTTTTGGGCGCGCCTGCCAGCACGCTCGCCGCATTTCAGTGGAAGGGTAGGAGGACGTCTGTATGAAAGTGCTCAAGTGGATTGGAATCGTTCTGGCATCGCTGATCGTCCTGCCGATGATCACGCTGCTCATTATGGGACAACGCGCCAACGCCGGGAAGACTCATGCGTCGGTGGAGATCGCCGGGTCGCCGGAACAGGTCTGGGCCTGGATCGACGATAGCAACCGGCTGAAGCAATGGGTGAGTTGGCTGGTGGAAGTGCGGGAGCCGCAGCCGCCGCAGCATGCCGTGGGTTCGCCGCGGACGTGGGTGATGAAAGACGAAAACAACGGCGGCATGCTCCTCACCCTGGAAGGAAAACTGAAAGAGTATGCGCCGCCCTCGCGCTTGACCATCACACTGGGCTCTCCGCAGTATCAATTCGATGGCGATGAAACGTATCGACTCACCGATCTCGGCAACGGGCGGACGCGCGTGGATGTGGACGCCAAATACCATTACGCACAGTGGCTGGCCAACCTGATGGAGCCGCTGGTGACGCCTGCCGCGGAGAAGAAGACGGTAGGAGACCTGGCCCGCCTCAAGTCGCTGGTGGAGAGCAAGACGGAGGCGCAGGCGCGATGAAAGGCGATTTGAAGAAGTTGCAAGGCACCTGGCACATTGTCACGCTGGAGATGGAAGGCCAGAAGTACCCCAGCGGCGGATCGAAAATCGTGATCCATGGCGAGCGTTTTGTCAGCTTGAATATGGGAGCCGAGTACGAGGGCAGCGTGGCTGTCGACGAAACGCAAGCCCCCAAGACGTTCGACCTGCTTTTCGAGGAGGGGCCGGAGAAAGGCAACAAATCGCTCGGCATTTACGAACTGGATGGCGAGTCCTGGAAGATCTGTCTGGGCCTTACGGGAAAAAGCCGGCCGAAGAAGTTTGCCGCGGAGAAGGGAACCGGCCATGCCCTGGAATTGCTGCAGCGTGAAAGCAAGGCAGAGCAAGCGGCGGCGAAGAAGCGTGCGCCCATCGATGAGAATGCGCCGCCCGTTCCGGAACTGGAAGGCGAGTGGTCGATGGTCTCCTGCATGCAGGATGGCAAGCCCATCGACGCGCGTTTTCTGAAGGCCGCGCGGCGCGTTTTCAAGGGCAATGGAACCACGCTCTTCGCCGGGGAACAGGTCTTCATGAAGAGCGCCTTCACGGTAGATGCTTCGCAGAGTCCGCCGGCGATCGACTATCACGACTTGCGCCGACTTGCGGCAGCACGGCATCTACCAGGTGAAGGACGGCACGCTGCACACCGCGCTGGCCGCGGTAACCGCGCCGCGCCCCAACGATTTCACGGCCGCTCCCGGCGACGGCCGCACGGTTTCGCAATGGAGCCGTCACAAGAAGGCAATCCCCGCGAAGAGTGCCCAGCCCGCCAAGTAGAGGCCGTAGGTTCGCATTTGCGGACTGCCCAGGTTGAACAGATTGTGCGTTTCGCCGCGCACGATCATGCCGGGCAGCTCGCTTTCCCAGCAGAAATAGCCAGCAAATCCTCGGGCCTGGGTTGGTTCCGGCACAGGCTTGGTGCAATGCATGTACGGTCCCACCTGCCGGGCGCGCGCCAGGAATCGCCTGGTGAGGCGAAGGACACCGATCAGGCAAATTGCGATCGAGGCCCAGACTATGCCCTGAGAAGCGTAGATCCGAAAGCTCACTGTGAGCCAGTCGTCAGGAAGTGCGTTTTGGATGCCGAGCACGAGGATGATCGCTGCCAGCAACATGCGGACGAGGTCGGTCATGCGGAGCCAGTGGCGGCGGAAGTCCTCGCGATAGGCCAGGTACTTCTCGGGAGCGCCGCCAGGGAGGCGCAGGAGACGAGCGGTGACCAGGTGCTTCTGGACCAGATGGAGGCCTAGCAGCAGGTAGAGAAATCCCAAAGGGATGCCGAGAAGGTGCGGCCAATCGGCATCGGCGCCGTCGCGCGCGCCGGCATAAGCGAGCATGCCGAGGCCCAATACCAGCGCGCCGCGGACGAGCCATTCAAACCAAGCGACGCGGTATTCTTTCAACTGCCTGGGGGCCAGGGAGAACATCACGGTGGCCGGCGGCGCCCCCTGCTCGGGATAGCCAATCTGGTCGTAGCCCTCTTTGGCGAACTTGCGAATGAGGCCGATGCGGAAGAATCCGGCGAAGGCGGAGACGGTCCCGATGGCGAGGAGCAGGCGGAAATCCCAATGGACAAGAAACCCACGATCGCGCTTACCGGCAGTTCGATGAGCAGCGGCAGGAGTATCAGCTTGCGGTAGCGGCGCATGAGGGGCCGGCCATCGCCCTGGTAGAATCCGGCGGGCGCGCGCATCTCGAAGAAATAGTCCACGCCATGGAATGTAGGCAAAGTGAACCACCTGCGAATGGACAAGATTCTCCAGCCCAATACGAGGGCCCAGCCTATGCCGTAAGGGTACATTTACTTCACTCCTCTCATGAGATCGTTCAGTTCGTCGGCTACCAGGGCGCGGATGCGCGTGGGGGAAAGTCCGGCCAGGATGAGGTCTGTCAACGCCGTGCGGAGCGGCTTGCGGAGGTCGTCCGCGTTCTTCTGCGGGGGCTTGCGCGCGCATACGGTAGCGCCCTGTCCATGTTTGATGGTGATGAGCCCTTCCTCCTGCAGTTCCCTGTAGGCGGTGGCGATGGTGTTCAGGTTGACCGCCAGGTCCGCGGCAATCTGGCGGACGGGCGGCAGCGACGCTCCCTCTTTCAATTCGCCGCGGGCGATCAGGCTCTTGATGCCATCGGCAACCTGCTGGTAGATGGGCCGGGAATCACCGGGATCGATGGTTAAGATCATCGCGTATAGTGTATAGATACACCATACATACTCGGGTTGTCAAGCGGAAATGCACCGCGTGTTACCCTCAAATGTAAAACCCACTTTGAGGCCTCTTATGTCCTATCTTTCTATACGTGATCTGGATCTGAACGGAAAGCGCTTGTTCATCCGCGTGGATTTCAATGTGCCGCTGCAAAAGAACGAGCGGGGCGAAATGGAAATCACCAGCGACAAGCGCATCAAGGCGTCGCTGCCCACCATTCAGCACGCGCTCGAGCACGGAGCCGGCGTCATCCTGGCTTCGCACCTGGGCCGTCCCAAGGGCAAACCGAATCCCGAGATGAGTCTGAAGCCCGCAGCCGTCCGCCTGGCCGAACTGCTGGGCCGTCCTGTGAAAATGGCCCCGGACTGTGTGGGCCCCGAGGTGGAAGCGATGAAGCCCGCGCCGGGTGAAGTGCTGCTGCTGGAGAACCTCCGTTTTCACGCCGAGGAAGAGAAGAACGACGCGGAATTCGCCCGCCAGTTGGCGGCTCTTTGCGACCTTTATGTCAACGACGCATTCGGGTCGGCGCACCGCGCTCATGCGTCCACCGAGGGCATGATCCGCTTCGTGCCGAAGGCGGCCGCCGGCCTGCTGATGGAAGCCGAATTGAAGTACCTGGGCATGGCGACCACGAACCCCGCGCGCCCCTGCGTGGCCATCCTGGGAGGCGCCAAGGTCTCCGACAAAATCGAAGTGATACAGAATCTGGGCAAGGTGGTGGACAAACTGCTGATTGGCGGCGCGATGGCCTACACCTTCCTCAAAGCGCAGGGACTGCCCACGGGGAAATCGCTGGTAGAGGACGACAAGGTGGAGCTGGCCGGCAATCTGCTGAAGGAACTGGGCGGCAAGCTCATGCTCCCGGTGGATCACGTGGTGGTCTCCGAGATCGCCGCCGGCGCGGCCAACGAGGTGGTGGAGGCCATTCCCGCGGACAAGATCGCAGTGGATATCGGGCCGAGGACGATCGCGGCGTATGCAGAAGTGATCGCTTCCTGCAAGACGGTGATCTGGAACGGCCCCATGGGCATTTTCGAAAAGCCTCCTTTCGATAAAGGCACGGTAGCGCTGGCATCGGCGGTGGCCGGGTCTGGCGCGATCAGTGTAGTGGGCGGCGGCGATTCGGAGAAAGCGATCAAGGCGGCGGGTGTCACCAGCAAGATCACGCATGTCTCCACGGGCGGCGGCGCGTCGCTGGAGTTTCTGGCCGGCATCGCGTTGCCGGGTGTGAAAGCGCTGGGATAGGAAAGGCCGGGGTTGGGGGTGGGGGCTGGGGAACACCTGGGGCCAGGGGCC
>OKRF01000424.1:276-8113 GCA_900290315.1 Candidatus Sulfopaludibacter sp. SbA3 | reverse complement strand
GGTGGCGTCGTCGTCGTCGTCCCACCACCAGCAGGTTGGAATCCGGCTCATCCGGGCCCGGACCACTTTAATCCCGTGGCGGCGCTAGCCGCAGCTGACTTCAACCACTGCGTTTATGTCAAGGCGGCGCGGGCCGTAGGACAGGCTTGGAGGTATACCCTTTACGCCTATACCTACATCGAAGTTGACGACTATAACGTTTGTGTAGTGGCTCACGCTCACATCGCGAACAACCCCGCCGTCAACGGAGACTGGAGACCAGGAAACGTCTTTATTCCCGGGTACGATAACTGGTCGGTAGCTACTCCCGGCGCGGTCGTGACGACGCTGAGGAATCAATACCAGGCGGCCTTGGTGGGCGCGGTTGGCGTCGATCCGCTCCTTCCCGGTGGTGTGGACCTGTTCGGAGCGTTTCCAGGCAACGATCGCTACCCATTCCCGTCCCTTGCCAGAGCCTTCGAAGTCCTTTTCGCTTAACCAGGGAATGGGCTGGGGCGACCTCGCCAGAACGGCGGGGATTGCACCATGCTGGTTGCAAGGAGGTGGATTCATGAACGCAGGCGGGACCGGCACTGCTGGCCTGTTCGTACTGGGTTTGATTCTCTCAGCACTTGGAGTTGCGCAGACAGGAGCCATCGACCCGACAGCGAGGAAAGACATCGACGCGGGAAATCAGGCTTGGGTCACCGGCATGAAAGAGGGCAGGGCCGGCCCGATCGCAGCAACCTATGCGGAAAACGCCGTGGACTGCGCGGCCTCCGGAGAATGCCTAAAGGGCCGCGCCGCGATTGAAGATTACCTCAGGGCCAGAATCGCCAAGGCCGGCCGCGCCACTTCCGCTGGTGCGACCAGTCTGGGCTCCGTGCAACAAGGCGACTTCGTCTATGAATGGGGACGGTCGGAGGTCAGCTTTGCAAACGGCCCGAAGGTGTCCCACCGCTATCTCACGGTATGGCAGCGGCAACCTGGGGGCGTCTGGAAAATCTTCCGGAACATGCCGATTCCGGATGACGCTCCGCGATGAGCGGAAAGCTGAACGGTCTAAAAGAGAGTCCTCTTTTGATACGCGCGGTACTCCTCGCCGAATGTCCGCTCCAGAACCACCCGTTCCTTCTTCGCGCGCAGCATCTGAAAGGGAATCATCAGGGCGACAATGACAAAGCCGCCCGCGGTACCCCAAGCAATCGCCAGTCCCAAATATGCCAAAAAGGCGAAAAAGTAAATGGGATCACGAAATCTGGAATACAGGCCCATAGTCACCAGCTTGCGAGCCTCCACCCGCGCTGTGAAAGACGCGCCGAGCTGCACCCGGGCAGTGATCCACAGCACGAAAGATACCGCCGTCAACGCCATGCCGGCGTAAAACCGCGCGCCCCATGGCGTGTACCCAACCACCGCGGCCACTCCGCCCAGGAACACGATGACATCCACGAAATACAGTTGGTCCTTCATTGCTTCTGCCATTCCACTTGCCGGATGGGGCCGATTCCCACCACAAAACAAACGCCGCCCAGCAGGGCGATACCCGCCGCCACCAGAAACGCGAGATAAAAGCGGCCGGTCTGCTGCACGATGAATCCGGTGAGCCAGGGAGCGGCTACCCCCGCCAGGTTGCCAAAGCCGTTCTGCATACCAGTCCACTTACCCGACGCGCGCGGACCGGCCAGCGTCTGCGTGATCGCAAAAAGATTCGAGCTGAACAGCCCGTAGGAGAGGCAGGCCGTCATCAGCAGCACCATCGCGATACGGTCGTTATCGATCGCCGAAACCGGCAGAATCAATGTCGAGAACAGCAGTCCGATGCCGGCGAAAGTCTTGCGCACGCGCGTGGGTGTGCCGCCGCGCGCGATCAATCGGTCGCTCACCCAGCCGGCCGTGACCCCGGAGAGCGCCACCGCGAAATAGGCCGCCGACCCGAACCACGCCATTTTCTGTTTCGAGAAGTGGCGCTCCGTCTCCAGGTACGGCGGCAGCCAGGTGAGCAGGAAATACCAGAAATAGTTCGTGCAGAACAGGCCCAGCGCGCTGAACCAGGCGGAGCGCTGGCACAGAATGGCCCACGCGCTGGGAATGCCGGCGGGATCCTGCCGAGCGGCCACTCCCTTTCCACGCGGCATCCAAAGCAGCCAGGGCGCCAGCCACAAAAGGCTGCTGAAACCCAACACCAGGAAGAAGGCGCGCCATCCGTAAATCGCCATGAGCAGCCCACCGAGCAGCGTGCCCAGTGCCGGACCCAGCTTGGTGCCGGCATCGATAATGGCGTTGGCGAATCCGCGGTGGTGCTCCGGAAAATTGTTGGCCAGGATGCGGGAATACGCCGGATATGCGATGGATTCTCCCATGCCGAGCAGCAGGCGTAGCGCGAACACCATCGCGAACGTATGAGCCGCTCCAGTGATCGCCGTCGCCGCCGACCACAGGAAGAAGCCCGCGGCCAGGATCCAGCACACATTGAAGCGATCCACCAGCCAACCCGAGATGGCAAAGAGCTGGAACGCCGCGTAAGTCCGGAAGAATGCCGAGAGCAGCACCCCCAATTGGTAGCTGGAAAGGTGCAGCTCCCGCTGAATGTCGGTAGCGCCCGCCGACAGGTTGGAACGGTCGAAGTAATTCAGGAATCCCGAGATGACCAGCAAGAGCAGGACGCGCCACTCCACGGCGGAGAGCGCCGCCCTGCGGATCACCGGTTGGCTGGGCACAAGCTGGTATTGTATACCCGAACCAACCCTGGTTCCCGACTACCTCTTCGCCAGCGAAGTGCGCGATTGCTGCCAGGCCACTGCGGATTGTTCCAGCCTGCCGGCTTCGCTGGGTGTCAGCCTGGCTTTCAATTCATTGCGTAGTTTGCCCGCGTGCTTGTCGCCGTTGTTCATCGCGATGGTCGCCCAGAAGAACGCCTGGCTGTTATCCTGGGGCAGCCCTGAGCCCTGCGCGTAACGCACGGCCAGCCGTTCCTGGGCCGGCGCGAAGCCGTGAGTGGCCGCCGCCCGGCACCAGCGCGCGGCTTCGCTGTCGTCTCTTGGGACACCTTGCCCGTGAGCGTACAGGCGCGCCAAGTTGAATTGCGCTTCCGCATGACCATGATCCGCCGCCTGGCGATACCAATACGCCGCCTGCACAAAATCCTGCGGCATGCCGTATCCCGCCACCTGCGCCCACCCGGTCACCTGCTGCTGATCGGGATCCGTGGAGTTCGCCATCTCGAGCCAGCGCATGGCATCGGCTTCGTCACGCGGCACACCCCATCCGCGCGAATACAGTTGGCCCAGGCTGAAGGCCGCCTGTACGTTCCCCTTTTCCGCAGCACTGCGATACCAGCGGACCGCCTCGGTCATATCCCTCTGCACGCCCAGACCCTTGGCGTACAGCATACCCAAGTCGAACTGGGCATCCGCCTTACCCGTTTCCGCGCAGGCTTTCCACTCCCGGAAAGCTTTCTGATAGTCTCCGTTACGAAAGGCCTCAAGGCCCGTGGCGGTGTCGCCAAACAAAGGGACACCGGCGCAAAACAGGGCACTCACTCCGAGAACAGCGAAAAACCGTTTCGTTCGCATCGCCTCTCTCCTTCCAGAACCGCCGCTGCTGACTCATCTATAACACGAAAAGTTACACGGGTAAATACCTGATTTTTCGTATAAGGCGTAATTTTCGTGACTGGCGGTAGAATGGACGCCAGAGGATCTGACGGCGACGTGCGTATTTTCTGGGCAGTTCTGCTGCTGGCCGCGCTTGCCCGGGGCGGGGAATCGCTCTACGAACTCGCCGGGCAGGTTCGGCCCGAGACTGCGGCGTCGCTCACACTCTTCGGGGCTACCTCGCCCTTCCACGCTTTTACCCTGAGCGACGATTCCGGAAAATTCGCCTTCCGGAAACTGGAGGCCGGCGCCTACACTCTGGCGGTCTACATCCCTGCGCGTGGCGAGGCGCGCCAGACCGTGGAAGTGGGGCCCGGAACCGCCGATGCGCATGGGCACGTTGTCCTGCGGCTGGACCTGAAGGACTCCGATTTCGTCTACGGCGACATCATGCGTCAGGAGCACTCCGTCTCCGCCCGGGAGTTAGCCATTCCCGATAAGGCCCTGCACGAGTATCAGGAGGCACGCAAGTGCCTGGGCAAGCGGGACACCATCGATGCGGTGAAGCATCTGGAGCATGCTGTGGAGATTGCCCCGCAGTTCTCCGCCGCCTGGAATGAACTGGGCACCATCGCCTACCAGACGCAGCAGTTCCAGCGCGCCGAGGAGTGCTTTCGCGAGGCCTTAAAGCAGGATCCGAAGTCGTATGAACCGCTCGTCAACCTGGGCGGCGTCCTGGTGACCATCCAGAACCTGGACGAAGCGTGGAAGTTCAACGCCTTCGCCGTTCTGGAGCGCCCGGGCGATGCCCTGGCGAATTCCCAAATGGGCATGACTTACTTCGGAATGGGCGATTTCGACCACGCCGTGAAGTACCTGGAAAAGGCCCGCCAGATCGATCCCGCGCACTTCTCGCATCCCCAATTACTCCTGGCGGAGATTCACCTGCGCCGCGGGGAACACCAAGCAGCGGCGGATAGTCTGGAAGACTTTCTTCGCCACCACCCCGACTGGCCGCAGGCCGCGAAGATGCGCGAGACAATCGACAATCTCCGCAAGTAGCAGCGCGCAGATTCTTCATGCCGCGAAGTAGCTGCTTCGGTCGCAGGAACCGCAAAGCGATGGCTCTCTCGCGCTGCGACAGACGACGCTGCGAAACTTCATGAAAGCTCGTGCCTACGGTGGGGCATGCTTTAACTGAAATCACGCCCAGTTTGTTGGCAATAATTGCCAGTCCCGGTAGGCTAGTAGGAAGGAGCTTTCGCATGCCAACCCGCAACGTCAATCTGACCGAACACTTCGACCGCTTCATCGAGGCCGGCATCACCTCGGGCCGCTTCAGTAACGCCAGCGAAGTGGTGCGGGAAGGACTCCGTCTGTTGGAGCAGCGCGAAGAGGAAGATAAGGCCAAGCTCGAATGGCTGCGCGCCGCTGCCAAGGAAGGCTTCGATGCCGCACGCCGCGGCGATTACGTGACGGTGAATTCCGAAGAAGAACTCGACGCTTTTCTGGATCAGATTCACGAAGAGGCGTCAGCCGAACTGGCCGCCGAGCGGAAGCGTGGCTAAAAGGCGCAGGCTTCAATTTCACGTTACCGGCCCCGCCCGCCGCGACATCGCTACCATCGTGAAAAGGAGCCTTCAGGAATTTGGGCAGGCTGCGTCGCTGCGCTACAGGGCTCTCATTCGTCAAGCGTTGCTCGATTTCGACGCGGATCCGGAGCAGCCTGGCTCGAAGCAACGCCCCGAGATCATGATCCTAGGTGCGCGGACTTACCATATTTCGCTAAGCCGAACCAGAGTGAGGGGCTCAACACTGAAGGATCCGCGACACTTCCTGCTTTATCGCCGCCGTGAGGACGGCGTTATTGAGGTAGCTCGGGTCCTTCACGAAGGCCGCGACCTGCAACGCCATCTTCCCGAAGGCTACCGGCCAGACGCGGCTCCGATTTGACAGGACGGCCCATGATGCTCCCTTGTGTCAGCAGATTTCATCGGACATAAGAATTCCGCCACGCCAATTTGAGCCCGGTTTTTGGGCTGGCCAGTTCGCTACTGCTCATTACAGTTGAAATTCTTGCTAGAGCCGTTCTGGGCAGTATTCGCCGCCGACGTCGCGCCAGAAGGCCGTGAATGAACGAGCTTGTAATCGTTAACGTAGCGCTCCGTGCTTCATCAGCCATCCCTGTGCGTCGGATATTAGCCCGCCGTTTGCGCCCGTCCTCCAACTTCTTCTTCGTAAGTTGCTTCTCGCGGTACAAGTCCTATTGAGTGGATTTTCGGCCTCCTTGGCGTACGTAATGTGTGGAGACTTTCCCGTCCTGGTCGAGCGTCAAGCCGGTGGGATGTGAGTTTTCCTAGACCAGTGCTGCCCACAACCTCCGCCTCGCCGCCGCAAAAAAGCACTTCCCGGACGCCTCGAAGCCCTTCCGCCAGGCTGCTTGAGCCGTTTTTCACCAGTCCACCGCTGCCGATCTCTGACAACTGAGAGCATTGCGCTAGGACAGACGATCGAAGTGTGTCGTCTGTCTTCCCGCTGACTTAACTCGCCCGCGCTTCGGCCTTCGTCCCCTTGGCGGTGGCCTTCGGCTCAGGCCTCATGATATCGATGCTGCCTTTGAAGTAGGCCCCGTCGTCGATACTGATGCCTGCAGTCTTGATGTCCCCCACCAGGCTGCCCTGTTCGCGAATGGCGATCTTTTCGGAGACCTCCACGTTCCCCCGCACCGATCCGAAGATCACCACCTCCCGCGCTTTGATGTTGGAGTGGACCTTGCCGCTCGGGCCCACCGTGATCAGGCTCTGTGATTCGAGCGTGCCTTCCACTTCGCCATCCACCACCAGTTCTTCGCGGGCGCGAATATCGCCTTTGATCGTCATGGAAGCGCCGATGGCGGCGATCTGCCGCGGCGGCGCTGGCTCCGGCCGCGGTGCCGGCGCGGCCATGGGGACCGGTGCGGGCGCCGGCGGCGAGGGCGAGGGCTCCTGCTGCTGGGGTCTGGGAGTGTAAGGTTCGTCGTTCCGTTTGTTCCACATATGGGTATGAAAGTGCTCCGTTCCAGCACGATGGGGGCCGTGACTGCAATCATTACGGCCCAACCCTTTGACCGCGTAAGTGCAGGCTCCGCCGCGGGCGAGTCTACGTAAGTTTTACGCTCGCCGCGGATTTATTACCGAGTTCATACGGCTATGTCTGATTGGCAACACATGGCAGGAGTAGTCTTGGCGGAGCAGTACCGCCTGGATGAATCGCTGGGCAAAGAAGGACGTGGGGAGTTCTTCAGGGCGGCATTCGCCGGTGGACGCGCCATCGTTCAGATCACCCGCGAGTCGCCTGGGGATTTGTGGTGGCGGGCGGCGCAGCTTGACCATCCCAACATCCAGCGCGTTCTGGACACGGGCATGGCGAACGGCGTGTTCTATGCCGTCTACGAGTGTCCTGACGACTGCCTCACTTCGGCATTAGCGGCCGGGCTCGGCCAGCGCGAAGCGCTCGCCGTGGTTGCGGCCGTGGGTCGCGCCCTGGCCTACCTGCATGCCCGCGGTTTTGCTCACGGGGCAGTCAACGCCGACCACATCGTTGCGGTAGGGGATACCATCAAGCTGGAGAGCGGTACCCTCCGGGATGCTTCTCCGCCGGAGCAAGCCGAGGATCTGCTAGGGCTGGACCAGTTGGCCGCCTTCCTGCGAGTTCCACAGGAAGGAATGCGCCGGGCATCGCGTCGCCCGTGGATCATTGCAGCCTCGGCAGTGGTGACCGTCGCGGCGATCGTTGCGCTCACCAGGAACCCGGCGCCGCCTTCTGCGCCGCGCCCGGTCCCACACGTGATGCCCGCTGCCCCGGTGCCCGCCGTGGCGACGCCCAATTGGCGCGTCATCGCCTACACCTACATCCGCTACCACGATGCGGAGACCAGGGCCCGGTACATCAATGAGAAGCATCCGGGACTCCACGCCGAGGTCTTCAGCCCCAACGGCCCTAATCGCGGTCCGTTCCTGGTGGCTCTCGGCGGGCGTGTCACGCGCGAGGAGGCTGAGCGAATCGAAAAAACGGCCAAAGCCGACGGATTGCCGCGGGATACCTTCGCGCGCAACTACTGAGCGCTGGTAACGCCAGCGGTCTTGCCGCCGGTGGCTCGATTACGCCGCATCCATAAAGCTGCGCAGGTCCTTGTCGGCGCCCGGCGGGCGTGTCACGCGCGAGGGGGCTGAGCGAATCGAGAGAACGGCCAAAGCGAACGGCTTGCCGCGGGATACCTTCGC